>JANLPL010000123.1:0-11303 GCA_031367195.1 Bradyrhizobium sp.
TCGGCGCGACGCGCGTTGGTCTGGCGCTCGAGGCCCTCGAGTATTTCGGTCACTTCCAATCGCTTCTCGCGCAACGACGAGACAACCGACGGATCGCTCATCGCCATCCCCTATTGCCAGCATCAATCAGATGGCAGAATAGTGGCTCGGCCGCCGCGCACGAAGCATCAGCCAGTGGTGGCTGCTACATAAGGCCGGATCTCTGCTCTCGCTATGGAGAGATTTGATTTTCAAGCCGAAACTGTCAAGTCATGTTTGTGAGCAATCGCCGTCGCGCCAACGCTTCGCGCTGTCGTTGGGCATAGCCGCCGTTGCCGAATAATTTTATCGGGCCGTCTCGCTCGACCATGATGCGCGTGTAGGCACTGAACCTGCCACGGCGCTGGACGAGCGCCTGCCCGACACCGCAAAGCCCAACGCTGCGCGAAGGGCCGAGGAAATGCTTGACACCACCGCATCCGCGCGAAGCTTTTGCTCCTTTCCTTCGAGCGATATGTCGACCGCGTCCCGCCATATGCACAACAATATCTTCGCATTTGGACAAGCTTTGCGGGCGGCGACACAAAACAGGCGCAGATGTGACAATGAGAGGGGTTCTACGAAGCAAAGACAAACAAGTGCGATGCGCTTGCTCGATTCGTCAAGCTGCGATAGCGCCTCATTGAGCGAAGCTGTGCGGTTTGCCAGACCCTGGCGCTGGAACGCCTGACCAAGCATCGCCGCCGCGATGGAATCCAGCGGCTTCTCGTCATGAACGATAGCGATAGGCGTGTCGCCGGACCACAAATCAAACAGTTCAGATCGCGACAATTTTCTGCGGACCTCCGGCGCCTCCTCCCGACTTCGGGCAAGAGCGGCGAACGCCTCCGCGCTGACCCGCCTCGATTGGACTGACCTGCCCTTGAAGGCGCCCAGCTGCTTGATGAGCCGGCGCATCGCGGAGATCATGTTTTCAAGGCGTTCGCCGTCCAGTTGCCCGCGAACCACATCCACTTGAGCCCGACGCACCGCCTCAAGCGCAATTTCATCGTAATAGGTCGCGAGGGTTCGGCCTTTGAGGAACTGCTTCGCCTGCGCCAGCGCTTCCGTCGGGTCGCCGGCCAACATCCGCTGATAGAAAATTTCATGCGGCTCCAGCGGCGGGGCGTCGCCGAGCAGAGTTTCAATAAAGCCGAGGCCCGGCGCGTGGCGCCCGATCACGACGATGCATATCGTCAGCGGCGTCGCCAGAACCAGCCCGATCGGCCCCCAGAGAAATGCCCAGATTGCTGTCGAAATCACGATGGCCACTGGCGAAAGCCCTGAACTGTGGCCGTACAGAATGGGTTCGACAATCTGGCCCGCCGCAAATTCAAGAATGACGAATAGCGCGAGCGTCGCCGCGAACGGAGTCCAACTCGGGTCAAAGGCGAAGGCGATGAGGAGAGGTGGAACCAGGCCGACCACTGCGCCGAAATAGGGCACAAATCGCGCGATCCCCGCCAGTACGCCCCACAAACCGGCGCTGGGCAGACCTATGAACCAAAGTCCGAACCAAACGCCAAGGCCAAAGATTGAGTTGAGCGAAACCTGGGCCAACAACATGCGGCCGACCCGCATACCGGCGTCGTCGATCGCCTCGGTCGTGCGTTCAATATCCTTTGCGCCAATCAATTTGATCAACCGATTGCGAAGATCCTCCCGCTGTGCGAGCATGAAGGCCGACAAGATGACGACGAGCGTGGCGGTGGCCAGCGGCGATAGGAGGGGGGATGCGTAGGAACCGATGGCGCCAAGCCTCGCTGTCGGCGACTCGTCGACGACGACCACTTTTTGCGCCGAACTTGCGCTATTGTCCGCAGGGGATGCAACCTGGCGTGTGATATCCTCCACCATCGAGGTGAGACGCGAGAGCTGGCCAGACCCAGAGAAACTATGAGCAATGACTTGGATTTTGGAGAGCACCGTGGATCGGTACGTAGGTATTTGGCCGCCGACTTCCGAAATCTGAACGCTAAGCAGCCAAAGCGTCATTGTGGCGCCCGCCACGACAACGCCAAGAATGGCGACAATCGCCAACGCCTTTGGCGCTCCGATGCGCTGCAATACCCTTATAACGGGGGAGAGTGCGAAACTTAACAGCATGGCGAAGGCTATGGGGACGATGACTTCCTTTCCAACTATGAGAAGCCCGCCCACGGCAAGTACAATGACGAGAAATGCGGCTGTATCAAACAGCCGCGAGCGGCGGCCGGGATACAAATTGACTCCCCCTTCCAAGATATCCCCCTAAGGCCCGTCCTGGCTCAAAGCTGTTGCAACAATGCGTTCAGGCGGGGACGGCCGCGAGGTCATCCGGCGCATCGCCCGCGGGTTGGAGCTGAACTTCATCGGCAGGAGCAGCGTCAGGTTCGCTATCCCGCACAATCAACGCATCAATCTGTTGGGCCAAACGCACCAGATCAACAGGCTTCACATGGGTTTCGTCACAACCGCTCGTCAACGCAAGTTGTTGTTCGTCGGGCGATCCGCTGGCCAAAAGCCCAATGATTCGTATGTTACAAGTGTTGGGGTCGATCTTGATGGCATGCGAAGTCGCCCAGCCATCGAGCCCTTCCGGCCGGGCGCCCACGAGCGCGATGTCAGGGTGCGCGGCGCGCGCGCTCGCAAGCCCAGCGTCCGCATCCGTGGCGGAAAACACCACATGACCACGACGCTCCAAGCGTTGACGTAGGAGGGCGATCAGGTCCGAATTGTCGTCCACAACAAGGATTCGCGCCATGTTCCGCCCCTGCTGCCGTCTGTAGGCAACCTTCATTCCAACGGGTGGCGTTTCGGGAAATTCTGGCCTAAGCGCACCGTTCCAAAACTGGCAACGCCGGTCCCCGGGATTTTGTTCCTGCTCCTATCCCAACATTTTTGCGCGCATTCGGCGACGCGCGCTTTTTCACTTCAGTCGTTTTCGCGGCTGACAAGAATCCATATGCCTCCCGACGATGCGGAGAGGGCGCGGATACGGAGTTCACCATCGCGATCCTTGAAATCGCCAATCCAGCCAATTTCGATGTCCACTGCGCCCGTCTTGCGGGCGGTGTCGATACGACCTCGCATTTCGGGAGTATTCATGCAGGGAGCGATATCAAGGAAGAAGTTCTTGCCAAGCTTTGGCCTCGCCCCATATCCCGACAATTCGGCCTCCGTTACATTGAACATCTGCACAACTCCATCGTCATCTAGGCGCACAACGCCGAACGGCAAACGATCGACCGACTGATTGTCGAGCGATTCGATCGTTGTAACAATATCTATGTCGTCAAACGTTACAGTTCTCATAGTCACACCGATGTCGGGGTGGTAATGTCCTGGAAGATCGCCACGCCTGCCAGATGTGTAACTCTGACGCCATCATGGGAAAGGGGTAGTATTAGCCTTTCAAAGAGCGTCACTCGTGCTTCGTTCAGTGCCAAACGCGCATAGTCGAAGAAGGGCGCACCCCGAAGGCAGCGCCGATAGGCCGCCGCGAGGCCACCGAGTTTTTCCTGATCAGACATCGTGAAAATCTCCCCGACCAAGTCTCTGCCGAGCTCACGGGCAAGATCCGATCCCGCCTTTACAAACCGGAACACAGGCGTGTCCTCGGCTACCTCCACAGCGACAAGAAACGCGCGATCGGCCAGAGCCCGAGCGTCAATGGAAAACTCTCCCGGTTCCGGCAGACGGCCAAGCTGGCGGGAAGTGTCCTGCCAATCAACCAGAAGTTGTCGAATATCAGGATCCCTTATTTTTTCGAGCATTTTCCGAGAACTGCGATGCGTTTCGTCACGGAGCGCGGAACCGGGCAGGCGACCCAGGCTTTCCAGTATGCCAGTCGCTAACAGTTCCTCGGAAATCGGCTTCCTGAATATGAGTTCGCCTTTGGGCACGCCCATGCCCCGACTGCCCGTCACGAAGATGACCTTCAGCTCGGGGCGATCCACACGCAATCGTTCGACGAGATGAATGCCGCTTCCCGAACCGAGATTGAGATCAGAAATCACGAGGTCGATCGTGACCTCGCGAAGCACAACAGCCAGCGCGACCTCCTCATTCGCCGCTTCGAGCACCACATAGTTGAGACCGCGCAGAGTCGCAGCGAGGTGCTCGCGCAGCATCACCTCGTCCTCGAGCAACAAAATTACCGCATTGCCATGCAGGTTCGGGTCGATATCAGCGTCGTGCCTGGAAACAACTTCACCCAATGCGGACGCCCTGGGCAAATAAAGGGTAACGGTAGTTCCCGTCCCGAGCGCGCTCTCGACAAACACTCTGCCGCCGGCATTAACGGCGAAGTCGAACGCCGAAGCCACACCGAGGCCAGTGCCCTTACCAGGCCCCTTCGTCGTGAAAAACGGCTCGCCGAATTTCGCGAGAATGTCCGGGTTCATCCCGGCGCCGTTATCGCTGATCGCAAACACTACATAGTCCGACGCGGGCAACCCCTTCGGACGGGCGTTTGCGTGGCAATTCTTGATAGAGACAGTGATGTCGCCTGCCCCCTCAAGGGCGTCGCGGGCGTTTGAAACCAAATTGAACAATACCGACTGGAAGCGCGCCGGCTCCGCCACCACGGGCCATACTTTGTCAGCGATATCGAGCTTCAGGTTGACTTGCGCGCCCGCCAGATGCCGCAGGAGTTCGGCTTCGCGTTCGATGAGCTGCGCGGGCGAGAAAAGTTCGGCGGCGCTATCATCGGTGCGTGCGAAATCGAGGAGCCGTCGAACCAGCTTCTCGCCTCGATCGACGGCTTTGTCGACCTCCTCCAACAGCATTGCCGCACGCGGCTCAAGAGCTTGCCGGCGCATCGCGCGGGATGCGCTCTGCATCACGGCTAGCACATTGTTGATATCGTGGACGACGTTGCCGACGAACTGGCCGAGCAGTCTCAGTTTGTCTGTATGGCTCAAACGACGTTGCGCCGCCGCCAGACGCCTGGTCTCCGACTCGAGTTGTTGCGCCAGCGATGTGAGAACGCGCTGGCTCTCCAATAGGGTTCGCTGGAGCTGGGTTTCCCGCTCACGAAAATGGCTGACATCGTTAGAGACGGATAAAACGTGGGTGACATCTCCGAGCGGTGAAAAGATTGGCGTTACCGACACGTCCCACCATTTCATCGCCCCCTTCATAGTTGGGCAGGGCGCTATCAGCCGGGTTGAGCGACCAGCAAGAGCTTCCTCAAGAGCCGTCTCTATGCGAGACCGCTCCGAGGCGGGCCACAATTGGGACCATTGCATTCCACAAACCGACGGAAAGTCGTCGATTTCCAGCTGCCGTTGCCCACCTTCGTTCATCCCCCGCAAGGCTCCGGTCAGATCTATGATCTTTATGCAGCCTTGCGACGTCCTGAGCAGGACATCCACAAGGTTTGAACCGGCAGACAAATCGGTGAAGGGAACGACAGACGTGTCCATGCGAGCGCGCGTCATAACGCACCAAGGCTGGGCGCGAACCTGGGCGTCCTGGAAGCCACGACCGTGATATTCTGCGGGATGCCCGCATTCACTGCGTGAGGGTGGAATTTCGATAACACTCAAGTTAACCCGCTCGGTCAGTATGTGACGATAACCGGTCAACGGAGAATCCGCCAGCTATCGAGTTTCAGAAAAACGACCCGCGCAGCCCGGCTGGCCCGAAGCGCCAGCTAGATCCAGAATTCGTAGTTACCCCATATTCGAATGTCAAATCTGTCATTTGACACATAGCCAAAAAAAGCGCCGCGTCGTTCAGGGACGGCGCGGCGCGGGAATTCTGAAATTGGCTCGACCTCCGAAGGCGTTTGCGTGGGCTAATCCTTTCCGAGTTGGCGACCGAGCCATAGCCCCAGGATTGAAACGGCTCCCACCGCAAGCAGTCCCGGACTTACAAACCGCGTCGCCATGCGAGCCGCCGCGGGCGCCGCCAGCACAGCGGCGGCGCGATAGGCTTCAGGCGGGGGGGTCTGCTTTTGCTTCCAAACACCGAGAAAAATAAACGGGAGGGAAACGACAACCATCCCTCCCGATATCCAAAGGTCAGGGTAGAGGGGCGCATAAGTCAACACTATCCACTCCCGCAGTGCAAACAGCGCGTAGGAGACCGCAAATATCAAGAAGAACGCGGCCACCGCAAAAAAAGCGGCGGCGAGCGCTTTCCGCTTGGCCGAGTCCAGAAATAACGCGGTCAGAAGGCCTAAAAGCGCAGCCAGCATGAATCACCGCGTGCTCATGAGGCCAAACAGCAATCCCAAACCGGCTGCGATCGCCAATGCGCCCATCGGTCTGTTCTTCACAACCTGCCGAATGTTGGCGCCGAGCGCGTCGAGAGCGTCGCCCATGGCCGCCTTGACATCATCAGTATCCACGCCGACGTTCTTCAACGACGTCGAGACTTTGTCAGACAGGTCGGAGGCCTTGTTCGCCAAGCTGTTCTGCAGGCTCGCGCCCTCCCGCTGAAGCCTATCCGCAGCCCTGGACACGCCTTCGGCGGTGTCGTTTGCAACGCCCGCAACCTTATCCGTGATGGCGTCTTTCTGCGCTTGATAGTTCATCGAAGTCTCCCGTTGGCTTGGAACGCAATGTTGCGCCCTGCGATTTGCACAGGGAAAACGCGGCGCTTTGGCTTTCGTTCCACGAGGAGAGATGTCGTCAAGCCTGGGGGAATGTGGCTGTTTTTTAAGGCGCGACACCTGTTCAAACTTCATGGACGGCTTTTATACGACAATACAAGCGCCAGAGGCTCGCACCCGCCACTCGCGGCGCGGTTGGTCGCCCGAGCCGCCTGGCTTTCGCGGCGCGCGAATGTACGACACTGTCGGCCGTTCGATTTGGCCGAACGCCGCTTTTGTGGCTGACCCATCAAAAATGTTTCCACGAGACTCAGGCAAAAAACACGGAACAACTATTGCGGAAGTGAGTTGTGGATTTATCGGATCAAGCCAGCGGCCCCTGGTTGAGGTGGCCGCTGGCCTGCCTTCGGTTTCGACCCGGAAGAAACGTTCTGGCGCAAAAAGAGGAAAGTCTGACATGCCGAATACTCAAGCCAAGATAGCGGAGCCGCTCATGACTCCCACAGATCTGAAGCAGAAGGACGTGACCGCTATAGCTGCGGCGCTCAACCCTCTCGTTGCGGATTGCTTCGCGCTTTACTTAAAGACCAAGAATTTCCATTGGCATATGAGCGGGCCTCACTTCCGCGATTATCATCTGTTGCTGGATGAGCAGGCCGATCAGATATTCGCGGCGATCGATCCTCTCGCGGAGCGGGTTCGCAAGCTGGGCCAGCGCACGCTTACCTCCATAGGCTCGGTTGCCAAAAACACCCGCATTCGAGATGACGACAAAGCCTATGTGTCGCCGGAGGAAATGCTGATGGAACTCATGCAGGACAATAAGTCATGCGCCGCCGCGATGAGACAGGCGCACAAGATTTGCGACGATTCAGAAGATAGCGGCACGGCGGGATTGTTGGAAATATTGATTGACGAGACGGAGCGGAGAACGTGGTTCCTGTTCGAGGCCGGCAGAAATCCGGACGCATCAGGACATTGACCGACACGGGTCTTTCATAAAGGGGGCGTGACGTCTTGCGACGCTCTGCGGCGCTTTCACCACGCCCCGTCGCGCTGTGGGGTCAAATTCACCCCCCAACTCATGCGACTGAGGGTTGAACGGGCGTCGTCGGTGCAACGGGCCGCTAAATTTGACCCTTTGTCCGGGAAAATATGAACGGGATCAGCGACAGGATCGTCCTCAACCCCAGCAGCTTCAGTCCCGCCCGCGCCTCCTCGGGACTGAGCTTGGCCACCATCGGCATCGCGCCGAAAATCTTGCCGCGGATGACCAACTGGCCGCCGTCGAGCTCGATTCCGCGGACCGTCATCAGTTCCTTGTTCTGCGCGTCGTAAATCTTCACATCCGCGCCCCCATCACCTTGTCGTAGTCGATGCCCATGTCATCCATCATGCGGATCGCGGTGGCGCGGCCCGCGCCAAATACGCCGCCGCCGGGATGCATGAAGGGACCGACGAGATAGAGTTTTTCGACGCCCGGCACGGTGTAATGGCCGAAGTCCGGGGTCGGGCGATGGCCGACGGTCTGATAGACGTAGGGCGCGCAGCCGTGGATGTCGCCCTTCACGAAACTGTTGGGGCTGTCGCGCTCCATGTCGAGCGGCGATTTGAACACCTTGGCGAGAATATTGGCGTCGTCGAGCCTGTCGTAGAACCGGCGGAAGTAAGCGAGGCTCTTCTCGCCTTCCTCGGCCTTGATCTCGTCCCAGCGCGCGGCGCCGCCGTCTTCAAGGGCGTAGGGCGCGAAGGTGACGCCGTAAAACGTGCCGCCTCCCGGAGGCGCTCGCGTGGAATCCGCGCCCGTCATTTCGCCGCCGGCGCAGAGCCTGTGCCTGGGCATCCGGCCGCGCTTCAACGAGTCGAACGAGTCGAGCATATCCGCGATGCGGTCGGTCGACATCAACTCGATCATCGCCGCCGTTCCCGCCTCGGGACCGGCTTTCAACTGCGCCTACTCCTTGAGCGCGTAGTGGCTGAGCAGAATCGAGAACGGCGAGGGCGTGATGCGCTCGGCGCGCCTGATCGCGGGCGCGGGAATTCCGTCAACGAATCTCGCGAGCACGGCGGGGTGCAATCCCGCGATCACGCCGTCCTTGGCCGACAAGGTCTCGCCTGTCGTCAGGGTGACGCCGTTCGCGCGTCCGCCCGAGGTTGTGATCTTGGCGACCTCGGCGTTGCAGCGCAATTCGCCGCCGAAATGCTCGATCGCGCGGATTGTCGCCTTCGTCAGTTCGCCCGAGCCGCCGATCGGCCGCGAGACGCTGTAGGTGTGGATGATGCCGGGCATCAGAAACACGCCCATGCCGGCGCCGAGATCGTCGGGCGCCTGAAGATTCTCGCTGACGAGGCGCACCAGGTGGATCTTGAGGCGGTCGCTCTCGAAATATTGGTTGGCGATCTCCAGCGACGAGCGCGACATCACTTCGAGGATGTCTCGACCCTCGTCGGTCTGATCCATCATCGCCATGAACGCGCCCATCGGGAACGGCGGCGCGTAGAGGCCCGACATGAACATCGGCAGCATCGCCATCGAGCGCTGGGCGAAGGCGCGGTAGGCCTCGGCGTCGCGGGCTGAGAACTTGGCGATGCCCTCGCAGGTCCGGTCGAGATCGCGATAGGAGAGGACGGTCGCGCCGTCGTCGAACACGGTTGCGTGCGGCAGGTCGGGGTAGTGGTATTTGAGGCCGAATTTGCCCAGGAGACCCAGCTCGTCGTCGCGCAGCATCGGGCTGCCCTGGATCATGATATGCACGTTCGAGTGCTCGTCATGATGGAAGCCGGGGAGGGTCAGCTCGCGCGTCGATACGCCACCGCCGGCGTGGCCCTTGCGCTCAAGCACGAGCACCTTCTTGCCAGCCTTGGCCATATACGCCGACGCGGTGAGGCCGTTGTGGCCGCCGCCGACGCAGATAATGTCATAGGGGCTGGCCATGGCCTCGGTCCTCCCGACGACCCCACGCAAGGCGAGAACCCGCTTGCGATTTGGGTTTAGCGTCTTATTTTTACGAATAACCAAATAAGATAAAGCGCGAAACGTAGCGTTGCGGGCGCCGGAGATCCAACTCGGACAAGCCGCAGCCAATCCGCCGAAAGGCTCACTACGGGAATTAGTCGATCGTATAAATAAGGTCTGCGATCATCGCCGCGCCAAGCCGCGAGATCGGACCAACGGGCGGAGACCATGGATCATCGGATCAATTACGACGGGCGCGCGACCCACATCGAATAGGCGCTCGACGGCGTGACGGCGCGGATGATCGATTGGTTCTGGAGCAACATGGAGAAGGGCTTTCTGCTCTGGCATCCCGAGCAGCACGAGCCCCTGATCTGGCCGGTCCCGCCCCATCAGGGCGCACCGCTCGGCGCCGTTCACAACGCCCCGCAGACCTGGAGCGACGGACGTCGGCAGGATCTCTTCATCCGCTTCGAGCTGCTGGAGGAGGTCGCGCAGGACATTCGCGACGTGATTTCCCATGAGCACGTCATGATCGTCGCGGGCCTCGGCTTCGAGGAAGCGGCGATCCGCGCCAATGATCCGCTCGGCTATCGCGTGCATCAATAGTCGAAGGCGGACGCGGGCGTCGTTGGCCAGTCCACGGCGTTCGGGCGTCGCAAGCCGGAGACCGAGACGGACGGGCAGGTTTGGGCCGCGCACGCCGCCGGCGAGATCGGCAACTGGGAAAAGTTCCTGCCCGACCTCTACCGCCTCTACAAACCTGTGACTGACGCGCGACGAAATCCGTTCACCGATCTGACGGTGGAGGGAGCGGGCCGCGCGGCCCGGTATCGATACGCGAAATAACGAATTCGCGACCGCGCCCGCGGAAGCGAGAGATCAGAGGGAGGAACCGAAATGAAAATATTGCGAAGCCTGTTCGCCGCCGCGTTGGCCCTGGCCGCGCTTGGCGCTGCGAGCGCGAGCGCGGCGCCCAATTGCGGTCTCAACACTCGCAAGGCCGCGACCGGCGCGCAGATCGTGATCGGCGCCGACGTCACCGCCTCGGGCGGCGCGGACATGTCCAACGCGCCCAAGGGCGCCAAGGCCTTTTTCGATTGCGTCAACGCCAACGGCGGCGTCAACGGCCGCCCGATCGCCTATAGCTGGGCCGACGATCAGACGCGCCCCGACAAGGCCGCCGAGAACGTCAAGAAGCTCGTCGAGGACAACAAGGCGGTCGCCCTCGTGGGCGGCGCGAGCATCGTCGATTGCATCGCCACCGTGCAATATTTCAAGGATCAGAACATCATCTCGATCATGGGCGCCGCCGTCGCGCCGCCATGCTTCACCGCGCGCAACGTCGCCGGCCTCAATGCGGGCCCGCGCTATGGGTTGGTGCAGGCCGTCGCCTATGCCGCGAAGAACCTGAAGATCAAACATATCGTCTGCCCGCAGCCGACCTTCCCGGGCGCGGAATGGATCTGTGACGGCATCAAGGCCTATGCGGATCTCGCGGGCATAAAGTTCAGCCAATTCACCTTCGATCAGACCTCGCCCGACAACGATTCGCTGGTGGCGCAGATCCTGGCGACCGGCGCGGACGCCACTGTCTATGTCGGCTCGCCGGTGACGGTGGTTCCGTTCCTCAGCGCCGCCGAACACGCCGACCTCGGCGCCAAGATGGTCGTGCTCGCGCCCTCGCCGGTCTATAATCCCGCGATCCCGAAGGCGGTCGGTCCCTATTGGAACGACAAGCTCTGGGTGAACCTGGAATTTGGTCCGATCGACGCCGACGGCCCCGAC
>JANLPL010000132.1:0-6911 GCA_031367195.1 Bradyrhizobium sp.
CGAACGGCGACCGTATGTGAGGTTGATCGTGCTCGGAAACGGGCCGCGTCATGCAATCGGGCTCGGACCTCGGATACTGCCGGCGGCGCCAAAACTCCGCGCATATCCGGCGCGCGCCGTCGTGATCGAAGCATATTCGCGGGAGAAGCCTACACGACGCCGGCATGCCACCGCATCCCGGCGAACGATTTTGGCGGGGCGATAGATCCCTGTCAACTCTGGCCTTCGGCCCCCGCCTCCGGCGGCTTGCGGCGTTGACAGGGAACTATCGCCCCGCCCTCTGGCCGCCAAGAATTTGACGGCAAAGTTTGTGTCCATTTTCGACGCCGCGCCGGACACACGCGGATTCAGACTGCCACCCAAAGATACCAAAACAGCCCTCGGAGTTTGAAACATGCCCGAATGAATAAGCCCTTGACCCGAAGCTCCCCATGTGAGGGGAGGGTTGAGGGCCGTCCGCCCCCATAGGACGTCGAACGACGCCCGACCAAGGACGGGCGTTGGTGGGGGAGGGGGTCGCGCGGCGGATCGTCGCAGGAGGTGCTCAATCGCAAACCGCGCCACGCGACAATCCCGCCCATTGCGACAAGAATCTCGGCTTTTCGCTGGCGTTGTGGGATCGGGCGTTCGGCACGCTCTACATACAGGCGGCGCGGCGCGAGGACATCGTGTTCGGAGTCGGGCTGGAAAGCGCGTGACCTTCACACCGGCGCGAGGCGGGTCTCGCGCCGGCGCACGAATTCGAGCGGCTGTCGCAGCGCCGCCCAGCGCGGCGCGAGCGCCGAACCGTCGATGAATTCGAACCCGCCGGCGGCGTTGAACGTGTGCAGGCGGCGGCCGGGCCAGTTGGCGCAGGGGCGCAGGATCGCCTCGACGCTCTGCGCGAAACCGCCCTCGTCGAGCCGTTCGACGCGGGCGAGCGCCAGCGCCGCGCCATAGCCGGCGCGGCAATCCTGCACCGGGCGGTAGAGCGCGCCGTCGCGCTCGAACATGCGTCCTGCGGGTCGCGCGGTGGCGATGTCGATCAGCACCGGGTTTGCGCGGTGCGGCGTCCACGGGCCGCGAAAATCTGACGCCGACCACAGACACAGCGCGTCGGAATAGGCGCCGCCGCCTTCGCGCACGGTGGCGAACATCCACCAGCGGCCGTCCTTCTCGATCAGCGTCGCATCGCTGGCGACGACGTCGGCGACCAGCGTCGTCTCCAGCGCCCAGGAATGGGGGAAATCGAGCGCGCGGTAGAGATCGATCGTCCCCGCCGCCCCGCTCTCGGGGATCATCCACATCTCGCCGTCGCGTTCGAACAAATTGGGATAGGAGAGATGGCCGGGGCGTTCCAGCACCGGCTGCGGGATTCCGAGCGGCCCCTGCGGCCCGAACTCGACGGCCGAGATGACGCCCTTGCCGAGCTTGTGCGCGAAGTCTTCGACGAACAGAAAGGTCCGGCCGCGCCAGACGATGGGGAAGGGATCGGCGTAGAAGCGCTGTCCGTCGTCAGGCAGATCGGACCAGCCGCCGCCGAGGCGGCCATCGGCCAACCCGCTCACCCCTCGCCGCCAACCGACCCGCCAATGCGGCGCGTGGCAAAGCGCGGTGTAAGCCGCGCGCACGGCCCCCCGTTTGACGGTACTGGCCGCGCGCGCGAACCATTTGCGCGGCTCAAGCGCAGCCTGGTCGAAGGCTTGCGCGGGCTCGCCGGGGATCGCGGGCGGGGCCGCCGACGCCGCGCCGTCCATCGCCGCCACGATCAGCGTCGCGACGCGCGCCAACATATCCTCGAACGCCGCCTTAACGAGGCCCGGCGAGTCCGAACCGGGCCTGGCGACGGCGATCGGGCCGGCCGGCCCCAACACCCGCACGGTCGGCGATCGTCCCGCGACCAGTGCGGCGAGCAGCCCGGCTTCCAGCCCCGCCCCATCACATTCCACCCGCCAGACGCGCTCGGCCTTGCGCGCCGCCGGAGCCTGCGCCAGATCGATCACGAGATAGGCTTCGGCTTGCGTCGTCGCGGCGGCGGCCGGCTGCGGTTTGACGCGTTGCGAGACGCCGCCGCGGGGCAGGCCGAACATAAGCGTCTCGACCTGAAACAGGGCGTCCGTCGCCAAAGACGGCCCCGCGCCCGGCTCGAAACGAAATCCGACCTCGCAACCCATGCGATTTTCGAGCCGTTGCGCCAGTTCCAGGTGCCAGCGCCGGAGCGAAGCGCGATCTACGCGTAAATCGATCTTCATCATCACCAAGCTCAAGTTTGCGCCAGTCTAACCCCGATCCCGCAAGAAATCAGCCAAATCCAATCCTAGCTTTTTGTTAGTGTAAATGCCTTGTTAATGGAATGCTGCCAAGACGTTAAGGCGCAGCGCGCGCTCAGGCTTCCGCGCGAAACACTACGCGAACGAGACGGGTACATGCGGGCAGAAATCGCCGCCACGCCAGATATATTTGCGTCGGGTCCGCAAGTGCGGTCCGAGTCGGTCCTGCACGCCGGCGTCGAAGTCGAAACCGCGCTGATCGGCCGCATCCTGTGGCGACGGCGCAAATGGATCGCGGCGGCGACCGCGCTCGCGCTAGTCTCGACGCTGGGCTACGGCCTGCTCGCCACCCCGCAATATACGGCGGTCGCGCAAATCCTTGTCGATCCTCGCGACAAGCAGGTGATGCGCGACGACGTCAACCCGAGCTCGATTGCGGCGGACGGCGGCCTCACCCAGGTCGAGAGCCAGGGCAGCGTGCTGCAATCGAGCGGCGTGCTGCTGCGCGCGATCTCCGCCACCCATCTGGAAAACGATTCCGAATTCAACGGCAGCGGCCTGTTCGGCGCCCTCGCGCGCGTGTTCTCTTCGTTCGGCAAGGCGCCGGACGCGGCCGGAGAAAGCGAAAGGCTGAAGGCGCGCACGCTGGAAACCCTGCGTAAGCACATCAATGTCAAGCGCGCCGAAAAGGTGCTGGTGCTCGATCTCGTCGTGCGCGCTAAAACCTCGGAAAAGGCCGCCGAGATCACCAACGCCATCGCTGACGCCTATCTCGCCGATCAGGCGGATGCGCGTTCCGACGCCGGTCGTGACGCCTCCAAGTCGCTGGCGGCCCGGCTCGGCGAATTGCACGCAAAACTGAAAGACGCGGAAAACGAAGTCGCCGATTATCGCGCGGCCAATGGTTTCGTCGTCTCCTCCGGCCAGCTCGTCAGCGATCAGGAGATCAACCAGACGACCGCGCTGCTCTCCGCCGCGCAGAATCGCGCTTCCTCGCTGAAGGCGCAATTCGACCAGTTGCGCCGCGATCCCGGCGCGCAGGGCACGCCGGAGGCGATGGCGTCGGGCGTCATGGTCCGGTTGCGCGATCGCGAAAGCGCGATCGTCGAGAAACTGGCGAGCGCCGGCAAGCAGCTCGGACCCCGGCATCCCGAGATCGCCTCGCTCGAACAATCCCTGCGCGACGTCCGCGGCCTCATCGCCAGGGAGACGCAGCGGCTGCGTCAGGCGGCGGAAGCCGATTACGCCCGCGCCCGCGACGACGAAACGGCGCTGACGAAGAAACTCGCGGGCATGAAGGTGAAATCGCTCGACGACGACAAAGCCGACGTGCATTTGCGCGAGTTGCAGCGTCAGGTCGATGCGGCGAAGGCGATCTATCAGGCGTTCCTGCTGCGCGCCAAGGAGACGATGGAGGCCTCCAATGTCGACACGACCAACGCCCGCATCATCACCCGCGCGCTGCCGCCGTTGCATAAAAGCTGGCCGCCGACGCTGCTGCTGCTGCTCGGCGCGGGATTCCTGGGGATGAGCCTTGGCGCCAGCGCCAGCCTCGCCCACGAATATATGCGCCCCACGCTGTTCACGCCGCGCCAGGCGCGCGATCTCGCCGGCGCGCCCGTGCTCGGGATCATCGCCGGCCGCGATCTTATGGGCGCAAACAGGTCGGCCAAGCACGGCGCCGACGCGGTTGCGCGCAGGGTGTTGCGCCCATTAATCGACGGCGAAGCCGCCAATGGCCCCGCGATCGGCCGCTGCCTCTATCTGACCTCGG
Source organism: Bradyrhizobium sp. (assembly GCA_031367195.1). Lineage (GTDB taxonomy): Bacteria > Pseudomonadota > Alphaproteobacteria > Rhizobiales > Beijerinckiaceae > Roseiarcus. The sequence continues at coordinate 4,024 of JANLPL010000132.1, forward strand.
CGCCGGCCGCGGCGGCCGAACGCGCGCGCCTCGCCGAGCGGATCGCCGCGCTAGCGGCGCTGGGCAACCGCGAAGTTCTGCTGATCGACGGCGACCTTCGCGAGGACGCGGCCTCCGAGCGCCCCGGCCTCACCGAGTTGCTGCGCGGCGAGCATTCGATCGCCGACCACGCCTATCGCGAATCCGGCGAGCGCTTCGTGCGCCTCGCCACGGGCGGCCTAGACCCGGTCGACTGGTCGGCGCGCGCGGGAACCGACGCGTTCCGGCTGCGGCGCGTGCGGCGATGCTACGATCTGGTCGTGATCGACGGCGGCGCGATGAGCGACAACCATCGCCTCGCGCCGCTCGCAGCCCAGGCCGATTTCGTGCTACTGGTCGCCGCCATTGGCGATCCCCAGTCGGCGCTCGCCGACGAGATCGCCGCAGCCGCAGCCGCCGGCGCGGGCTTCGACGGCGTCGCGCTGGTCGATCGCGGCGAAGCGGCGTGATGCGGGGCCCAACGCCCGCTCTGAGAACGGCGATCCTCGCCGGCGTCGTCGTGTTGCTGGGAGTGTCGGGCGGCCTGCTATGGCATCTCGGCTACAACTATGACGGCCTGACCGGCGGCCCGCTCACCAAGATCCACCCCTTCACCTATTTCCTCTTCGCCGCGCTGCTGTGGCGCGCGCTCCAGACAGGCGCGCCGGTCGCCTATGTCGAGCGCAAGTTCGCGACGCGACCGGCCGCGTCCTGGCTGCTGACCCTGACGATGTTGCTGGTCGCGGCCACGCTGCTGCGCTCCGGCCCCGGCATGGCCGGTCTCGTCGACACGTTCGGCGGCCCGGCGGTGTTCGCGCTGCTGCTCGACGATTTCGACCCGGCGGACCTGGCGCCGCTCTCGCGCGCACTGCATATCGTGATGACGATCAACGCGCTGATGGGCTTAGGCGAATTCGCGGGCCATACGCTGATCTTGCCTTATCGTCTCGACGGCGTCGCCCATCTCGAAGACACCCGCTCGACCGCCTTGCAGGGCCATCCCCTCACCAACGCCGCCCTGACCGGGGTCTATGTGCTGTCGTTGATGGGGGGCGCCAAAGACCTGAAACCCTGGCTGCGCGCCGGCCTCATTCTGCTGCAATTCGCCGCGCTCGCGGTGTTCGGCGGCCGCACCGGCATCGTCGTCTCGCTCGCGATCACGCCGCTATTTGCGCTCTACAACGGCTTCGCCACGCTGCGGCGCGGCCGGGTTTCGCTGCTGGGCGCGGCGACGTTTTGCGCTGGTGTCCCGCTGCTGGCGCTGTTCGTGATGGCCGCGCTGAGTTCGGGCATCGCCGACACGCTGCTGATGCGCTTCGTCGATGATAGCGGCAGCGCCGCCACCCGCGTCATCATGTTCGAGATGCTGAAACCGTTCACGCTCCTCGAATTGATCGTCGGCCCCGACATCGAACAGGTTGAGAACCTGCGCCGCCACTTCGGGTTGGAGCAGGGCGTCGAGAACCCATTCATCCGCATGACGTTGTATCAGGGCGGCTTCGTGATGGTATTGGTGTTCGGCAGCCTCGTCTGGTTCTTCCGCGAATTGCTGAAAGGCCGTGGCCTCAGGGTGATCGGGCCGGCGCTGGCGATGGCGGTGCTGCTCAACGCCTCCGAGAGCATTTCGGTCAAGACCAACTTTCTCGACAAACTGGTGCTGATCTTCGTCTGCATGTTCCCGCATCTGCGCGTGGCTGCGTCCGCTCAGCGCAGGTTCAGCCCGAGCGCGCCGAGGATAGCGGGATCGAGCGTTCGTTCGCGCTCGTCCATGATGCCCATGCTGTCGAACAGACACCAGAACGCCCAGGGAAAACCGAAGCTTTCCGCGCTCTCGCGCACATCCTTCAAATAGCGCGCCCGGTCGGGCGCGCGCGCGCCCGCATCGCGCGCATCTTTACGCAGCACGCCGAATTCGCCCAGCAGCACTTGGCTCGTCGGCAACCCGTGCCGTTTCGCCCATTGGGCCGCCGCGCCGAGATAGCGGTCGATGAAGGGCCGCGCCGGATTGGCGTCGAAATAGACCTTCATCACTTTCTCTGTTTCGGCCAGCACCCCTGCGCGCTCCGTGGCGGGCAAGTCAGCAATAAGCGCGCGCGTCTCCTGCATCGTCTGCCCATACGAGCCCTCAGCCCCTGGCCAGGGCACGCCGGTCAGTGTGTGATAGAGCCGCTCGCCCATCCAGGACGCGCTCTGATGCGTGAACAGATAGGGCTCGTAGAAGTGGAAGGTATAGAGCAGCGGCGCGAACCGGGAGACGGACGCGGGATCGAAATCGGCCAGCCCTTGAATCAGGCTGCCGCAGCCGCCCGAGGCGATCAGCGTCAGATCGGGCGCGGCCTTCCGAGCCCGCGCGAGCATGGCTTCGCGCACGTCGCGGGTCTGCGTGGACTCGCAGGCGCCGATCGGTTCGTTGATCGGCTCCAGCGCCGTGCGCGCCGGCATCAGCGCCGCGATCTCGCCCACCAACGCGAGATAGGCGGCAAACTCCGGGGCGTCGGTCGAGGCCGTCATGCGCGCGGGCGTCCAGTAATGCGTGCCGGCATTGGCCTGCATGTTGACGACCACTTTCAGATCGGCCTTCAGGCAAAGCTCGACCGCGCGCATCAACTGATCAAGCAATACGCGCTTTTCCGGCGCGCTCGCCGCCAGAAAAGGGCCGGGATCGACCGGCAGGCGCAGGAAATCGAACCCAGCCGCGCGCAAAGCGTTCAGGTCACGCAGCGAGGGAACCGGCCGCGTCGGCTGGAACGGGGGCGAAGCGTAGTCCCGGCGCGGCGCGGGATATTCCTGCGTCAACTGAAACCACGGAAACGCGTTCACGCCCCGGCGCAGGCTGAGCGGCGCGGGGGTCGCGCGCGCCAGCGATGGGG
>JANLPL010000168.1:0-2049 GCA_031367195.1 Bradyrhizobium sp.
GTTCGGCAACGCCGTCGATGTGTCGGGCTTCGGCCTCGCCGACGGGCGCAAAATCGTCATCGTGCGCGACTGGAAGAAAACCGATACGCAGGAATCGGCGTTCCTGCACGAGACGCACGCCGGCGCCTGCGGCGAGTTCACGACCGTGCTCGGCCCCGGCGCGGACGTGTTCCACTACAATCACTTCCATCTCGATCTGGCCGCGCATGGGCGCACCGACACCGGTCCGCGCCGCGTCTGCCGTCCGGCGCCGGCGCAGGGCCTCCTGCCGCCGCCCGGCCCGCTGGACGGCCAGCCGCCCGCGCCCGACGTCGAGGAGCCGATGGACGTCGCCAGCGCCAAGCCGCGCGTGCGGGCGAGTTACGCGGCTGCGCCGGTCGATCTGCACGGACCCAATTTCGCGATTCCCGCGCCCGTAGGTTCACAGGAAGCCCTCGTCGCCCCGGTGCAGCCCGACGACGACCTCGACGCCACGCCGACGTCTGCAATTCGGGCGCGGAGCGACGACTGAGTTTTCTGGTATTACGCTGCAAACTCAACACCTATATAAATCAATGGACTAGAAGGTTTTTTTTGTAAATGCCCCATTCATGGGGTCGGCCTGTCCAGCCCCATTACAATTTAGGTGATATTATCGTTCGGGATATGTCCCGACCCCATTACAAACGGCCATTGCTTTCACAAGTCCATTGTCGTATATCCCCATCATGGCCGTCTTCAACCAAACTTCTCTCATCGAGGCTAGGCAAGCCGAAATCACCAGGGAAATCGCGCGTCTCCAAGAAGAAGCGAACGAATTGCTGATCGCGCTAAAGGTTATTAAACGGCTTGAACCCGATTCGCCGAAGACCCACAAGCCCGCTGCTGAAGCGCAATTGGAAGGAGTCGAAAATCCAAAGCTAGGCCCTCCTCGCCCTAGTGGGTGTCCGTCGAACTTCGAAATGGTTGACATGATTCTAGGTGGCGCAGAACGAGAGGGGAAGGACGGCCTTACGATCTCTGAACTTATCGGTGAAATGAGATCTCGGTACTGGCCCGGCCTCAACGACATTCAGGTTTCAGCGGCGATCTATGCCTTCGTACGGAAGGGTCGTTTAAGGAAAACGCCTTCAGGCAAATTCAAGAGGATTAGGAGGTCCTCTAAGGAGAATGAGGCTCCGACCAGAAATCTGGAAGGAGCCTCAGAAACCGAGGCGTAACCGTTAGTAGCGGCCAAGCCTCAAACCTCAACCCACCGCCCCAAGCGGCAAATAAGCGGAGGTGTTCAATGCGTTCCGACCGCAGGATAATACGGTAGAACTTAAATAGCGTTGGGCCGTGTAGTTGGCACACGCAAGCGGGCTTCCACCCGATTTGCAGGGGTCCGATCCCTCTACGGTCCATCGTACTCTTACAAGAATCTACAGATTCCGTCTAGTGGCTCTCGCCTTTTTCAGCCCTCGACCAATTCGAGCCCATGCGCGCCGTCGCGCCGCTCCACATCGACGATCCAGATGTCGGGGTCGCGCTGAAGTTCGCGCGCCAGCCGCGCTGAAATATCCGGCGATTCCGCCCAATCGGCCTTGTGCGCGCGCAGGAAGCGCCGCTCGCCCAAATCGTTGGGCGGGCCGGGCGCGAACAGCGCGACGCGGCCATCGAGGCAATCCAGCGCCACGAACACCGCCCCCGCCTCGGCCGCCCCGCGACGCCGCAGCGTCGCAAAGCCGCCCTGCACTTCGATCGTGCGAATATAGGCGGAAACCCAGATGTCGCTGCGGAGGCGCAATCGCTATTCCGCCTTCGCGGCAGAGGTCAGCGACTTGACGAGTTTGGCCGTGATCACGGTCGAAGCCGGCAAATGCCGCGATTTCTGGAATTCGGCCAGCGCGCTGCGCGTGGCCGCGTCGAGCGCGCCGGTCGGCTTGACGGCAAAGCCCAGTTTCGCCAGCGCCTTCTGCGCCGAGATCGTCAACTGACGCTTGTCCGAGCCCTGCGCCGAGAGGAAGTCGGCGATCGCATCGACGGACTTCGGCGCGGGGGCCATGGCGACCGCCGTCGGGCGCGGCGCGG
>JANLPL010000177.1:0-4921 GCA_031367195.1 Bradyrhizobium sp.
CTGTGAATACGCCCGAGGTCGCTTGACTCTGCCGTCGCGGCTGTCACTATCCCTGACCAATCGGTCAACAATGCGCCCGTTTTTCGCCATCTGCGGCGGGAAAACGCTGGGCGCGCCGAGGTGGGATAAGGGAGTTTTTGCATGGGCGTTCGCAACGTCGCCAAATTCGGGTCCGTGGTTCTGGCGGGCGCGCTTGCCTGCGCGGCAGCCTATGCCGACACCGTCAAACCTGCGGTGATTTATGACCTCGGCGGCAAATTCGACAAGTCGTTCAACGAGGGCGTATTCAACGGCGCGACCAAGTTCGCCAAGGACTCCGGCGTCGCCTTCCGCGATCTGGAGATCCAGAACGACGCCCAGCGCGAGCAGGTGTTGCGCAAATTCGCCAAGGACGGGTTCAGCCCGATCCTGATGCCGGGCTTCGCCTGGGCGACGGCGCTGACCAAAATCGCCGACGAATTCCCCAACACCAAATTCGGCATCATCGACATGGTGGTCGATAAGCCCAACGTGCAGTCGATGGTGTTCAAGGCCGAGGAGGGTTCGTTCCTGGTCGGCGTGATCGCGGCCAAGACCTCGAAGAGCGGCAAGGTCGGCTTCGTCGGCGGCATGGACATTCCCCTCATCAGCGCGTTCGAATGCGGTTACGCCCAGGGCGTCAAATACGCCAACGACAAGGCGGGCGTGATCGCCAACATGACCGGCACGACGCCGGCGGCGTGGAACGATCCGGTCAAGGGCGGCGAACTCGCCAAGGCGCAGATCAGTCAGGGCGCCGACGTCGTGTTCGCGGCCGCGGGCGCGACCGGGCAGGGCGTGCTGAAGGCGGCCGCCGACGCCGGCAAGTTCGGCATCGGCGTCGATTCCAATCAGGACAACATGTTCCCCGGGAAAATCTTGACCTCGATGCTGAAGCGCGTCGATGTCGCGACCTACGATTCCTTCAAGACGGCCAAGGACGGCACGTGGAAGGCGGGCGTCCAGGTGTTCGGTCTGAAGAACGACGGCGTGGGCTACGCCACCGACGAATGGAACAAGGCGATCCTGAGCGACGCGGCGAAGGCGGCGGCGGATGCGGCCAAAGCCGACATCATCTCCGGCAAGATCAGCGTGCACGACTATATGTCGGACAACAAGTGCCCGGTGTGAGCGTCTGAGACTGTCATGGCCGGGCCTGTCCCGGCCATCCACGCCGCTCAGCGGCGCAGCGCTTGCTAGAATGCGCCCATGAACTGTCGCGCAAAGCCTCTTCGCCGTCGATCCGCCGCCGACGTGGATGCCCGGGACAAGCCCGGGCATGACGGCCGGAGGCTCGTTTGAGCCCCGCCGGCGCGGCGCCGCCGGCCATCGAATTGATCGGCGTCGACAAGAGTTTCGGCCCGGTTCGCGCCAACAAAAACGTCAATCTGCGCGTCGAGCGCGGCGTGATCCACGGCATCGTCGGCGAGAACGGCGCCGGCAAATCGACGTTGATGTCGATCCTCTACTGCTTCTACGAAGCGGACGCGGGCGAAATCCGCGTCAATGGCGAGGTGGTCCGCATCCGCTCCTCGCGTGAGGCGATCGGCCATGGCATCGGCATGGTGCATCAGCACTTCATGCTGGTGCCGCCGCTGAGCGTGCTGGAGAATGTGATGCTGGGCGCCGAGGGCGGGCCGCTGCTGGCGGTCGGCGCGGCTGATGTGCGCGCCAAACTGGCTCATCTGGCCAAAGAATATGCGCTGGAGGTCGACCCGGACGCGATCGTGGGCGAACTCTCGGTCGGCTTGCAGCAGCGCGTCGAAATCTTGAAAGCGCTGGTGCGCGGCGCGGAAATCCTCGTGCTCGACGAGCCGACAGCGGTGCTGACGCCTTCGGAGGCCGACCAATTGTTCGAAATGCTGCGCGTGCTGAAATCGCAGAACAAGACGATTGTGTTCATCACCCACAAGCTGCGCGAGATCATGTCGCTGACCGACCGCGTCTCCGTCATGCGGCGCGGCGAGATGGTGGCGACGTTCGAGACGGCCGCGACCTCGCCGCCCGAACTCGCCGACGCCATGGTTGGTCGTAAGGTGATCCTCAAGATCGACAAGGGCCCCGCCCACCCCGGCGCGGTCGTATTGGAGGCGCGGGCTTTAAGCGTGCAAGACGATCGCGGCGTCACGCGCTTGCACGATGTTTCGTTCACGCTGCGCGCGGGCGAGATCCTCGGCGTCGCCGGCGTGGCGGGCAATGGGCAATCCGAATTGCTGGAGGCGCTGGCCGGCATCCGACCTCTGACGGCGGGTGAAATCTGGTTGAACGGCGCCGTGCTGCCGGCTTACGAGCGCGACCCCAAGGCGATGCGCCGCCACGGCGTCGGTCATGTGCCGGAGGATCGGCACCGCGTCGGCCTCATCATGCCGTTCGAGGCCTGCGAAAGCGGGATGCTCGGCTTCCACGACGAGACGGTCTATGGCGCGGGCGTGTTGTTCGATCGCGCGGCGATCGTCGCCGACGAGGCGGCCAAGATGGAGGCCTACGACATTCGCCCCCGCGCGCCGCTGTTGAAGACCGCCAATTTCTCCGGCGGCAATCAGCAGAAGATCGTGCTGGCGCGCGAGATCGAACGCAACCCCGCCGTGATTCTGGTTGGCCAGCCGACGCGCGGGGTCGATATCGGCGCGATCGAATTCATCCACAAGCGCATCGTGGCGATGCGCGACGCGGGCAAGGCGGTGCTTTTGGTGTCGGTCGAACTCGACGAGATCTTCGCGCTGGCCGACCGCATCGTCGTGCTGTGCGGCGGCCGCGTGACGGGCGAGCGCAGGCCGGAGGAGACCAATGCGCGCGATCTCGGGTTGCTGATGGCGGGCGTCGCCGAGCGGGCGGCATGAGCGCGCCGCACAAGCCTCTCCCCGGCTGGGCCGATGTCGCGCTGATCCCGCTGATCAACGTCGCGGCCGCCTTCGTCATGTCCGGCCTCGTGGTTCTCGCCATCGGTGAGAACCCGATTCAAGCGGTGAAATTGCTGGTCGGCGGCGCGCTTGGCAATCTCGAAGGCATCGGCTTCACGCTGTATTACGCGACGAGCTTCATCTTCACCGGGCTGGCGGTGGCGTTGTGTTTCCACGCCGGCCTGTTCAACATCGGCGTTGAGGGGCAGGCCTATATCGCCGGGCTCGGCGCGGCGCTGGTTGGGCTCTACCTGCCGCTGCCGGGCTACGCGCAGGCGATCGCCGCGATTCTGGCGGCGGCGCTGTTTGGCGCGGCGTTTGCGGCGATCCCCGGTTACTTGCAAGCCAAACGCGACAGCCATATCGTCATCACGACGATCATGTTCAACTATATCGCCTCGGCGCTGATGGGCTATCTGCTCGTCAACGTGCTGCGCAGCCCCGCGCAGATGAACCCGGAGACGCTGCCGTTCCCGCACGGCGGCACGATCCCGCAGCTATACGAATTGCTGAAGCCGCTCGGGATCGCCTGGCCGGTGACGCCGCTCAACCTGTCGTTCTTTCTGGCGCTGATCGCGGCCTTCTTCGTCTGGTTGCTGATCTGGCGCACGCGGCTCGGCTATGAAATCCGCGCCGTCGGCGTCAATCCGACGGCGGCCGTCTATGGCGGCGTATCGCCGGCGCGCATCACCATCATTTCCACTCTGCTGTCGGGCGCGCTGGCGGGCGGTCTGGCGGTCAATGTCATTCTCGGCGACGCGCATCGGCTGGTGCTCGAATTCACCGCCGGTTTCGGCTTCGTCGGCATTGCGGTCGCGCTGATGGGCCGCGCGCATCCCTTAGGGATCGTGCTGGCCGCGATCCTGTTCGGCGTGCTGTATCAGGGCGGGGCGGAGCTTGCGTTCGACATGCCGAAAATCAGCCGCGACATGATCGTGGTGATCCAGGGCCTGGTCGTGTTGTTCGCGGGCGCGCTGGAGCATATGTTTCGCCGGCCGGTGGCGGCGCTGCTGGCGCGGCGCATCAGCCAGCCGCCGATCTGAGGGGGCCATGGAGAGCTTCGATTCCCTGGTCGTGATATTCGCCTCCGCGATCCGTCTCGGCGTGCCGCTGATTCTGGCCTGCATGGCGGGGTTGTGGTCGGAGCGCTCCGGCGTGGTCGACATCGGGCTGGAAGGCAAGATGCTGACGGGCGCCTTCGCGGCGGCGGTGGTCGCCACCTTCACGGGGAGCGCCTGGGCGGGGTTGCTGGCGGGCGTGACGGCTTCGGTGGTCGTCTCGTTGATCCACGGCTACGCCTCGATCGACCAGCGCGCCAACCAGATCGTCTCCGGCACGGCGATCAACATGGTCGCCGACGGCATGACGGCGCTGATCGGCAATGCGATCTGGAGCCAGGGCGGCCGCACGCCTCAACTGCCCAACAGCGCACTGTTTCAGCCGATTTCGCTGCCGTTCGAGGCCGCGCTCGCGCCGCTGCCGATCCTGGGGCCGATCTATTCTCACCTGATCTCGCACCACGATCTCATCACCTATTTCGCCTTCGCGTTGGCGCCGCTGACCTATTGGGCGCTGTATTCGACGAGGTTCGGCCTGCGCGTGCGCGCGGTTGGCGAAAATCCGGCGGCGGTGGACACCGCGGGCCTGTCGGTGCGGGGCCTGCGTTACGCCTCGGTGATGATCTGCGGCGTGCTGGTGGGGCTGTCGGGGGTCTATCTCTCACTCGCCCAGGCTGCTTATTTCCAGCCGCATATGAGCGCGGGCAAGGGCTTCATCGCGCTCGCCGCGCTGGTGTTCGCGAAATGGCGGCCGTGGCCGGCTCTGGCGACCTGCCTGCTGTTCGGCTTTCTCGACGCGCTGTCGATTCGGTTGCAGGGCGCGGTGATCCCGGGCCTCGGCGAGGTTCCGGTGCAGGCGATCCAGGCTTTGCCCTATGTGATGACGGTCGTGCTGCTCGCCGGCTTCATCGGCAAGGCGATCCCGCCCAGGGCTTCCGGTGTGCC
>JANLPL010000187.1:0-2008 GCA_031367195.1 Bradyrhizobium sp.
CATCTGCCAGAACGAGATCGCGCCGGACCGCGCGTTGGAGAAAAAGATATTCGCATAACCCTGCCCGAACGTGTCGCCGGTCGCGACCACGCTATAGGCGAGGCCGGGCGTCCCAACCGCTCCCCCGCCGACCACCGAAGCGCGATTGACGAGCCATGTCGATAGCGATTGCGCGCCGTTGAGGAACAAGACGTCGGACGAGCCGTCGCCATTGAAATCGTTGGCGGTGTGGGTCGGCAGGTTGAAGACGTAGGACGACCCGAGCGCGCCTGTGGAGGCGATCTTGCGCGTATCGGCGGGCGCGCCGTCCAGCGACCATTGCGCCAGATTGCCGGTGGAATCATAGCCGGCGACGATCAGGTCCGTGCCCGCAATGCCCAGGACATAAGGCGGGATGCCGTTTACGGCCGGCAGCGACAAGGCCTCCGTCGTGCCGGCGACAGTACCATCGCTGATCCAGACGCCGTAGTGACCGAGCGAATCGCGGCCGACAAACGCCACCCTGGCGCCGTAGGCGGTCATGCCCTGCGGCACCATGGCCGTGGCGCCCTGCTTCCCGGAGGCGATTTCGACCGTGCCGGCCGCCGTGCCGTCTGTCGCCCAGACGCCGACATAGCCGGTCGAATCGGTTCCCTGAAAATAGGCATGCGCGCTCACGGCGAGGAATTGCGTCGGCCCCAGGCTGAAAATCCCCTGCGCGCCGGACTCGATCTCTTTCGTGCCCGGATTTGTCCCGTCGCTGACCCACAATCCGACGTCGCCGCTGGCGTCGGGCGCGACGAAAAGAGCCAGCGCGCCGAGCGCGGTGAAATTCGGCTGCTGAAAGAAGTGCCGGTCAAGCACGCCGGCGCCGACCTCGTGCGTGCCAAGGCTCGTCCCGTCGCTCCAGAAAATGCCGGTCGCCCCGGCGCTATCGACGCCATCGAATACGAAGGAGTCGCCGATCGCGGCGAGATCGAGGGGATTGAGCTGAGGGCCGCTGGCGTTGAAGAGAATCTCCTGCGTATTGCCGGCCGTGCCGTCGGTCACCCAGAGACCGTTGCGGCCGAGCGAATCGAAGGCTGAGAAGAACGCTTTGCTGCCGGCGACCGTGAGCGCGGACGGCGAGGTGGGAAACAGCCCTTGCCGTCCTCCCAGCAATTGCGTCAGGCCGCCCGCAGCCCCGTGGATCGAGAACAATCCGCGCCCCCCGCTACTGTCCGCCGCCTCGAACAGAGCGTAGCCGCCGACCTGGGCGAGCGCGAAATTGTCGTCGTAATCGGCGGAGGTAGCCTGCGAATAGAGCAGCGTCGTGCCGGCGCTCGTCCCGTCGGTGACCCAGATCTCCGCGCTGCCGAAGTCCGAATCCGCTGCGACCGCGAAATTGCCGAAGCTGGTGAAGCGATCGCGCGGCTTGTTGTATTCCAGCAGGATCTGGGCGTCGCCGTTCACGCCGGCGGTGGAGAACAGCGCCGGGCGATTGTTGACGTCCACTCCGTTGAACAGCACATGGCCGCCAACGACCGTGAGCTGCTGCGGGCTGAGGATCGCCGCGTTCTGCCGGCCGGAGACCAGCTCGAACGTGGTCGCGCCGGTTCCTTTGGTCGACCAGACGCCGGCGAAACCGCTGGGATCGACACCGGCGAACAGGACCGAATCGCCGAACACGACAAAGCTGTACGGGCTCTGCGCGCCGAAATTCTGCGATCCGCCGAAAATATTATGCGTGCCGTTAAATGTTCCGTCCGTCACCCAGATGACATAGTTACCGTTGGCGTTAGGCGCAGCGTAATAAAGCTTTGACACGCAAGAGCTCCAGTCGGGAACCCGCAAGCAAGGCGGATCGTCAGGAATTCTGCTTCGGCAACAGACCCGGACGCCGCGCAAAACATCGAAGCCGCTTCCCACTTGCAGACTTCGACGAAGTTGCGTTGGCGCAAACCCGGGGGTGCGGGAACGGACCCCTAAGCGAATTAATAATAGGTAACCCCCTAGCGTGTGACGCCCATAATCGCTCCTTTTGATAATT
>JANLPL010000192.1:0-2527 GCA_031367195.1 Bradyrhizobium sp.
GCTCCTTCGAGCAATTGCGCCTTCCAGGCCGTGATCTGGTTGGCATGCACGTCGAAGACTTGCGCCAGTTCCGTCAGCGTCTTCTCGCCCTTCAACGCGGCCAAGGCCACCTTCGCCTTGAAAGCCGGTGTGTGGTTCCGGCGCGGTCGTCTCGTCATGTTCTCTCCTGATGCGCGGCGATACTCGCCGCTGTCAGGCGGAAAATCCACTTATCGTCCTGTCCAGTTTTCCGGGGCCAGCTCTGTTTCATCAGGGCGCGGCAGATGCGGCGCATAAAGCATGATGTCGAGATGCAGGCTGCCGCAGACGATGACGTCGAAGCCGGACATGGGGTCGCCTCTCAGGTCTTTCGGTTGGCGCTCACCGCCGCCATTGTCTTGAGCAGGCTCGCCTCCGCCGATTGGAGGCCCTTTTGCGCCACCGCGATGAAGATGGCGTCCATGATGTTGAGCTGGGCGATGCGCGCGGGCGCGTTTTCGCTGGTGAGATAGGAGCCGCGCGCGGTCGCGCACAGCACGACGTCGCTCATTTCGGCCAGCGGCGAGGAAGCGTAGTTGGTGAGCGCGATCACGCTGGCGCGGATGGCGCGCGCGATGCCGACGCTGTCGAGCAATCCAACCGTGCGCCCGGAATGGGAGAAGGCGACCACGACATCGCCCGCGCGCAACAGCGAAGCCGACATCGCCATCATATGGGTGTCGTCCTGCACGCCGGCGCGGATGCCGATGCGCAGGAATTTATGCGCCACGTCGCGCGCGATCTGCGCCGAGCCGCCCAACCCGTAGAAATCGCGCTGGCGCGCGCCGTGCAGCAGTTCGGCCGCGTGGGCGAACGCGGCCATGTCGAGGATCGCGAGCGTCTCCTCCAGCGCCTGGATCGAGGTGCGGAACACCTTCTGCACGATGGTCTGCGCGGTGTCGTCGGCCGTCACGTCCTGATGCAGGTCGACATGGGGCTGGGTCTTGTAGGCCTTCAGCGCCGAGCGCAATTCCTTGTAGCCGCTGAAGCCGAGCCGCTTGGCCGTCTTCACCACCATCGCCTCGGATGTCTCGGCCTCCCGCGCGACCGCTTTCAGCGGCGGCTCGGCGCCGGCCTCCGCGCGCAGCACGATTTCGGCGATGCGGGCTTCGGAAGCGGTCAATTCCGGCAGGAACATGCGAATCCGGGGGCCGACGGTCCTCGGATCGAACGGCATGGTCAATACGCCCCGTACAGCGCCGCGCGCACGATATTCTGGCTCGCCACCGCATCCTGGTTGAGGATCGCTTGGCGCAGCGCCTCATCGCCGGCGAGCCTGGCCGCCGCCTGGCGCAGCGTCGTCACCGTCGCGATATTGGCCTCGCATTCCGCTATCGGATCGAGCCCGCTGGTGTCGGGGAAGGTGTCGAAATAGATCGCGCCGTCGTAGCCCACGCGGTTCAGCACATAAAACAGTTCGAGCGTCTGGATCGGATGCACCGCGCCCACCATCAGGCCGTCGTCGCGCTTGCCGTAGCCGTCGTTGAGATGGACGCCGAGCAGCCGCGAATGGCGTGTCACCAGCGCCGCTGCGTAAGCCGGCATTTCGTCGGCGTAGAGCTCGTGCGCGAAATCCAGCGTGACGCCGAGATTGGGCCGGTCGATGTCGCCGATCGCCAGCAGCGTGGTGGCGACATTGGGCATCAGGCTGAACGAGCGCGGCTCGTTGGGTTTGTATTCGATCGAGATGTCGATGCCGGGATTATGGTCGGCGACTTCACGCATCGCATCAATCGTGTGCCGCCATTGCCGCTCATAGTCCGCCTGGAACGAATAGTCGAACCCGTCCTGCCCCATCCACAGCGTCATCAGCTGCCCGCCGACGCGCTCCAGCGAATCGAGCCCGCGCTTGGTCAGATCGATCGCCGCGCGGCGGATGGCGGGGTCGGGGTGGGTGAAGGCGCCGAGCCGGAACGAATCGTCATCGTAATAGCGCATGGCGTAACCGTTCAGCGCCACGCCCATTTCCTGCATTTTCTCAACGAGCTGCCGGTCGTCGAAGGAGACGAGGTGATCGGGATAGTTGAGATCGACGCAAGTCAGCCCCGCCACCCGCGCCGCCCGCTGCACCAGATCAAGCGTGGTCGCCTTGCCATTGCGCCCCGGCCAATATTCCCGCTCGCGCACGCGAAACGAGTTCAGCCGCGCGCGAATTGCGGTTTTGGCGGATGGCCGGTCGGCAACGGCGGGTCCTCGGAAAGTTCAAACTTCACGATCTTTAGCTCAGAGGGAAAGTAGTCGGCGGCGAAAAGCACGCGGCGGGCGCGCAGCGGTGTCGACTTGCGCCACAAGCTCCTCTTAGGGTCCGACGATTTTAAGCGCCGTCAAATGCGCCAGTACGGAGGTGTCCGTGAACTTTGTGGCGCGGATATCCAAGTGCCGCAGTTTTGTCATATCGCGCAGCGCTCTGAGGTCCGAGGTCGGCGTTCCGTAGAGGTCAAGCGACTCTAAGCTGGTCAGCGCGTGCAGCGGCGATAGGTCGGCGACTTGTGTATTCATGAGGTCGAGG
>JANLPL010000211.1:0-5870 GCA_031367195.1 Bradyrhizobium sp.
CCGGGGCTCGCAATGACGGGAACGCCGATTCTATCTGTTCGGTCGCCGCTCTGGCGTAGATATAGAGTCGCCCCACCTAGAGATAATTGGCGGCGCGCCAATAGGCGTCCGGCGGTCTCCATTCCTGAGGCGCGAGGCCCCTCTCGGGACAGACGGCGCCGAGACGTCTTCATCGCTGCGCGCAACCCGCTTCGAGACGAGACCATTCATGGAGCCAAGCCTCTGAAGCGGCCCTTGCGGATCGCGCTACACATGGAGGCATAGCGCCGCGCGTATCAATCCGCGCAGCCTCGGACGCTGCTTATGGCCGCGAATCGCCAAAGGGCGGCAAAAGCCGTTCAGCGATGACGTCATCGGTGCGAAGTGAGGTCGATACTCATCATAGAGGACGATCCAGAAGCGCGGGACCATATGGAACTGTACTTGAACGAAGAGAGGTTTCGCGTCTCCACCGCCAAAGACGGCCGCGCGATCGACAAGCTGCTGGCGCTGCCGATCCGCCCACCCCTTGTCCGACCCGCGCAACCCGTCGAGGCGACGATTGGTTCGGCCACGGGCCGAATCTATTTGGTCGATGACGACGATCAGGTTCACGGCGCGATCCGCGCCGTTCTGGAGGACGCCGGCCGCGTCGTCGAGACGTTTTCGAGTTGTGAGGCCTTTTTGGCGCTATTCCAGCCCGAAACAGACGCGCGCCTGCTGATCGACGCGTATCTGCCAAGTATGAGCGGACTCGAATTGCTGCAAAAATTGCGCGCCGACGGACGTGCTCTGCCCGCGATCATGATCACAGGCGACAGCGACGTTTCGATGGCGGTGAAGGCAGTGAAGGCGGGCGCCTCGGACTTTATTGAAAAGCCGGTCAACCGCGACGATTTGATCGCCAGCATCGACAGGACGCTTCAACAGTCGGGAGATTCAACCAAGTCAAGTCAATGGCGGGATGAAGCTGTCGCGCATCTTTCCGGATTGACCCTACGCCAACGCGAAGTGATGGACCGCGTCCTGGCGGGGCATCCCAACAAGAATATCGCCGCCGATCTTGGCATTAGTCAACGCACGGTCGAGAACCACCGCGCGTCGATCATGAAGCGGACCGGTTCGAAGTCGCTGCCCGCGCTCGCGAGGCTGGCGTTGATCGCCGAGGGCCGCGACGCGCCGCCAGCGACTGTTTCGAGCCTCGAGGAGATATGAGCGCGGTTACCGGTTCTGTTCGGCACGCCGCGATGCCTAACGTGGCGGATCGCTTGGCGTCGTCGATGTAGGCGCGCTCGATGACGTGGGCGGCGGGGGGGATTGTGGTCTTGGCGCAATCCAGAAGAGATACACGAAGCCAACGAAAAGCAAGACGGTCCCCAAGGTGACGACAAAGCGTGAATTCGCGCTCGACAAGGCCTCGACGACTTTGTCGGGCAGGGGCGGAATGGCGATCGCGGGTGTGGGCAAAAGCGCGATCAACTCGCGGGCGATCTTTCGTGCAGGGACATCGGCGTTAGGCTTGTCCGGCAAGGCGGAGATGAATTCACTGAGCCTGGTTGTCGCGCTCTCGCTGGACATGCGCGCCAGATGTGTCGCCTCCTTCCACGGATCGACATCCGCGCGCGCAAAGGCCGAGAGCACGCTCAGCAGCTTGCCGTTTGGGTCCGCGCCGATGAAGGCGCAAAGGAAGGGGTCGAATTCGGGGCCGAGCGGCGGTGCGAAGACGGTGGAGGCCATGACTTCATCCCTCTTTGGGCCACAAGCGCGCGCGGCATCGCGGGGAAATATTGCACGCAAGGCGCCCAGGCATCGAAGCGAATCGGGCGGTTGGAAGCGTTAGCGTGATCATCCCAGTCGAACCTTGATTTGAGGAAGCCCCCCGTCATCGACGAGCGGGATACGCGACGGCGTGCCGACAATCGCCACTCTGTCGAGTTCGCAAGACGCGACGCCCCGGCTCATTCCGCCGGGATTTTCGACGGTGACGCGATATTGGGAGGAACGATGCTTCACGGTCGCCTCGAAGCCCTTCCACGCCCTTGGGATGCAGGGATCTCTTTCCAAATTGCTCCCGCGAAGCCGCAGGCCAAGCAGGCTCTCGACGCCCGCGCGCTGCCAGCCCGCCGATCTCGTGTACCATGTCCGGCCGCCACGTCCTACATGAGGTTCCATGGAATAGACGTCCGCCGCCACCACATAGGGCTCCACCTTGTAACGGTGCGCGTCCGTGTGTGTGGGCGGATGGTTGATGGATTGAGCATCGCAAACAGCTCCGCAGCCCTGTCGCCATCGCCCAGCGCGGCGAAAGCCATGACGGACCAGGTCGCGGCATGGGTGTATCGGCCGCCGTTTTCACGTACGCCAGGCGGATAGCCCTTGATATAGCCGGGATCGAGCGTCGTTCGGTCGAACGGCGGGGCGAACAGCAGCGCCAGACCGTCGTCGCGACGGATCAATTCCCGATCGAGCGACGCCATTGCGCGCGAGGCTCGCCCAGGCGTCGCTGCGTTTGAAAGCACCGCCCAGGACTGCGCGATCGAGTCGATGCGGCACTCCTCGCTTCGCGCCGCGCCAAGCGGCGTCCCATCGTCGAAAAAGACGCGTAGGCACCAATCGCCATCCCAGGCATCTCGCTCAAGCGCGACCTTCAGCGCGTTGGCGCGCAGCGTCCAGCTCTCCGCACGCTCTTTGTCGCCCCGCGTCGCGGCGATCAGGGCGAATGCCGAAGGCGTCGAATAAAGGAACCAGCCCAGCCAGACGCTTTCGCCCAAGCCGCTTTCGCCGACGCGATTCATGCCGTCGTTACAGTCGCCCGTGCCGATAAGCGGCAGTCCATGAGAACCGACCGCGAGGCTGCGATCGAGCGCCAACGCGCAATGGTCGAACAGGCTCGCACGCATTTCCGATATGGTCGGAAGAAAGAAATTATCGACCTCTCCCTGCGCCAGGGCCGGGCCTTCGAGGAAGGGAACGGATTCATCCAGGACTGCATTGTCTCCCGTCGTCTGCACATATTGCGCGACGGTGAACGCCAACCAGGATTGATCGTCGGAAATGCGTGTGCGAACGCCCCGGCCGGAGAGCGGCAACCACCAATGCTGAACGTCGCCCTCGACGAATTGACGGGCGGCCGCGCGCAACAAATGCTCGCGAGCGAGGTCGGGCCGCGCATGGGTCAGCGCCATGCCGTCCTGCAACTGGTCGCGAAATCCGTAGGCGCCGCTGGCTTGATAGAAGGCTGAACGCGCCCAGACGCGACACGCGAACGTCTGATAGAGGAGCCAACCATTGAGCATGATGTCCATCGCGCGATCAGGCGTCTTGACCTGGATCGCGCCGAGCGCGTCTTGTCAGGGCGTCGCCGTCTCGGCCTGGAGCGCATCGAGGTCCGCCGCGCGATATTGCTCGATCATGGCGCGAGCCTCTTCCCGCGACGCCGTCTCGCCGAGGAAGAAGGCCCGTTCCGTGACGCCACCGGCCGTCAGTTCGACGATTCCACGCATCGCCGCGCAGGGATCCAGCGCCGCGCCCACGCGACCAGACATGCGCGTGCTCGCGCCAAGGGCCGCCGGCCGGGCAAATGAGCCATTGCAGCCGATGAATTCGCGGCGGTCGCCCGTCATGTCCCTTTGTGCGTCGCCTAAATCCGCGAACGCGATGCGCGCCCCAAACGCTATATTCCAGGGATTGCGCGCGAGAATCGCGCCGGTGGCGGCGTCGATCTCGGTCTCGACGAAGGAGAGCGAAGCGGATCGAGAGGCCCCCAGCACTCACTCGGCATAGGCGGTGACCTCAAGGAGGCGAGCGCGTGCGGAAGGGTTGGTCAAGCGCAATCGCGAGATCTTGATCGAGCCCTGGACGGGGACGAACTGCGTCAAATCAGAAGCGATCTCATTCGACGTATGTTCGAATCTCACGTAGCCGCGTCCGTGCCGTGCGACATAGGTCGCCTGGGGATCGCGAATGGGAAGCGCGGTTGGGCTCCAGAGCTCTCCGGTATCCTGGTCCCTGATGCAGAAGGCCTTGCCGGGGGGATCGCCGACGGGTTCGTTCGACCAGGGCGTGAGTTGGTTCTCGCGACTGTTGGCGGACCAGGTGTAGCCGCCGCCCTCGTCGCTGGTCTGAAAGCCGAAAGTGGGATTGGCGACCACGTTGAGCCACGGCGCCGGCGTCGACTGACCCCGGCCGAGAATGATTACGTATTCCTGGCCGTTGGCGCCGAAACCTCCTAAACCGTTGAAGAACTAAAGATCGGGCGGACGTATCGTTGGGCGTGGCCTGGGCCGGGCCGGAACGTCCTTCGCAAACAGGCGGATGGGGGTGCTCGCGTCGGCGACGCGGTCGAACTGATCCCCCAGACTACCTTGTTGCGCCGCCAGCACGATACGCGCAATTGAGTGCTACAGCGAACGCACATCCGTTGATATGAGGTCGGCTCGGAGAACGAACACGCGGCCCGGCTGCTGCTCCGTTCCCGGCGCCGATCTCGACGGGCTTGTGCGGACAAGCGTTTCCACGGCGGCCTGAAGATCCTGCGCATAGGAGGACTTGCGCTCGTTAAGTATGACGAGATCCACCGCGAGTTGTTTCATCCGTCAATATTAATGCGCTTGCAGGGCTTGATGCACAAAGCCCAGAGTGTCGGTGTCGGCGGTTCGAACCAGAATGATCGGCAAGTCTCCGGAAATGCCTTGCGACCATAGCTGGGATTGCGGTCCGGACCCTCGTCGTATTGTCTCCGATGCTGGTCGCAAAACGCGACCCGAGAACACGATGTGGCCTGCGAGGCGTTGAAACAGACCCGCGTCGGAGGGTTTGACGCCCAGATGATGCAATTGCACCTGCCCCTGCGTCCAGGCGAGCGTCGTCGCGCGCTCGTAGGCGGCGGCATCGCGGTGTTTGTCGATGCAATCGAGCAAGGCTGCGCGCGATTTCGCCGCCATGGTCCAGAAGGCGACGCGAACCGTGGCGCCGGGCCCGACGCTGATCCGGCGCCGCAAGGCGAAGATCGGGTCCAGTACGTCGCCAACCGAGTTGGTCAGGGGCCGCGCGTCCCTCATCGCGAGCGGAGCGCCGCCGCCGTGGCCACGGCCGAGA
Source organism: Bradyrhizobium sp. (assembly GCA_031367195.1). Taxonomy (GTDB): domain Bacteria; phylum Pseudomonadota; class Alphaproteobacteria; order Rhizobiales; family Beijerinckiaceae; genus Roseiarcus. The sequence continues at coordinate 5,077 of JANLPL010000211.1, forward strand.
AAGCGGGCGCGGTCGGTTTCGAATTCCGGTTTGCCGACAACTTCGCCGTTGGCGACGCCGAGATGCGCCGCCCAGATATCGGGCTCCGAGGGCGCCCGTTTCCGGCGGGTGGCGACGATCGCGCCGAGGTCGACGAGATATTCCGTTTCGACAACGAGCTTCGCGACGGCGAGATGCGCGATATCGGCGGCTTGCGGCCCCCAGGCGAGTTCGGCGTAGGACGTGATCTCGATGTCGCGCGAACGCACGCCCGAATTGACGATGGTGACCCGGCGAACCTCGGCGTCGTCCTCCGCTGAAACCAGCACTTCCAACATGGTCGTCAGCGAGCCGTCGCGCCGTACAATTTCTGCACGGTCCTCGCTGAAGTGGATTTTGTATTCGTCGGGCTCGGCCCCCGTCGGTGCGATCGTCATGCCCTGGTGATGAGCCATGAAATTGCGAACCAGCGCGAACGTCTCCCCTTCCTGAACGCGCGTCGGCGTGAAATCCACGGCTTCGTAAAGGCCGTATCGACCCCTTGCGCCCATCTTGGCCAACGTCTCGCCACTCGCGACCGCCGCTGCCGGGTCGATCATTGCCGCAAGTTCCGTCGCATAGGGCGCGACGCTGCTTTCGCCGAGCCCCCGCTTCAGACCGAGGCAGGGCACGCCAAAGTTGGAATATTGGTATGTGAGTTCGAGGTCGCGCGCGTTGTAGGCGGATTCGGATATACCCCAGGGCAAACCCTTCGCGGCGCCGTATTCGATCTGACGCCGCACGATCAATCGATCGGTCCAGCCGAGCAGACTGCC
>JANLPL010000262.1:0-30169 GCA_031367195.1 Bradyrhizobium sp.
CGGCTCGCCGAAAGCGCCGCCCCGTAGTTCCCAGCCATTCGCGTTCTCCAAAAATGTCTCGCCACCCTTCAGCCGTTGTTAACTAGCGTCATTTATCCACGACATGCGATCTGCCTGGCAAGGCCCCCGAGGGGCAAGGCCGGGAGGCATGAAGCCGCTGGATCCCGCCGGCCCGACCCGGTCTTTCCTTACATACTGAGCCCGACGGCGCACCCCGTTTCGTCGCGGCTTGCCGACGCCAGTTCGGCGCCCAAACGTTGGCGCGGCCTGGCCGCTGAGGACGCATCGCTCGATGAATTGTGGTCTGGAGCTACCCTCGTTCGCTGACCCGGCGGCCGACACTCGCGGCGCCGGGCCGTTTCCGGCTGGCCCGTCGATCCAACCCGCCTTGCAAGGAGGCCCCGCGTGCCCGCTCCCCGCGTGATCGAACTGCCGGAGAACCTCGACATGCCGGTCGCGGCGCAACTGGCCGAAACTTTCCTCAAGCTGGTCGGCGGGCCGGTGGCGGTGGACGCCTCGAAAGTGAGCCGGCTCGGCGCCTCTTGCTTGCAGGTGCTGCTGGCCGCCGCCCGCAGTTGGAAAGTGGAAGGCCACGCGCTGACGCTGGCGAACGCTTCGGCCCGGTTTCTTGAAGATCTCAACCTGCTCGGCCTGGAGCCGGACACGTTCCTGACTGGAGTCATCGCCCCATGAGCATGAAAATTCTCACCGTCGACGATTCGCGCACCATGCGCGACATGTTGCGGCTCGCGCTGTCGAGCGCCGGTTTCGATGTGGTGCAGGCGGTCGACGGGCTCGACGGGCTCGACGTGCTCGACCGCGAGAATCCCGAACTCGTCATCACCGACATCAACATGCCGAAAATGGACGGATTCGGCTTCATCGAGGGCGCGCGAAAGATCGACCGCTTTCGCGTCGTGCCGATCCTGGTTTTGACCACCGAAAGCGATCCCGACAAAAAGATGCGCGCAAAGAAAGCGGGCGCGACGGGCTGGATCGTCAAGCCGTTCGATCCGGTCAAGCTCGTCGACGTCATCCGTCGCGTGGCCGCGTAAAGCCATCTCCGGGGGCTGTCATGGATCCGATGCAGGCGATCAAAGATACGTTCTTCCAGGAATGCGAGGAGCAGCTGGGCGAACTGGAGACCGGCCTCCTGGCGATGCAGGAGGGCTCGGCCGACAACGAAACCGTCAACGCGGTGTTCCGCGCGGTGCATTCGATCAAGGGCGGCGCCGGCGCGTTCAAGCTCGACCGGCTGGTCAAATTCGCCCATGTGTTCGAGACCACGCTCGACAAAATCCGCAATGGCGCGCTGGCGCCCGCGGATGCGGTGATGAAGACCATGCTGCGCGCCGCCGACGTGTTGGCTGATCTGGTGACGGTGTCGCGCGAGGGCGGAACTTTCGACGACCCGCATTCCAACGAACTGATCGCCGAGCTGAACGCGCATTGCGACGAAAAGGCGCCGCCCAGGGAAGCCCCGGCGGAAGACGACAGCGACGGCAATCCTTTCGCCGCGCTCGGCTGGGAGCCGGTGACTTTGGCGCTCGAACCCGACATCAACGAATATGTCATCGTGTTCAAGCCCAAGCCCGAGCTTTACGCCAAGGGCAACGAGACGACGCGGTTGATGCGCGAGCTGTCGCGGCTCGGCTCGCTGACGGTGCGTTGTGAAATCGCCGACGTGCCGCTGCTGGCCAATTTCGAGCCGGAGCATTCCTATCTCTCCTGGCGCGCGACGCTGCGCAGCGTGCAGGACATCGCGGCCGTGCGGGCCGTGTTCGAATTTGTCGATGACGATTGCCATCTCGACATCGAGCCGGTCGATCCGGGTGCGCCCGAGGCCGAGGCTCCGCAAGAAACGGCCGCCGAGGTCGCGCCGGAAGCCAGCGAGGAGCCCAAGGCGGTCGAGGAGACCAAAGCGGCGGCGCCCACCCCGCGCGAGGTCGCCAAGCAAGAAGCCGGCGGATCGGGCAATGCGACGCAGAACACGATCCGCGTCGATCTCGACCGGGTCGATCGGCTGATCATTCTGGTGGGCGAACTCGTCATCAACCAGGCGATGCTGACGCAGCGCGTGCTGGAGGCGGGCGCGGTCAAGAACGCCTCGATCGCCACCGGCCTCGACGATCTCGAACATCTGACGCGCGAGATCCAGGAAAGCGTGATGGCGATCCGCGCCCAGCCGGTGCGCCCGCTGTTCCAGCGCATGTCGCGCATCGTGCGCGAAATCGCCGACGTGACGGGCAAGAATGTACGCCTCAAGACGGAAGGGGAGGGCGCGGAGGTCGATCGCACCGTGATCGAACGGCTCGCCGATCCGCTGACGCACATGATCCGCAACGCCGTCGATCATGGGCTGGAGCGCCCCGACGCGCGCATCGCCGCCGGCAAGCCGGCGCAGGGCGAGGTGCGGCTGTCGGCGGCGCACAAGTCGGGCCGGGTGGTGATCGAGATCGCCGACGACGGGCGCGGCATCGACCGACCGAAGGTGAAGGCGATCGCGATCAAGAAGGGGCTGATTGCGCCCGACGCGCAGCTGACCGACAGCGAGATCGACAATCTCCTGTTCATGCCGGGCTTCTCCACGGCGGAGACGGTTTCCAACATTTCCGGCCGCGGCGTGGGCATGGATGTGGTCAAGCGCTCGATCCAGGCGCTGGGCGGACGCATCGCCATTACGAGCAAGCTGGGTCAAGGCTCGACCTTTTCGCTCAGCCTGCCGCTGACGCTGGCCGTGCTCGACGGCATGGTGGTGCGCGTGGCCGATCAGACGCTGGTGGTGCCGCTCAATTCGATCCTGGAGACGATGAAGCCGAAACCGGGCGAGGTCTATGGCCTGGGGCCCGACACGCAGGTGATGGGCATACGCGGCGGCTTCATTCCGCTGATCGACGTCGGCTATGCGCTTGGCTTCCGCTCGCACCGCGCCGATCCGATGACCGGCGTGACCTTGTTGATCGAGACTGAAGGCGGGGTGCGAAGCGCGCTGATGGTGGACGCGATCCAGGATCAGCGTCAGGTCGTGATCAAGAGCCTGGAGTCCAACTACGGCCACGTCGAGGGCATCGCCGCCGCGACCATTCTGGGCGATGGCCGCATCGCGCTTATCCTCGACACCGACGCGATCGTCCATTCGTCTTCGGGGCGCAACTCACCTTCCGATATGCTGTTAGCGGGATAAGGGTCATGGCAGACATGGAACTCAAAGCTTCGGGCGCGCGCGAGTACATAACCTTTCGCATCGGCGCGCAGTATTATTGCATCGACATCATGTCGGTGCGCGAGATCCGCGGCTGGACGCCGGCGACCCAACTGCCGCGCGCGCCCGGTTTCGTGCGCGGCGTCATCAACCTGCGCGGCGTGGTGCTGCCGATCATCGATCTCGCCGACCGGCTGGGCTTCGATCCGACCGAACCGACCGCTCGCCATGTCATCATCGTCGCGCAGACCGGGCGGCAGGTGGTCGGGTTGCTGGTCGATGCGGTGTCCGACATCATCAACATGCCCGCCGAGAAGGTGCAGCCGACGCCCGATGTCGGTTCTGAAGCCGCCCGCGCGTTCGTGCTCGGCGTGATGGCGATCGACGACCGGATGATTTCGCTGATCGCGCTGGAAAGCGTGATGCCGACGCTAGCCGGCGAGGCGGCATGAGCGGCTCGGCCAAGCCGGCCGTCCGCCCGGGCGCGGGCGCGGGCGAAACGATCGTTCCGGGCGAATTCTCGCTGAGCCGCGACGATTTCCGTCGCATCAGCGAGATGATCTATTCGGACGCGGGCATCCAACTCAACGAAGGCAAGGCGGCGCTGGTGTATGCGCGGCTCGCCAAGCGATTGCGGGCTTTGCGGATGCAGGCGTTTCGCGATTATTGCGATCTGGTGGCGAGCCCGGACGGGGCGGCGGAGCGGCAGGAGATGCTGACCTCGCTGACCACCAACGTGACGAAGTTTTTCCGCGAGCCGCATCATTTCGAGCATATGAAGACGCAGGTGCTGTCGCCGTTCATGCGACAGGGCAAAGGCGGTCGGCTGCGACTGTGGTCGGCGGCCTGCTCGACGGGGCAGGAGCCCTATTCGATCGCCATGACGCTGCTGTCGCTATGGCCGGATGCGGTCAACCAGGACGTGAAGATCCTCGCCACCGACATCGACCGCAGCGTGCTCGCAACCGCCGAGGCCGGCGTCTATGCCGAGAACCTGCTCGATGAGGTGAGCGCGGATCAGCGCAAGCGGTACTTCGAACCGGCGGGGGCGCAGGGTCTGCGCGTCAATGCGGCGCTGCGGCGGCTGGTGACGTTCCGTCCGCTCAATCTGGTGGAGAACTGGCCGATGGGCGGGCCGTTTCAGGCCATCTTCTGCCGCAACGTGGTGATCTATTTCGACGAACCGACGCAGCAGGGCATCTGGGACAAATTCACGCCGCGGCTGGCGTCGGAAGGCGCGCTCTATATCGGCCATTCGGAGCGGGTGACGGGCCCGGCGGCGTCGCTGCTGCGCAGCGACGGCGTTTCAACCTATCGTCCGACGGGGGCGGCAAAGTGATGAAACCAGCCCGAGTTCTTGTTGTTGACGACAGCGCCTCGATGCGCGCCTTGATCCGGGCGACGCTGACCGCCGACCGCGACATCAGCGTCGTCGGCGAAGCGGCCAATCCGCTGGAGGCGCGCGAGGCGATCAAGGCGCTCAATCCCGACGTGATGACACTCGACGTCGAAATGCCGCACATGAACGGTCTGGAGTTTCTGGAGCGCGTGATGCGGCTGCGGCCGCTGCCGGTGATCATGGTCTCGTCGCTGACCGAGCGAGGCGGCTCGATCACGATCTCGGCGATGGAGATCGGCGCGTTCGACTATGTGACCAAGCCGACGCCGCAGCACCCTAATTCCTTCGCCGTGCTGGCGGAGAAAGTGAAGGCGGCGGCCGCCGCGAAACTGGGGAGCCGCGCCGCTGCTCCAATGCGCCAGGATGTTCGCGCCGCAGCCGCCGCGCCGGCGCCGAATGGGCGCTCGCCGGCCGGGCCGCTGGAGGGCAAGCTGGTGGCGATCGGCGCCTCCACCGGCGGCGTCGAGGCGCTGGTGACGGTCCTGTCGCAATTCCCCAGGGATTGCGCGCCCACCGTCGTCACCATCCATCTGCCGACGCCCTTCACCCAAAGTTTCGCGCAGAGGCTCGACCGCATCTGTGCGCCGAGGGTGCATGAGGCGACGCATGGGACGCCGATCCTGCCCGGCAACATCTATATCGCGCCGGGCACGCATACTCATCTTGAAGTCTCGCGCGCGGATCAGTTGCGCTGCGTGCTGCGCGAGGGCGATCCGGTCAGCGGCCACCGGCCTTCGGTCGATGCGCTGTTTCATTCCGTCGCCAAAAACATCGGCGGCAAATCGGTCGGGGTGATTCTGACTGGCATGGGCGCCGATGGCGCGCAAGGGCTCTTGGCGATGCGCAAAGCGGGCGCGCGCACGGTTGGTCAGAACGAGGCGACCTGCGTGGTGTACGGGATGCCGAAAGTCGCGCACCAGATCGGCGCCGTAGAGAAGCAGGCGCCGCTGACTGCCATCGCGGCCGAAGTCGCAGCGCTCACTACTCGAAACAGGGACTGACGGTCATGGCCGCCGCAAAACAACTGGAAGTGATGATCGTCGATGACACTTCCGTGAGCCGGATGCTGATGACCGAATCCTTGCACGAGATCGGCATCACCACGCTTTCGCTCGCCAAGAACGGCGCCGAGGCGTTGACGCAGCTCAAGGCCAAACCGGCGCATCTGGTCATCTCGGACCAGTATATGCCCAATCTCGACGGGCTCGGTCTGTTGAAGGCGCTGCGCGGCCACGCGCCGACCGCCAAGATCGGCTTCATCCTGGTCACCGGCAGTCCCGACAAGTCGCTGGTGGAGCGCGGGCGCCAGATGGGGCTCAACAATTTCATCGCCAAACCGTTTACAACCAAGACCATTCGCGCCGCGATCGAGGCGGTGGTGGGGCGTCTCACGTGAGCAAGGCGCAAGCGGAACGTCGCGTCAATATCATACAGGGCGAGTTCAAGGTGAGCGACGATCCCAGCGTCGTGCTGACGACGCTGCTGGGCTCGTGCGTGGCGGCCTGCATTCGCGATCCCGTCGCAGGCGTCGGCGGCATGAACCATTTTCTGCTGCCCGGCGGCGACGTCGGCTCGTCCAAGGAATCCGAGAGCCTGGGCGTGCATCTGATGGAGCTGCTGCTCAATGGGCTGATGCGCCAGGGCGCGCAGCGCGATCGGCTGGAGGCGAAAGTGTTCGGCGGCGCGCGAATGATGGCGGGCCTGTCCGACATCGGCAAGAAAAACGCAGAATTCGCCAGGCGTTTCCTGGCCTACGAGGGCGTCAAAATCGTCGGTGGCGACGTCGGCGGCGGGCAGGGGCGGCGCATCCAGTTCTGGCCGGGCTCCGGCCGGGCGCTGCAAAGCTTCATCTCGCAGGTTGTCGAAACCGCGCCGCCGAGGGCGCCGCCGGCGCGCGCGAGCGTGGGCGATGTCGATCTGTTTTGACTACGGGTTAGCGTCGAGCGTTGCGGAGTGCGGGATATGAAGATGGAGCTTCGGGGCGAACACCGGGAGGAAGTTGGCCTCGCCTTACGCCGCACCTCGCGCGAATTGCGCAAGGCGATCGGCATGGTGGAGGATCTCGAGGATGTGGTCGGGCGCGCGCTGGCGGCGGCCGGCGGGGCGGGCGCTGCACAGATGCTGGAATTGCAGAAGCTCGACCATATTCAGCAGAAGATTCTCGGCGTCGCCGATTTCATCGACGCGCTGAGCGGGTTGATGTCGCCGCATTGGACGGTGGACGCCAAGGGCGCGTCGCGTTGCGTATTGCTGTCCGAACTCGGCGCCAAACTCGGCGATCCCCAAACGCCGAGCGAAGTCAAGACGGATCCGGAGACCTACGAATTGTTCTAGCGCGGATTCCAATCAGACGGGATCGTCGATCCCTCGCCGTCATCCTCGCTCGCGTGGGGATGCCGACCGATTTATACGGCTCTCAGGCGGCGCGGCGGCGGTCGCGCGCTGGGCGGCGGCCCGGGCGCGAAATCCGCGGCGCCGGTATAGCGGAAATGGCCGGCGAGCGCGGTAAGCCGCGCCACCAGAGCTTCGAGCGAGCGGCTCGCCTGTGCGACCGTCTCGCCGGCTTCGGCGTCGCGCGCGGCCGAAGCCGACGCCGCCGCCAGCGCTTCGTCGACGGCGTTGAAATTCACCTCGCTTTCGGCTGCGGCGATGGGCCGGGGCGGCGCGAGCGCGCATTCCCGCTCCGCCTCGCGCAGCGTCTTCGCGCGGCTCGCAGACTCCTTGGCGAGCGTCGCCAGCACGCCCGAGAGTTCGCGCGTGGTTTCGGTCGAACGTTGCGATAGGGCGCGCAATTCCTGCGCGACGACGGCGATGCCGCGTCCGGCCTCCCCGGCGCGCGCGGCCTCGACGCTGGCGTTGAGCGCGATCAGATGGGTTTGAAACGCGATCGCGTCGATCCGTTCGGCGATCTCCGCGACGCGGGCGCGCGCGGCGGCGACCAGTTCCAGCGTCGTCGCGCCTGCGCTCAGCGCGGCCGCCGCCTTTTCCGCCCCCGCCTGCGCGGCCTCGTGGGCGCGATCATGCGCCCTGCGCGATTCGGTCTGCGCCTGCGCTTCGCGCGCGGCGGCTCGCACAGTCTCGCGCGCCGGCGCCAGCGCGCCGCTTTCGTCACGCGCCCGCCCCGCCAGGCTGTCGGCGTCCTGCGTGATCTCTCGCGCGCGCGCGCCGATGGCGGCGGCGCTGGAGGCGAACGCGAACAGGGTTTTGCGGTAGAGGGCGGTCGCGGCCTCATATTCGCGCGCGAGTTCCGGCTCGTCGATCCCAGCGGTGAGATCGCCGTCGGCGAGCGCCTTCAGCGCCGCGCCGACGGACTGGATCACGCGCTGGCGGGCGCCTTTGGCGGCCTGACGCGCGTCGCGTTGGGCTTTCTCCGCGGCTTGAGCGGCTTGCGCCCTCTCGTCGGCGCGCTCAGAATCGCGCGCGGCGGCTAGGCCGCGCGCGATATAGCGTTGCAGCCGCGCGAAAGGGTCGTGCGGGGGGTCGTCGCCTCCGCACAGTCTTGCCAGGGGAAGCGCGAAGCTGCGATCGACGACGATCCCCGCGGCGGCGAGCGCAACGAGGGCGCCAAGGCCGAGGGGGAGGGCAGGGCCAAGAAAATAGCCGACGCCGCACGTCGCGAGGGCGGCGAGGGCGAGCGCGCCAAAACCTGCGACCGTGGCGCGGGGGATGCGGATGGACTTCCCTTTCCTCGAAGACGAGGGGTCGGGCAGTCCTTAACCGCGACAGCTTGCTTCGGCCTTGTCGTTCAGGCGGCGCGATCGAACAGCGCGGCGATTTCCGGTGGCGTCGAGCTTGATTCCTCGCGCAGGAACGCCAGCAGGCGCTTCTCGGCCGCGCTCAATTCGCCGCCGCGCGTGAGATGGGCGAGAATCCATTTCGCCTCGCCCGCGTCGATGCCCGCCGCTGCGTCAAGCCGCGACTGCGCCGCCACGTTTTCCTCGTAATAGCGCTCCTCGGCGAGCTGATCGACGGATTTGGGTCCGTCGGCCGCGTTGGGCGCCAGCAGGCCGCCTGCGAGGCGGGAGAGAAAAGCGCCAAAGCTCTCGCGCCGGTCCATGTCGCGCGCGATCTCGATTTCTTCCTCGCGCGAGGGCGCCTCGACGAACACCGCGCCGAGCAGATAATTGCCGACCGCCTGGGCGAACAGGTCGGGGAAGGCGGGGTCGTTGGCGCCGGTCGCGGTGGCGTGGGCGATGTCGAACAGCGCCTCGGCGGTCGAGCGATCGACATGACAGGCCGCGCCCGCGGTCGGGGCGAAACAGAAGATGCGCAGCGCCTCGACGTCAGCGGCCGTCACGAGGCCGGGCTCGTGCTCGACGTCGCCGAGCGGTCCGCGCCGTCCGGTCAGGATCGCCCGCTCGACCTCGCGAATTGCGAAGGCGACCAAAGAGGCGGGCACGCTTGTCGCATGGCCGATCACCGCCATCAGCGCCTCGAATTCCGCGCGGCGACTCAGACCGCCGTCGTCGCCGAGATGGGCGATCAGCCAGTCCGCGTCGGCCTCGCTGACATAGCCGCGCGGCTCGACGTCGAGCGCCAGGGCGTCGCGGGCGACGTCGGCGACAAGCTGGAGAAAAGCGGGATCGTCGCCTTGCCGGCGGCCAAGCGCAATCAACCCCGCGAGATCGGCGCGGGTCGCCGCGCCCTCATCATAGATCGAATGACGCAGCTCCGCCATATCCGGACCGAGATCCAGCGCCACCGTCGACATGATACGCTCCACGCTACGCAACACTCCGCGTCGCAGTCTCGTGCGGCCCGCTTGCCGCGGCGTTAAAACTCGACCTCGAGTTCCTCGATTTCCTCTTTCTCGGTTAGCGCCGCGTTGCGCCATTCGGCGACGGCGGGCAGCGCCCAGATGAGGTCCGAGTATGCCTGCAAGGCGCCTTCGAGCTTCACGTCATAGGTGCGGAAGCGGCTGACGACGGGGGCGTACATGGCGTCGGCGAGCGTGACCTTGCCGAACAGGAACGGCCCTTGGTGGAGTTCCAGACATTCGCTCCAGATCGTCTTGACGCGCTCGATGTCGGCCTGCGCCTTCGACCACACCTTGAAGCCGGGGAAGTGGCCCTTGATGTTCATCGGCAGCGCCTGACGCATCGAGGTGAAGCCGGAGTGCATCTCGCCGCAAATCGCCCGGGCATGGGCGCGCGCCGCCCGGTCTTTGGGCAGAAGCTGCTTTCGCGGCGCGATTTCGTGCAGAAATTCGCCAATGGCGAGCGTATCCCAGACCCGCACGCCCTCGTAAGTGAGACAGGGTACGAGAATCGACGGCGACAACAGCAAAATCTCGGCGCGGGCGTCCGCGTCGTTGGGTTCGACGATAACTTCCTCGAAATCTATGCCTGCCAGCTTGGCCATCAGCCAACCTCGCATAGACCACGAGGAATAGTTCTTGCTACTCAGGGTCAGGGTGGCGGCGGCCATGGGTCGTTCCTGCTTCCACTAGTTTCTCGACCGGCGGGACAGCCGGGGATGAGCAAGCGCCATGCCATCGGCGCCGCCCGCTCCCCGAGTCTCCCACAAGGGGCGACGATGGTTTATGAGTCTTATCAATTCGCGTTGGACGCGCTCGATCCTTTCCGCGCCGTCGCTGTCGGCGCGGCGCGCGCCATGCTGGCCTGGAACGCTTTTCTGCCCAATATGCCGATGGCCTGGGGCGGGGCGGCGGGGGAGGCCTTCGCGCTGTTCGGCTTTACCCATGTGCGCCCCGATTTCGGCGTCAATGCGGTCGAGGCGCGCGGCGAGCCGCACGCGGTGAGCCATCGCGTCGCGACGGCGACGCCGTTCTGCCATCTCACCCATTTCGTGCGCGAGGGGGGCGAGTGCGACCCGAAGATTTTGCTGGTCGCGCCGATGTCGGGGCATTTCGCGACGCTGCTGCGCGGCACTTTGCGAACGCTGTTGCGCGATCATCAGGTCTATCTCACCGACTGGGTCAATCCGCGCGACGTGCCGCGCGAGGCGGGCGAGTTCGGGCTGGAGGCCTATACGCGCCATCTCGTCGATTTCATCCGCTTCATCGGCGACGATTGCCACGTCGTCGCTGTTTGCCAGCCGACGGTAAGCGCGCTGGCGGCCACCGCCGTGCTGGCGATGCAGGGCGCCAACACGCAGCCGGCGAGCCTGACGCTGATGGCCGGGCCGATCGACGTGCGGATCGCGCCCAACGGCGTCAACAAGCTCGCCAACGACAAGCCGTTGAGCTGGTTCCGCGACAATCTGATCTCGAAAGTGCCGCGCAAATTCGCCGGCGGGGGCCGCAAGGTCTATCCCGGCTTCGTGCAGCTCTCGGCCTTCATGACCATGAACGCGGCGCGGCATCAGGCCGCGTTCGGCGATTATTGGCGCTATCGCGCGGAAGGGGCGACGGCGAAGGCCGACGCGATCGAAGAATTCTACCGCGAATATCTCGCCGTGATGGACATGACGGCGGAGTTTTATCTGGAGACCGTCGATCAGGTGTTCCAGCGCTGTCTGCTGCCGCGGGGCGAGCTTACCTACGAGGGGCGCAAAATCGAGCCGCGCGCGATCCGCAAGACGTTCCTGCTGACGGTCGAGGGCGAGAAGGACGACATCTGCTCGATCGGCCAGACGCTGGCGGCGCAGGATCTCTGCTCGGGGCTGCGGCCCTACATGAAGTCGCATCACCTTCAGGCCGGCGTCGGGCACTACGGCGTGTTCAACGGCAAGCGCTGGGAGACGCAGATCTATCCGGTGCTGCGCAACCACATCATGTCGGCGCGTTGAGGGTGCGTCAAAGCAGCTTCGCCAGCCGCCAGATCCCCTCCTCGATCCGCTCGGTCGAGGGTAGCGAATAGGACAGCCGCAGCGTGTTGGCGCCGCTGCCGTCGGGATGGAACGCGGCGCCCGGCACGAAGGCGACCTTGACCTCGCCCAGCGCGCGGCGCAGCAGCGCGGCGGCATCGACGCCCCGCGGCAGCGTCGCCCACGAGAACAGGCCGCCCTGCGGCGTGGTGCAGGCGAGGTCGGGGGCGTAACGCTCCAGCGCGTCGAGCAAAGCGTCGCGCTTGGCGCGATAATGCGCGCGAGCGTTCGCGATGAGGGGCTCGAGGCCGGCTTCTACAATGCTCAGCATGGCGATCTGGTTGATCGAGGACACGTGCAGGGCGCTGGCCTGATTGATTAGCGTCAGCTTGGTGATGATCGCGCGCGGGGCGCAGACCCAGCCGACGCGCATCCCCGGCGCCACGGTCTTCGAGAAGGTGCCGAGATAGACCACGCGGCTCTGTTCGAGATCGCCACGGGCGGCGACGTCGAGCGCTTGCAGGCTGGGCAGCGCCTCGCCCTCGAAGCGCAAGGGCCGATAGGCGGCGTCCTCGATCACAGCTGAGCCGAGTTCGTGGGCCAGATTCAGCGCGGCCTCGCGTTGCGCACGCGCGAGGGTGATGCCGGTAGGATTGGCGAAATCGGGCACGAGATAGAGCGCCTTGACCGCGCCGCTGGTTTTGGCGCGGTTGGCGTAGGCGGCGGGGGGCTGGTTGCCGCCGTCGAGCCGCAGCCGGTCATAGCGCGGCTCGTAGGCCGAAAACGCCTGCAAGGCGCCGAGATAGGTGGGGTATTCGCTTAAAACAGTGTCGCCGGACGAGATCAACGCCTTGCCGAGGAAATCGAGCCCCTGCTGCGAGCCGGCGGTGACGAGGATGTTTTCCGCGCTCGCGGGCACGCCCTCCTGGCGCATCTGCGCCGCGATCCAGCCGCGCAACGGGGCGTGGCCCTCGCTGACGCCATATTGCAGCGCCGCGGCGGGATCGCGCAAAGCCGCGGCATAGGCGGCGCGGGCGGCGTCGGCGGGAAACAAAGCGGGATCGGGGATACCGCCGGCGAAGGAGATCACCTCAGGCTGGTCCACCAGCTTCAGCAGCTCGCGAATCTCCGAGGCTTTCATGCCGTCCATGCGGCTGGAGTAGGGGATCATGGCGTTTCCTCCCGGCATATAAGACAGTATTACTGACCTATTTGCAAGCGCCTCTACGCCTTGGGCAAAAACTCCGCGCCGCGCCGCCGCGCGAAATCCTGGAATGCGCGCGCGGCGGGCGACAGCGGGCGGTCGGTGCGATGCAAGACGAACCATTGCCGGGTGATCGGCGGTCCCTCGACGTCGAGCGTGACCAGCCGTCCGTCGGCGATTTCGGCGGCGATGGTGTGGGCGGAAATCAGCGCAATGCCGAGGCCCGCCATCACCGCCTGCTTGATCGTTTCGTTGGAGCCAAGTTCGATGCCGGGCTGAGCCTGCCGCACGGCGGTGTCGCCGAGGAAATAATCGAACAGCGAGCGCGTGCCCGAACCCGCCTCGCGATACAGGAACGCCTCGCCCGCCAAATCGTCGCGCTTGAGGCCGGGGCGGCCTGCGAGCCGGTGGCTCGGCGGGGCGATGATGGCATAAGGGTGTGGGCCGATCAGCGCCTTCTCCACCGCCATGTCGGCGGGCGGGCGGCCGGCCAGCGCCACATCGGCGTCCTGCGCGCGCAGCAGCGCCATGGTCTCGTCGCGATTGCCGATCAGGAATTTCAGCTCCAGTTTGGGATGCTCGGCGACGAAGGCGGCGATCAGGCGCGGCGCGAAATATTTCGCCGTGGACACCACCGCGACAGAAAGCCGGCCGCCGCGGCCCGTGCGTAGATCCTCCATCGCATCGAGCATCGCGGTGACGGCGCGCTCAATCGTGCCGACGTGGCCGAGCGCGACCTCGCCGGCGGGGTTGAGTTTCAATCCGCTCGGCGTGCGCGAAAACAGCGCGACGCCCATCGCCTGCTCGAGCCCCTTCACGCGCGCCGTCAGCGCGGCGGGCGTCATGTTGAGCGCTTGCGCCGCAGCGACCAGCGAGCCCGCTTGCGCGATGGCGACCAGAGTCTGCAACTGGGCGAAGGTGATCTGGCGGGTGCGGGCAGACTCGAAAGCGGTGGATTTGGTCATCGCAGCCATTCAATTCAATCGAACGGAACTGCAATTTAATTCAGTTTTCTTGAGGGCGGAAGCCTCTATCGTCGGCATCGTCAATAAGAAAGCGCCAACAAACAGCGCATCGCTCGGGAGGAGAAGTCGATGGATAAGCCCGGCCTCGGAGTTGAACTTCAGGCGTTTCTGCGCGCCACGGCGCCGGAAAAACTCGCCGACCTCGTCTGCGCCCTCGCCGACACCTCGCGCGTCGTCGCCGCTCACATCAGGCGTGGTTCGATCGCCGGCGCGCTCGGCGCCTCGGTCGGCGTCAATTCCGACGGCGACACGCAGAAGGCGCTCGACATCTTCGCCGATCATGCGTTCGAGCAGGGCTTGCGCGAAAGCAGCGTGCGCGCGCTCGCCTCCGAAGAGCGCGACGCAATCACGCCGATCAGCGCGGACGGCGACTATCTCGTCGCCATCGATCCGCTCGACGGCTCCTCCAACATCGACGTCAACATCACCATCGGCACGATCTTTTCCGTGCTGCCCGCGCCCGCGAATTCAGGCGTGAGCGCGGCCGATTTCCTGCAAGCCGGACACGCCCAGAAGGCGGCGGGGCTGGTGTTCTATGGGCCGCACACCTCGTTCGTGTTCACAACCGGCGCGGGAACGCATGTAGCGACGCTCGATCCCGCCTCCGCGCGCTTCTATCTCACCAACATCAATGTCTGCGCGCCGGAAGGGCGCAACGAATTCGCGATCAACATGTCGAACTCGCGCCACTGGCCGGCGCCCGTGAAGGCCTATGTCGAGGATTTGTTGATGGGCTCGGAGGGGCCGCGCGCCAAGGATTTCAACATGCGCTGGATCGCCTCGATGGCGGCCGACGTCTATCGCGTGCTGCTGCGCGGCGGCGTCTATCTCTATCCCGACGACGCGTGCCCCGGCTACGGGAAGGGCCGGTTGCATCTGCTCTACGAGGCCAATCCGGTGGCGTTCCTGATCGAGCAGGCGGGCGGGCTCGCCATCGACGGCGTCAACCGCATTCTCGATCTCGAGGTCAACGATCTACATGCGCGCACGCCGCTGATCTTCGGCGCGACCGACAAGGTCGAAACGGCGCGCGAATATTTTCTCGACGGCCATCGTTCGGCGGCGCGCGCGCCGCTGTTTGGTCGGCGCGGGCTGTGGCGGGCGTGAGGGGGCGAGGCCATGTCGATCAAACATCCCATTATCGCGATCACCGGCTCGTCGGGCGCCGGAACGACTTCGGTCAAGCGCACGTTCGAGCAGATTTTCCGGCGCGAGAAGATCAACGCCGTCTATATCGAGGGCTACGCCTTCCATCGCTGGAACCGCACGGAAATGCGCGAGAAAATGCGGGAAGCCGCCACGCGAGGCGACAACCACTACAGCCATTTCGGTCCCGACGCCAACCTGTTCGCGGACCTCGACCGCACCTGCGCCGACTACGCCAAGAAGGGGACGGGGCTGACGCGCACCTATATCCACGACGCTGTCGAGGCCGAGCAACACGGCGCGGCGCCGGGCAATTTCACGCCCTGGCGCGAGTTCGAGCCGGGCTCGGATCTGCTGTTCTACGAAGGGCTGCACGGCTGCGTGCAGGCGGGCGACATCGACGTGTCCAAACATGTCGATCTGAGACTAGGCGTCGTGCCGGTGATCAATCTCGAATGGATCCAGAAGCTGCATCGCGACAAGGCGTCGCGCGGCTATTCAACCGAAGCGGTGACGGACACGATCCTGCAACGGATGCCGGACTATATCAACTATATCTGTCCGCAATTCACCAAGACCGACATCAACTTCCAGCGCGTGCCGACGGTCGACACCTCCAATCCGTTCATCGCGAGGTGGATTCCGACCGCCGACGAGTCGATTGTCGTGATCCGCTTCCGCGACCCGCACGGCATCGACTTTCCTTATCTGCTGTCGATGATGGACGGCAGCTTTATGAGCCGCGCCAATTCCATCGTCATACCGGGGGGCAAGATGGAGCTGGCGATGCAGTTCATCCTCACGCCGTTGATCCTGAAACTGATCGAGAAGCGCCGGCGCGCGCTATAGAAGGAGACTGCACAGTGAACATTCAGGCTTCGCAGACCGTCAAGGGTAAAGACCGCTACCGCTCCGGCGTCGGGCCCGTGCTCAAACAACTCGACGACGAGCTGATTGGCCTGGCCCCGGTCAAGCAGCGTATCCGCGAGATCGCGGCGCTGTTGCTGGTGGATCGGGTGCGGCAGAAATTTGGTCTCAGCGCGCAGGCGCCGACGCTGCATATGAGTTTCACCGGCAATCCCGGCACCGGCAAGACGACGGTGGCGAGCCGGATGTCGGCGATCCTGTTCAAGCTCGGCTATATCAGGCGCGGGCATCTGGTCTCGGTGACGCGCGACGATCTGGTGGGTCAGTACATTGGCCACACCGCGCCCAAGACCAAGGAAATCCTGAAGAAGGCGATGGGCGGCGTGCTGTTCATCGACGATGCCTATTATCTCTACAGGGTCGAGAACGAGCGCGATTACGGGCAGGAGGCGATTGAAATCCTGTTGCAGGTGATGGAGAACAACCGCGACGATCTGGTCGTCATCCTCGCCGGCTACGCCGACAAGATGGACAATTTCTTCCAGTCAAACCCTCGCTTCCGCTCGCGCGTCGCTCATCACATCGACTTCCCCGATTACAAGGACACGAGCTGTTGGCGATCGTCGAGGGGATGCTGGGCAAGCTGCACTATAAGCTGAGCCCGGACGCGCGGCAGGCGCTGAGCGAATACATCCCGATCCGGCGCGGGCAGTTGCATTTCGCCAATGCGCGCTCGATGCGCAACGCGATCGACCGGGCGCGGCTCAGGCAGGCCAACCGGTGTTTGGAGGCGACAGCCGAGATCGACCTTGAGGCGCTGGTGACGATCGAGGCCGAGGATTTCAGACGCAGCCGGGTGTTCGCGCAGGCGGGCTAGCCTGTGATCTCCAGCGTCAACCGGCCGCTGACGTGATCGCCATATTCCGTCGTCGCCTCCACGATCACGCGATGCGCGCCGGGGGCCAAATCGGCGGGAAGGCGGGCGGTCCAGATATGCGAGGAAATTTCCGCCTTCACCCAGGGCTTCTTCGTCGCCTCGTTGCGCGCGAACACTTCCTCGACGAAGGGGTCTGTCATGGTCTTGCGTTGCATCGGCAGCGGCGCGCGATCGCCGATCCGCATGACGACGCTCGACCTCGGGCCGCTGTCGAACACATTGGCGATCAGGCTCGCGACGCCGAGCGTCGCCCTTGATATTGGCGAGGAGAGAAGCTGTCCGGGGCGGAAATCGCGGTTGATCTCCTTGTTGGCGCGATGGAAGCGGCTGTCGATGGAAAGCCGCATCTGCCGGCCGTTCGGCTCCTTGGCGGGGACGAAGCGGGTCTTGTAGGTCAATCCGTCAACCGAGAGGATATGGAAGCCGTTCGGCGTGCCGTCGCGGCTGTCGGCCACCGCCACGCCGCGATGATCGAGCGGGCCGCTCCACCAGGAACCCGACACGGCGGTGAGGATGTGATGGTGATGCGCGCCCTCGCCCTTCCAGCCCTGGGCGGCGTCGAAATAGATGTGCTCGGTGGTGTGGGTGTGGCCGGCGAAGCTGACGCTGTATTTGCGGCCCTCGAACAGCGCGAACAGCGCGTCTCGATTGACGAGGCGGTCGTAGGTCTCCTGTGGGTCGATCACATTTGTGATCGGAATGTGCATGACGACGACGATCAAAGTTTCAGGCGGCGTATGCGCCAGCGTCTGGCGGATGAACTCCAACTGCGTCGCGTCAATCCGGCCTTCGTATTTGCCGGCGCCTTTCGGTCGCGCGGGATCGTGGCCGAGATAGTCGACGTCGTCGAGCATCAGGAACAGGGTCTTGGCGTAGAAGAAGGCGTAGTAGCTGGGGCCGAACACGCGCTTGAAGGTTTCGCGCGACAAAGCGCGGTCGGGCGCCTCGAAATTGAGATCGTGATTGCCGCCGATGTTCCACCACGGCAGGCCGATCGTGCCGATGATTTTGTTGTAACGCTCATACAGCGAAAGGTCGTCGAACATGATGTCGCCGGCGGTGAGGCCGAACCGCGCCTTTGTGCCCGCCAGCGCCTCGATCACGTCCTCGCGGATGAAATCGATCTCGACTTCGGATTCCGGCTGCGGGTCGGTCAATAGCACAACCTCGAACGCGTCCGGTTCGTCCTGCGGTTTCAAGGCGAAGTCGATCGAGGCGGGCAGCGGGCCGGTCGGCGCGACCCCTGCATAGGTGAAATCGGCGGGCGAGCCTTCGGGGCTGTGCAGATAATAGAAGCGCGGCGAACCGGTGAGGGGATCGACGGGGGGCATGTAGCCTGGCGGCTTGATGAGGAAGAACACGGCCGGCGCCATCGCGGGCAGGCGCCAGCGGCCGTCCACGTCGGTAACCGCCACGTCGCGGCCGTTGGAGACGAGCGCGCCCGCAAGCCCAGCGCGGCCGGTTCCCTCATGGTCGATGAACACCCGGCCCGACGCCTGCGTCTCGGCCAAAGCCGGGGCGGCGGCGAAGGCGGCGGCGGCGACGCCGAGGCGGAGCGTGTCGCGGCGCGTAAGGTCGAAGGTATGGGTCAAGTCGAATCCTCCGAAGGCTTTGATCCAGCGGAGCAGGTCAGCATGACCGGCGGATGAACTCAATCGTCGCGTGGGGCGCCGAGCCGATAGACGCCGCGAAACGCGTTGGGATCGACCGGCTTGCCCTTGCGATAGATGACGAGGCGGCCCTCGTCGGCGAGTCGCACCGCCGTGCGGCGGACGTCTTGCAGATGACCGCGCCAGCCCAGCGCATCCTCGCCGCGCGACTGCGCGAAGGCGCGCGCGGCGTCGGTCGGGCAGATGCTCCGCGTCGGGCCGGCGTCGAGGCAAAGCGCGAGCAGCGTGGTTTCAAGATTTGGCGATTCTGGCTCGGACATGTTGTCGAGATGCGCGGCGCCGGCTTCCGCGTCAATGGGGAACTTTGCTCGAAGGACGGCGTTGTTTGAGACACAACCATTCGAGGAGGACGATCCCATGAAGAATAAGTTTTTGGCCGCTGTGGCCACGTTTGCGTTCGTCGCGACCGGAGTCGCGGCTCAGGCGCAGGACAGCCCGAAGGAGAAGGAGCGGCCCGCCGCCGCCGAGAAGGCGCAGCCCAAAGCGACTGAAGCGCCCAAGGCCGCCCAGATGGAGCGCCAGGAGCCCAAAGGGCAGGAACATGTGAAGGGACAGGCGACCCCGCCGGGCGAAGCGCCCAAGGCGGCGCAGAGCGAGCGCAAGGAGGCCCCGAAAGCGGCCCAGACCCAGCCGGAAAAGGAGGCTCCCAAGGCTGCACAGAGCCAGGAGCGCAAAGAACCGATGAAGCCCGGCGCGCAGAAGCCAGAAAATCGCACTGCGGAACCGGCGCAGCAGCGTCCCGCCACGCAGACCGGCGCCAAGGAAGGCGAGAAAGCGTCCCCGCGCACCGCCGAGCGTCCGGCACGCGTTCGGGTGATGGGCAAGGTGAAGATGTCGAACGAGCACGCCGCGCGTGTCGGCGAGACCCTGCGTCGCGACGCCCGCCCCGTCCGCGCCGGTATCGATATTCGCGTCGGCGTGCGTGTACCGTCGGAAATAGAGGTTCGTCCGTTGCCGGAAGAGGTGATCGTCCTCGCGCCGGAATATCGCGGCTATGACTATTTCATCGACAGCGATGACGAGATCGTGTTCGTCTCGCCAGAGACGCATGAGATCGTCGGGACAATCGAATACGAGGGCCGCGCGGCGTCCGAGGACGTGACGCATGTCCGCGCCGCCCGGCCTTGCCCGACCGAGGATTGATCCCAACCGACAATAGCGTTTACCGGCCGTCGCTTCTCGCGGCGGCCGTTTTGCGTGGGGAACGACTCCGGGCTAAATAAAGGGCGTCACAAAGGAACCCGCTCGTGTCGACCCGCTATCCCCATCCGCAACTCGATCAACTTGCCCCCGACATACGCGACCGTATCGTCGCCGTGCAGGAGAAATCGGGCTTCGTGCCGAATGTGTTTCTCGCATTGGCGCGGCGACCCGACGAGTTTCGCGCGTTTTTCGCCTATCACGACGCGCTGATGGAGAAAAAGGACGGGCTGACGAAGGCGGAGCGGGAAATGATCGTCGTGGCGACCTCGGCGCTCAACGAATGCCTCTATTGCGTGGTGGCGCATGGCGCGATCCTGCGAATTCGCGCGAAAAACGCCCGCGTCGCCGATCAGATCGCGATCAATCCGGCCAAGGCGGAAATTTCGCCGCGCCAGCGCGCGATGCTCGCTTTCGCGGCCAAGGTGGCGACCCATAGCGCTGAGGTCGGGGAGCCCGATTATGCCGCGCTGGCTTCGCATGGGTTCAGCGACGAGGACGCGTGGGACATCGCCGCCATCACGGCGATGTTCGCGATGTCGAACCGGCTCGCCAACGCGCTCGGCATTGTCCCGAACGAGGAGTTTTATGCGATGGGGCGCTAGGGCTTCGGCGGCGCGCTAAAATAGGCGAATCAAACTCGAGAATGTCGCTTGCGCATGAGAGGCGGCTGCCGCCCAGCGCCGTCATGGCCGGGCTTGTCCCGGCCATCCACGCCGTCGGGCAATCAACAAGTTTGCTTACTTTACTCAGTCGGTCATGCAAAACCCGGTCGAAGTTCTGCAAGTCAAGTTGAACAGTCACCGCGTGGATGGCCGGGACAAGCCCGGCCATGACGGATAGGGCGCAGCGAAGCCTGCTGAATGATCGAAGCGAGGCGAGAGCGGCCGTCAATCGCAGCGCTTATTTTTGCGCGTCACCTTACTTGTTGAGCACCGCAAGCGCCTGCTCCATCGACGTGCCGGGAATGCGGAACGCGCCGGTGAAGGGTTGATTCAGCTCCAGGATCAGGAACAGCGCGCTGCCGACCGCGAAGCCGCCGATCGCGGCGGCGAACACCGCCGTGCCGTTCAGCCGCGCCAGCACGCCATAGCCCGCAAACAGCAGCAGCGCCCAGGACATTACGATATAGATCAGCGGCCAGGAGATCGGACTGGCGATCTGCAATGCGATCAGGAAGCGCGTCTGCTCGATGATGCTGATGCTGAAGTTGATGGTCGGTAGCGCGGCGATCTGCTCGGGGGTCTTGGCTTGAAGCTGGGCGGCGCCCAGGTTCAGCTGTTCGAAGCCCTTGACCAACTCGGTGATCTGATAGTGGCGCGGGTCCATATTCTCGACCCAGACCGCTTTGTAGGCCTGGCTCATGGCGGCTTGCATGCCGGCGCGCAGCGGCGCCGCCTCGGGACCGAACTGCTTGAGCGCCATGTCGAGCTGGATCGCGCGCGCCGACATCGTCTCGACATTGGCCTTCTGCGTCGCGAAAAAGCCATAGGCCGAGCCGACCAGCGTGCCCAACACCAGAGCCAGCAGCAGGACGATCAGGCCCATCACGGCGCCGATCATGTCGCGCGCGCCGGAACTCATATGCGCCTCGGGCAGGAACTTTTGCAGCCACATGCCGGCATAGCCGCACAAGAAAGTGAGGACACCGACTTCGACGCCGATCGCAATATCGCCCATCGCCCATCGTCCCCGAAAAAGCCCGGACGGAATAGTAGATGATCGCGGTGCGAAGTCTATATCCGGACGGCGCGGGGCGGGGTAGGCTGCGGGCCATGACTTCACGCGCAGAGAGCCGCCTTTCCACCCACGAGGTGCTGAACCAGCCGGTCGCGCTCGCCGATTACAATCTGTTCGAGGCCGACGCGGCTTTGCGCGAGGGCGTGGCGCAAGCCGCGCCCTGGGCCGCGGCCGACCTTTCGCGCTTCGGCGGAATGGCGGGGACGGCGGATTATCTGGAGTTGGGCGCGCTCGCCAACCGGCATCCGCCCGAATTCGACACGCATGACCGCTACGGGCGGCGCGTCGATCTGGTGCATTTCCATCCCGCCTATCACGAGCTGATGCGCGTTGCGGTGGCGGAGGGAATCGCCGCCTCGCCTTGGGATCAGCCGCGACCCGGCGCCCATGTCGCGCGGGCGGCGAAATTCTACCTGCAAAGCCAGGTCGAGGCGGGGCACGGCTGCCCGATCACCATGACCTTCGCCGCGACCCCGGCATTGCGACGCGAGCCGGCGCTGGCCGGGGAATGGCTGCCTCGCATCCATTCGCGCGAATACGACCCGGCCAATGCGCCCGCCCACACCAAGCGCGGCGCGACCATCGGCATGGCGATGACGGAGAAGCAGGGCGGCTCCGATGTGCGCGCCAATACGACGCGGGCTGTCGCGCTGAGCGGTGGCGCTTACGAGATCACCGGGCACAAGTTCTTCGTCTCGGCGCCGATGTGCGACGCGTTCCTGACGCTGGCGCAGACGCCGGCCGGGCTGACCTGTTTTCTCAGCGCCCGTTGGCTGCCGGACGGGAGCAAGAACGGGATCGAGTTCGTCCGGCTCAAGCGCAAGATGGGCAATGTGTCGAACGCGTCAACCGAGACCGAATGGCGCGGCGCTATCGCCAAGCGGGTCGGGCCGGAGGGCCGGGGCGTGGCGACCATCATCGAAATGGTGGCGATGACGCGGTTCGATTGCATGATCGGCTCCTCGGCCTTAATGCGGCGCGCGGTGAGCGAGGCGATCGACCATTGCAGCCAGCGGCGCGCGTTCGGGGCGAAATTGATCGATCAGCCGATCATGCGCGCCGTGCTCGCCGATCTGGCGCTGGAGGCGGAAGCTTCGCTCGCGCTGACTTTGCGGCTCGCGCGCGCACTCGACGCTGGCGAGGACGCGCTGGTGCGGCTGGGAACGGGCTTAGGCAAATACTGGATCTGCAAGCGCGCGCCGCAACTGGCCTATGAGGCGATGGAATGTATCGGCGGCTCCGGCGTGATGGAGGAATCGCCCCTGCCGCGGCTCTATCGCGAAGGGCCGGTCAATGCGATCTGGGAAGGCAGCGGCAACGTGCAGTGCCTTGACGTGATGCGCGCGATCTCCAAGACGCCGGAGACGCTGGAGGCCTATTTTACTGAAGTCGGCGAGGCGAGGGGCGAGTGCGCTGCGCTGGACGCGCATGTCGAGGCGCTGAAGGGCGACCTGCGCCAAGCCAACGATTTCGAGGCGCGCGCGCGCGATTTCTGCGACCGGCTGGCGCTGGGGCTGCAAGGCGCGGCGATGGTGCGCGCGGCGCCGGGCGCGGTCGCCGACGCGTTTTGCCGCGCACGGCTGGAATCGCGCGGGGCGCATCACTATGGGGTGTTGCCGGGCGGCGTCGATGAAGGGCGAATCGTGCGGCGCGCGGCGGCGAGGTGAGGCGATGGGCAAGGTCTGGATCGAAGTTGCGCTGAACGGACCGTGGGGGCGCGCGCGCCAGCCGGGCGCGCCCGACGAGGTGGCTGAGATCGTCGCGCAGGGGATCGCCTGCGCCAGGGCGGGGGCCAGCATCGTCCATGTCCACGCCTATGACGGCGGCGGGCCGCAGACGTTCGACTGGCAGGTCTATGCCCGCATCATCGAAGGGATCAGGGCCGAGATCGACGTTCCCGTCTATCCCTCGATTCCGATGAGCGGGACGGACGCCCGGTTCGCCCATATCGAGGCGCTCGGCGCACGCGGGTTGCTGGAATTCGCGGTGGTCGATCCCGGCAGCGTCAACTTTACGACGCTTGAGCCGGGACGCGAGCCGGCGCCGACATATCTTAATGCGGAGGCCGAAATTCGCCACGGCCTCGCGCTCGCCGTGCGCTACGGCTTTCACCCGGCCTATGCGATCTACGAGCCGGGCTTCACCCGCGCCGGGGCGGCGCTCGCGCGCGCGGCGCGCACGAAAACGCCCCTCTATCGCTTCATGTTCTCGCAGACCTTCGCCTTCGGCTTTCCGCCCGAAGCTTTCGCGCTCGACGCCCATGTCGCGCTGCTCGACCGGGAGGCGCCGGGGGCGCCCTGGATGATCGCCGGGCTCGGGGTGGACGTGACCGCGTTGATCCCGCGCGCGGTGAGCCTGGGCGGCCATGTCAGGGTGGGGCTGGAGGACGCGCCGTTCGGCTGCGCGCATGGCAATGTCGCGCTGGTCGAGGACGCGGTCGTCCGTGTGCGCGCGGCGGGGGGTGAGCCGGCGACGGTCAAGGACATGCGGGCGGCGCTCGGCGCATAAGGGGCGCCCCTTGCGGGTGTCTGTCGCGTCGCCTAAATCCTGCCCGGCGTGCCGCCGGCGCGCGGTCGCGGGCGCCTCGCGCCTGGCATGAGGATGCTCATGAAACTCGGTTCAGTTTTCGCCGCCGGAGCCTTGGCTCTGAGCCTCGCCGCCGTTCCCGCCCTTGCGCCCGCTCCGGCGCAGGCGGTCGGCTGTCTCTCCGGCGCCGCCGCCGGCGCGGTCGCGGGTCACTATGCCCACCATCACGCGGTGCTCGGCGCTGTCGGCGGCTGCATCGCGGGCCATCACATGCACAAGGTGCAGAAGCAAAGGGCCGCCGCCAAGGCCGCAGCGACCCCCTCGCCGACGATGGCGCCGACCCCGACGCCTTCTCCGACGTAAGGTCTGCTCCGACCTAAGCCTTGTTGTTGCGGGCTCGCTCGGCGTTGGGGTCGAGCGGCCAACGCGCCCGCGCCGGGGTGGCGAGATCGTCGGTCTTGCCCAGCCGCAGCCGCTCGATCCCCGCCCAGGCGATCATCGCGCCGTTATCGGTGCAAAGGCGCAACGGCGGCGCGATCATTGGCAGGCCGCTTTGTTGCGCGAAGCGCGACAGCGTCGCGCGGATCGCGCCATTGGCGGCAACGCCGCCCGCCAGCACCAGCGCCTTCGCTGATTTTCCGCGCTGACGGTACATGCCCAGCGCCACGCGCAGCCGATCCTCGATCGTATCGACCACCGCCGCCTGGAACGAAGCGCACAGATCCGCAACGTCGCGGGACGTTAACGGCGCCGCCGCCATGGCGGCGTGGCGCACGGCGGTTTTAAGGCCGGACAGCGAGAAATCGGCGTTGGGCCGCCCGAGCATCGGGCGGGGCAGGGCGAAGCGTTCGAGGTCGCCCCCTTTCGCCGCCGCCTCCACCGCCGGGCCGCCGGGATAGCCGAGACCCAGCAGCTTGGCCGTCTTGTCGAAGGCCTCGCCGATGGCGTCGTCCATCGTGGCGCCGAGCCGCACATATTCGCCCACGCCCTCGACGGCGAGAATCTGCGTGTGCCCCCCCGAGGCGAGCAGCAGCAGATAGGGAAAGCCTAGGCGTCCGTCGATGCGCGGGATCAGCGCATGGCCTTCGAGATGATTGACCGCGATGAAAGGCTTGTTGGCGGCGATGGCGATGCCCTTGGCGGCGGAAAGGCCGACCAGCACGCCGCCGATGAGACCTGGCCCGGCTGCCGCCGCGACGCCGTCGATCTCGGTCGCCCGCATCCGCGCTTTTTCCAGTGCGCGCACGATCAACCCGTCGAGCACCTCGACATGGGCGCGCGCGGCGATCTCCGGCACCACGCCGCCGTAAGCGGCGTGGGCGGCGATCTGGCTCATCACCTCGTCGGCCAGGATTTCGCCCGAGCCGTCCGGTTTGAGCTTGACGACGGCGGCCGCCGTCTCGTCGCAGGTGGTTTCCAGTCCCAGAACGCGCATGTGGGTCCACGAATCCGAATACGCCGCATCTCTATACGCTTGGCGCGCGGCGCGACAGGGTTTACCCCTAACGTCATGGCGGGAAAGGCGAGGATTGCGCTGTTTCGCGCGCGCGACGATGCGGCAGGCTCGGCGGCGGCGCTGGCGCAGCGCGGATTTGGCGCCGCCTGCGCGCCGGTGATCGAGATCGGCGCCACCGATGCGCCGGCGCCGACGGGAGCGTTCGATTTCGCCATCGCCACCAGCGCCAAGGCGTTCGATTTCGCTATTCCCGCCGTATTGCAGGCCCTGAGCGGGCTGCCGCTGCATGTCGTGGGCGAAAAGACCGCCGCCGCTGCGCGCCGCGCGGGGTTCTCGCGCCTTTCGGCGCCCGCCGCCGACGTCGCCGCGCTGCTGCCGACGCTGCCCCCGGGCCACGCGCTCTATCTCGCCGGGCGCGATCGGAAGCCGGAGCTGGAAGCCGCGCTCGGCGATAGGGTCGAGGCGCTTGCGCTCTACCAAGCGCGCGCCCGCGCCGGCTGGGACGCGGCCGAGGCGCAGGTCGTGGGCGGCGCGGCGGCGGCGCTGCACTATTCCAGCCGCAGCGCCGAGCTGGCGGCGCTTTGCGCGGAACGGGCGGGACTCGCGGCGATGTTCCGCGGGATGCCGCATGTTTGCCTGTCGCGCGACGTCGCCGCGCCGCTCGCGGCGCGCGGATTTGCCCATGTTTACTGGCCGCAGCGACCGGAGGAGGGGTTGCTGCTCGACACGTTGGAATCGGCGCTGTCGGATCGCTTGCCTTTCGGCGCCTGACCTGTCCGGTTTCGTTACGGCGCCGTTCAGCCTATAGAAGCCTTGTTAAAACATCGGGTCGAGAATGGCCGGCTCAGGCGACGACAATATCCACGAAGGTCCGCCGCCGCGTCCGTCGCCTCCGCGACGTCCAAGGGAGTCGATCGTTATCGAGGGTCAGACCGCCCATGCGAACGCCCGCCGCGTCACGCTCGCGTCGCCCGCGTTCAAAATTAGCGCCCCGCTGATGCTCGGCGCCGTCGGCGGCGCGCTGCTGACCGGCGCGTTGGTCTATGCGACAAGGCCGGATTACGGGGCGCTCGCGGCCAGGGTCGAGGCGTTGGAAGTTTTGGCGCGCGCCGGCGAGGCGCTCGATCCCCGCGTCGTCGGGCTGGAGAACGCCGCCAAGACGCAGGCATCAGGCGCCAGAACCCTCGACGAACGCCTAAAGACGGCGGAAGCGCTGCTCGCCGCCGCGCCGCCCGACGCCGCTTTGAAACTGGGCAGGCGGCTCGACGCGCTGGAACAGGCGGCGGCGTCGCAACGGCGCGACTTCGCCGATGGGCTTTCCCGCGCCGCGGTGGCGGCCGAGGGGCTCGACGCGGTCAAGTCGAGCTTCGCCGGGTTGAAGGACGCGCTGTCGCGGCTGCCGGACCGTCAGGTGACGCAGGCGCTGGCGCAAAAGATCGCCGCGCTCGAAGCGCGCCCGTCGGCCGAGGGGCTCGACGCGGTCAAGACGGGCCTCGTCGGGTTGAAGGATGCGCTGTCGCGGCTGCCGGATCGCCAGCTGACGGAGGCGCTGGCGCAAAAGATCGCCGCGCTTGCGGCGCGGCCGACGGCCGAGGGGCTCGACGCGCTCAAGACGAGCCTCGCCGGGTTGAAGGACGTGCTGTCGCGGCTGCCGGACCGCCAGGTGACGGAGGCGTTGGCGCAAAAGATCGCCGCGCTTGAGGCGGAGCGCGCCGCCGTCGATTCGCGCCTGGCGCCATTGGCCGCCGAACTGGCGCGCGTGAATCGGGCTGGCGGCGCGCAGCGCGGCGAGTTTGAGGCTTTGCGCGGCCGCCTCGCCAAGGCCGAGACCGCGCTGTTCGCGCCCAAGAGCGAGACTCGCGCCGCGCGCGCCGGCGCGGCGGCTCTGAGCGACGCGCCGCCGACCGCTCGCGCCCTTGCGGCGCTGGCGCTGCGGGATCGTCTCGCCGCGGGCGAGCCGCTGCGCGACGAACTCGCCGCGCTCGACCGGCTTGGCGTCGAGCCGGCGGCGCTGGCGCCGTTGCGCGTCTATGCCGAGCGCGGCGCGCCGTCGCTGTTTCAGCTTTCCCGCGCGTTCGGCGAACTCGCGCCGAGCCTTGCGCCGGCCTCGACCGGACTATGGGATTGGGCGCAGGGGCTGGTGCAAGTGCGTAAGCTCGGCGAAAGTCGTCAAACGGATGGCGCCGGCGGCGTCCCTCAGGTTGAGGCCGCTCTTGCGCGCGGCGATCTCGCCGCCGCGCTGTCGGTCATGCCGGCGCCGCCGCCGGCGGCGCGGGATGCGGCCAGGGCGTGGATGGACAAGGTCGCGGCGCGGCTGGCGGCGACAAAAGCGGCCGCGGAGTTGGCGCAGCGCTCGCTCGCCGATCTCGGCGCAAGGTAGGGGCAAGGTAGGGGGAAACATGTTGCGTCTGTTGGCGTTCCTCGCCGCGCTGGGCGCGGGGGCCTGGGGCCTTTACTGGCTCGCCGACCATCCCGGCGCCGTGGTGCTAACCTGGGCGGGCGTGGAGTACAAGGTCACGCTGATGCGGGCGTTGGGGCTGACGGCGGCGTTTCTGGTCGCGCTGGCGCTGCTGTCGGGCTTGATCAAATTCATCGCGCGCGCGCCGGGTCTCATCGCGCTGGCGAGCCGCGCGCGGCGGCGCGAAAAGGGCTTTGCGGCGCTGTCGCGCGGCATGATCGCGGTCGGCGCTGGCGACCTGCGCGAGGCGCAGCGCTGCGCGCGCGAGGCCAGCCGCCACTTCGGCGAGGAATCGCTGACGATGCTGCTGCGCGCCCAGGCCGCCCAGCTCGCCGGCGACCGCGTCGGCGCCGTCGCCGCCTTCGAGGACATGCTGGCGCAGGACGACACCCACCTCCTTGGCCTGCGCGGCCTGCATATCGAGGCGCGGCGCGCGGGTCATGCGGAGGCCGCGATCGGTTACGCCCGGCGCGCCTTCGCCCGCGCCACGCCGCCCTGGGCGGCCCAGGCCGTGCTTGAGGACTACGCCGCGCGCGGCGATTGGACCCATGCGCTGGCGACGGTGGAGGCCAACGCGCAGGCGCGGCTGATCTCCCGCCCGACCGCGCAACGCTGGCGCGCTGTCCTGAAGACGGCGCTGGCGGCCGAACGCGCCGAGCGCGACGCCAAAGGCGCGCTGACGCTCGCCCGCGAGGCGCTCGATCTCGCGCCCAGCCTGGTTCCCGCCGCGGCGCTTTGCGCCAGACTGACGGCTTCGACCGGCGATCTGCGCCGCGCCGCGCGGCTGCTGGAGACCGCCTATCGCGCCAGTCCGCATCCCGATCTCGCGGAGGCCTATGTGCGCCTGCGCCCCGGCGATTCCGCGGTCGATCGGCTCGCCCGCGCCCGGGCGCTCGCCCGCGTCGCGCCGTCCGATCCCGAGAGCGTGCTCACCGTCGCGCGCGCCCAGCTCGAGGCGCAGGAACACGACGCCGCGCGCAAAACGCTGGCGCCGCTGCTGGACGGGGAGGGCGGGCGGCCGACGGGCCGCGCCTGCCTGTTGATGGCCGAGATCGAGGAGGCTGGCGGCGACGACGGCGCGGTGCGCGAATGGCTGTCGCGCGCCTCGCGCGCGCGTCGCGACCGCGCCTGGGTCGCCGGTGGATTTGTCGCCGAACGCTGGGCTCCGGCAGCACCCGACGGGACGCTCGACGCCTTCGTATGGCGCACGCCCGACGAGCGCGCCGGCGGACCGTTGCGCCCGCCGATCACGCTGCATCCGGGCCCGCCGCCACCCACCCCGCTTGCGCCGCTCCCCGCGATGAAGGCCGGCCCGGAAGCCCTGGCCCCGCCCCGTCCGGCGCGCCGCCTCGCCGCCGCCAGCGCGACAGCTCTCGCCAACGCCCCCGACGATCCCGGCCCGCACGCCGGCCACGACGAGGAATTTCGGAATTTCGCGCTGGAATAAGGCGCTTTTGCGCGTATGGGTTCGGCTTCCCCGCAAAGAAAACCTTACCCAAGGGGGAACAAAAAAGGGAATTATGCACTTGACAAACCGAACTCGTTCCGGCATTGTTCTTGGCATAGGAACAGCGCACCATGTCCATCGACCTGACCAACCCAATTTTTCACGACGAAGACGCTGCCCGCGCCTACTTCGAAAATCTTCACTGGCCCGAAGGCCCAGTTTGTCCGCATTGCAAAGCGGTCAACGAAGCGACCAAGTTTGAGGGCAACGCACATCGTCCAGGCCTGTACAAGTGTCGCGAATGCGCTGAGCAGTTCTCTGTCACAGTCGGCACCGTCATGGAATCCTCCCATATTCCTCTGCACAAGTGGGCGTTGGCGTTTCGTATGATGGCGGGGAGCAAGAAAGGGGTATCCGCTCACCAACTTATGCGCGACCTAGGCCTAGGCTCCTATCGGACGGCATGGTTCATGGCGCATCGCGTGCGCGAAGCGATGACCGTTCCCGACCCAGAACCTCTTGGCGGCAAGGGCAAGACGGTTGAAATTGACGAGACTTTCATCGGCAAACCCGATCAGATTTTCGTTTCCGGCAAGGGCTGGCAGGCCAAGCGTGGCACGGCGACGAAGCGCAAGGTTCTTACGATGCTCGAACGCGGTGGTCGCGCAATCTCCGTCAAAGTCAACGATTTGACCGTTGAGACGCTTAAGAAGGTCATCGGCGAGCATGTTGTCTTGGACAGCACGATCAACACCGACGAAGCTCAGCATTACAAGGCGCTAGGCAAGAACTTTGAAGCGCACGAGGCCGTCAATCATAGCGCCGAGGAATACGTTCGTAAAGAAAATGGCAAGCTCATCACAACGAACACGGTTGAAGGGTTCTTCGGCGTGTTCAAGCGTGGGATGACGGGCGTTTATCAGCACTGCGCGGAACATCCCCTTCACCGCTATCTTGCCGAGTTCGATTTCCGCTATTCGAACCGAGTCAAGCTCGGCATTGATGATACGGAACGGGCCGAGCGTGCGGCCTGTGACGCACGCGGGAAACGTCTCACTTATCGACCGCCTCGTTCACAGGAACCAGTCCAAGCGGGCGCTTAAAAAGCTTCGCCGCCTTTTGGC
>JANLPL010000270.1:0-36557 GCA_031367195.1 Bradyrhizobium sp.
CGAGCAGGACAAATACGAGGCCGACGATCTGATCGCGACCTATGCGCAGCTTGCGCGCGCGCGCGGCGCCGACGTGCTGATCGTTTCCGCCGACAAGGATCTGATGCAACTGATCGAGCCCGGCGTCGCCATGTTCGACCCCGCCTCGGGCACGGGCGACAACCGGCGCGAAGAGCGGCGCATCGGCGTGGCCGAAGTGATCGACTATTTCGGCGTGCCGCCTTCGAGCGTGGTGGACGTGCAGGCGCTCGCCGGCGATTCCACCGACAACGTGCCCGGCGCGCCGGGAATCGGGGTTAAAACGGCGGCGCAGCTCATCACCGAATACGGCGATCTGGACACGCTGCTGGCGCGCGCGGGCGAGATCAAACAACCCAAGCGGCGCGAGACCCTGACCAATCCGCAAGCGATCGAACTGATCCGCATCTCCAAACGGCTCGTGACATTGGTGCGCGACGTCGAATTGGAAGTGCCGCTCGATTCGCTGGGACTGCCGAAGCTCGAAGGCGAGAAGCTGATCGCGTTCCTGAAGGCGATGGAGTTCACCACCATAACGCGCCGCGTCGGCGAGATTTGCGGGCTGGAGTCGAACGCCGTCGAGCCCGATCCCGCCTTCGTCGGTCCCGCCGGTTGGCGCGGCCGCAATGGCGAAGCGCTTGCGCCGCCCGCCGAGGCGCCGCTGGTCGAGACCGCGCCCGCCGCGCCCGCCGACGAAGCGCCGACGCCGAAGTCGCTGGCGAGCGCCCGCGCGGCGGCGGCGCGCGGCGAAAGTTTCGATGTCTCCAAATATCCGGCGGTGCGCTCGCTCGGTGATCTCGACGCCTGGATCGCGCGCGCCTACGAGGCCGGCGTCGTCGCCTTCGATACGGAGACGAATTCGCTCGATCCGATCCAGGC
Organism: Bradyrhizobium sp.; assembly: GCA_031367195.1. Classification (GTDB taxonomy): domain Bacteria; phylum Pseudomonadota; class Alphaproteobacteria; order Rhizobiales; family Beijerinckiaceae; genus Roseiarcus. The sequence goes on from JANLPL010000270.1 coordinate 898, forward strand.
CGAACTCGTCGGCGCCTCGCTGGCGATGGCGCCGGGCGAGGCCTGCTATATCCCGATCAACCATGTGCAAGGCGAGGGATTGTTTGGCGACGGACTGTTGCCGGATCAACTGCGCGAGCAGGACGTCGTGGCGCGGCTGAAGCCGCTGCTCGAAGCCCGCCATGTGTTGAAGGTCGGGCAGAACGTCAAATTCGACTGGCATATTTTCAAACAACGCGGTGTCGAGGTCGCGCCTTACGACGACACGATGCTGATGTCTTATGTGCTGGATTCGGGCGTCCATAACGAAGGCCACGGCATGGATGGGCTCAGCGAGCGCTGGCTCGGGCACAAGCCGATCGCGTTTTCGGAAGTCGCCGGCTCCGGCCGTAGTTTCATCGGCTTTGCGCGCGCGCCGATTGACAAGGCGACCGCCTACGCCGCCGAGGACGCTGACGTCACGCTTCGGCTGTGGCGGGTGTTGAAGCCGCGGCTGGTCGCGGAAGGGTTGACGACGGTTTACGAGACGCTGGAGCGGCCGCTGGTGGCGACCTTGGCGCGGATGGAGGCGCGTGGCGTTTCGATTGATCGCAACATTCTCTCGCGCCTGTCGGGCGAATTCGCGCAAGGGATGGCGCGGATCGAGGCGGAGATTCAGACCCTGGTCGGCGGACCGCTCAATCTGGGGAGCCCCAAACAGATCAGCGACGTGCTGTTCGGGCAGATGGGATTGCCTGGGGGCAAGAAGACGCCGACCGGGGCGTGGTCAACCAACGCCAGCGTGTTGGAGGATCTGGCGGAAGAGGGCCACGTGCTGCCGCGAAAAATTCTCGACTGGCGGCAATTGTCGAAGCTCAAATCGACCTACACCGACGCGTTGCCGGGTTATGTCAACCCGACCACGGGGCGCGTGCACACGAGTTTCGCGATGGCCTCGACGACGACAGGCAGGCTGTCGTCGTCGGAACCGAATTTGCAGAACATCCCGATCCGCAACGAGGAAGGGCGGCGCATCCGCCGCGCTTTCGTCGCCGCGTCAGGCTGCAAACTGATCTCGGCCGACTACAGCCAGATCGAACTCCGGCTGCTCGCCCATATCGCCGATCTGCCTACGTTGAGACAAGCCTTCGCCGACGGGCTCGATATTCACGCCATGACGGCCTCCGAGATGTTCGGCGTGCCGATCGCGGGCATGCCGAGCGAGATCCGGCGTCGCGCCAAGGCGATCAACTTCGGCATCATCTACGGCATATCGGCGTTCGGCCTCGCCAACCAACTCGGTATTTCGCGCGAGGAGGCGGGGGCCTATATCCGCAAATATTTCGAGCGTTTTCCCGGCATCCGCGATTATATGGAGGCGACCAAGAAACGGGCGCGGGCGGACGGCTATGTCACGACCATCTTCGGCCGCAAATGCCATTTCCCGCGCATCAACGCCTCCAACCCATCGGAGCGCGCCTTCAACGAGCGCGCCGCCATCAACGCGCCGATTCAGGGCTCGGCCGCCGACATCATTCGCCGCGCCATGACGCGAATGGACGGCGAGTTGGCGAAGGCGACCTTGCGCGCGCGCATGTTGTTGCTGGTCCTTCCCGACGTGGTGTTCGAAGCGCCTGACCCCGAGTTCGTGGCGACAATCGCGCTGGTCGCCAGGGTGATGTCGCAGGCGCCGGCGCCGGCGCTGACCCTTGACGTGCCGCTGCTGGTCGACGCGCGCGCCGCCGCCAACTGGGACGAAGCGCACTGATCTCTCAATCGACGCTGCGCAGGCGGCCGACCACAGCGCCGGCGGCGACCGTGACCGCTGCGCTGGCGAGGAACAGAGCGGGATAGCCGAACGCGCCGATCAGAAGGCTCGCCATGGCCGGGGCGACAAATTGCGCCGTCGCGCCCGCCATCACCAGCAAGGCGAGATCGCGCCCCGCCGTGTGCCGATCGGGTAGGACGCGCGACATCAGCGTCAGGTCGATGGCGGCATAGCCCCCCATCGCGAGGCCGCCGAGGCCGGCGAACACCAGCATGGCGGTCCAACTCGGCGACAGCGCCGGCGCGAGCATCGCCAGCGACATCAAGACCGCATAGCCCTGCGCGAACACGCGGCGGCGCGAGGTGCGCGCGGCCAGGCGATGGCCGGCGAATATGGCGGTCAGCGTGGCCGCCGTGCGTACGGCGCCGATCAGCCCGGCGGCGCCCCGGGCGTCGTGGCCGGGCTGGGCCGCTTCGCCGATGTAGTCGCGCAGGATGTAAAGCAGATAGTTGTTGATCGCGAATTGCGCGGAGAACATCAACACGCGGAACGTCCACGCCAGCGCGAAATCGTGGTTGGCGAAACTGGTCAACGCGGCGAGGCGCAAACGGCCGGGTGCGGCGCGCGGCGGTCTTGCGCCGTCGAACGGCCCCTCGGGCGCGAACACGAGAAACAGAGCCGTCGCCAGCCCGAGATAGCCGAACAGGACGAAGTAACCCAGGTTCGGCGACAGCCGCGCCGCGAGATTGACGCCTATGAGCCCGCCGATGGGGCCGGCGATAGCGAACAGGAACGAGGCGCGGGCGCGCAGCCGCTCCGGCACGCGGTCCGGCGATATGGCGAGCAACGCGGCCTGAAAGCCGTTCAGCGTGAACCACAAAGCGCCAAACCAGAGCGCAACGCCGCCGACCGACCCCTGCTGCGACAGCAACGCGGCGAACAGGAGCGTCAGCGCGGCCATGCCGGCGAGCCAGGGCGCGCGGCGACCGAAACGGCTGGTCGTGGCGTCCGAGGCGGCGCCGATGACGACGAGGCCGGCCACGCCCGTGGCGGCGCACATCACCGTCAGCCAAGCCATGTCGGCGACCTTGGCGGCAGGGGCGATCAATTCGATCCGGTCCGGCGCGAAGATCGCCTGTACGCCCTGAAAGCAGGCGTAAAGACCGATCGCGGTCGGCAACAGGAAGGCGAGGGCGCGTTCGGGGGAGGAAGCCACGCGCCTCTGTTACGGCGCCGCAAGGCGGTTCGCTACTCGACGTGGCGGGAAATGCGCCCCTGGCCGCCTATTTGAACAGCGCCGCCGGGCGGTGTACACGGGCGGCGCCCTTGTCGTCACGGAGCCGCTTCATGCCGAATTTTGTCCGCCTGCGTGCGCCCGCGCTCGTCTTGGCGCTGTCGCTGTCGCTGGCGTCCTGCGGCGTCAATAACATCCCGACCCTGGAGGAAAGCGCGAAGGCGCGCTGGTCGGACGTCGAGAATCAATATCAGCGCCGCGCCGACCTGATCCCGAATCTCGTTGCGACGGTGCAGGGCTACGCCAAGCAGGAAAAGGACGTGCTGGTCGCGGTGACGGAAGCGCGCGCCAAGGCGACCTCGATCCATATCGACGCCAACGACCTGACCGACCCGGCCAAGGTCAAAGCGGTGCAGGACGCGCAGAACGCCTTGAGCGGCGCGCTGGGGCGGCTGCTCGCGGTGAGCGAGAATTATCCCGACCTCAAGTCGAACGCGAATTTCCTCAGCCTGCAAAGCCAGCTCGAAGGCACCGAGAACCGCATCGCCGTGGCGCGGCGCGATTATATCGGCGCCGTGCAGGCGTATAATACGGAATTGCGGACCTTTCCCGGCGTGATCTGGGCCTCGACCTTCTACTCCCGCAACAAAGCGATGGCCGAGTTCACCGCCACGGCGGAATCGCAGGTCGCGCCGAAGGTGAAGTTCTGATCCGGCGGGCGGCTCCGCGCGCCCTCGCCGTCGCGCTGATCTGGCTGGCGTGCGTCGCCGCCGTTTGGGCGGCGACGGCGTTTCCCGCGCTCACCGGCCGCGTGGTCGACGACGCGCATATTCTGTCGCCTGCGACAAAGACGAGCCTCGAGGGCAAACTCGCCGATCTCGAGCAGAAATCGACCATTCAGCTCGTCGTGGCGACGATTCCCTCGCTCGACGGCCAGGATGTCGAGACCTACGCCAACACGCTGTTTCGACATTGGAATCTAGGGCAGGCGCAGAAGAATAATGGCGTGCTGTTCGTCATCGCGCCGAGCGACCACAAGATGCGGATCGAGGTCGGCTATGGACTGGAAGCCACGCTGACGGACGCCACCTCGAAGCTCATCATCGCCAACGCCGCCGCGCCGCGCTTCAAGAAAGGCGATTACGACGGCGGCGTCACGCGCGCGGTCGAGGACATCGTCACAGCGCTGACCGTGGACGCGTCCGAGTGGAAGCCACAGATGAAGTCGGCCAATAAGCCGGCCGCCGACATCGGCAATTACGCGACATTTGCGATCTTCCTGTTCATCATATTCATGATCAGGAGTATCAGCCGGCGCGGGCGTCGCACGGGCGGGGCGTGGGTCGTCCCGATCAATACGGGCGGCGGATCGTCGGGGGGTTGGTCCTCGGGCAGCTCCGACAGCGGCTTCTCGGGCGGGGGCGGTTCGTCGGGCGGCGGCGGCGCCTCGGGAGACTGGTGATGCGGATCGACCCCGGCGCGGCCCCCGAAATCGAGGCCGCCTTCGCCGCCGCGCAGGCGCGAACACGCGCCTCGCTCTGTTGCGTCGTGGCGGAGAGTTCGGCCGATTACGCGCTCGCGCCGATGCTCGGCCTGGCGGCGCTCGCCCTGGCGACGCCCTGGCCGCTTTTGATCTTCACCGCGCTCTCGCCGAGCCGGATATTTAGCATTCAGCTTGCCGTGTTCGCGCTGGGGCTCGGCCTGCTCAGCCTTGCCTCCGTCCGCGCGGCGCTCGCCGCGCGCGCGCATCGTCGCTCGGCCTGTTATCGCGCGGCGATCGTGCAATTCGCGCAGCGCGGACTCGGCCATGCCGAGGATCGCAGCGGCGTGCTGCTCTATATTTCGCTGACCGAGCGATACGCCCGCGTCGTCGCCGATGCGGGGCTCGACGCGCATATCCCCCATGCGGTGTGGCGCGGGCTGATCGCTGAACTCGGCGCTGGATTGCGTGCCGGCGACGCGAATAGCGCGCTGCAGACTGCCGCCGCGCGCATGGGGGAACTGTTGGCCCCGGTTTTCCCGGCGAAGGCGGGCGCGGAGGCGCCCCATTCCAAGCGCTTTCATTTGATGTAACGCATCGGGCGCTTGAGCGGCTGGCCAAATGGCTTTAACGATGCCGGCAAAGCGGCCCCTTCGGCCCCCCTTCAGCGAGTTGGCTCCGTATGATGCAAACTCTCCGAACCGCGTTCGTATTGGCACTGGTCCTTACCGGTCTCAGCGCAGCGAAAGCCGCCGAGCCCTATCTCGTCGCCGACGCCCAGACGGGCGAGGTGCTGATGCAGAAGGACGCCTCCGAGCCGTGGTTTCCGGCCTCCACCACCAAGCTGATGACCGTTTATGTCGCGCTGAATGCGGCGCACGACGGCCGGCTGACGATGGATACGCCGCTGCGGGTTTCGGCGCGCGCGTTTCGGGCGCCGCCGTCGAAAATGGGTTTCCGGCCGGGCACGCTGGTCACGCTCGACAATGCGCTGAAGATGCTGATGGTGAAATCGCCAAACGACATCGCCGTCACGGTCGCCGAAGGCGTTTCCGGTTCGGTCGAAGCCTTCGCGATGGAGATGAATGCGACGGCGAAGAAGCTGGGGATGCGCGAATCGCATTTCGTGAACCCGAACGGACTGCATAGTGAGGATCATTATTCCTCGGCGCGCGACATGGCGATCCTGGCGCGCGCCCTGCTGAAGGATTTTCCCGAGCAGACGGGGCTTTACAGCATCGGCGCGCTGCAACTCGGCGACAAAATAATTCGCAATCATAATGGCTTGATCGGGCGCTATCCCGGCGCCGACGGCATGAAGACCGGCTTCACCTGTCCCGCCGGCTGGAACGTCGTCGCCACCGCCGAACGCCAGGGGCGACGGCTGATCGTTGTGGTGTTCGGCTCGCCTTCGCCGCGTATGCGCACCAACGAGGCGGCGATGCTGTTCGATCGCGGCTTCGCGATGAGCGGAACCGGGCAGATGCTCGACGCGTTGCCGTCCTCCGCCGTGACGGAACCGCCGAACATGCGCGACGCGATCTGCCGCGGTCGCGGCAAAGCGGCCATGATTGCGATGCAGGAGGATTTCGTCGCGTCCGCGGTCGCCGAAAGCTCAGCCGCTTTCATGACCGGCCGCGTCGGCCTGCCGATGGTGGCTTCGGCCATGGCGGCGCCGCCGGCGGCCGGCGATATCGCCGACGAGAAAGTGTCGTTCGAGCCGACGCCAGTGTTCATCGGCGCCAAGCCCGGCTGGACGGGCCCTGTTATGGCCGCGCGGGGCGGGTCCGCTGACGAACAGGAGACCTCTCCGGTTAGCGCCTATTCCGCGCAAAAGGAGGCCAAACCGGTGGAGGCGGAAGGGGCTAAAGCGGTGTTGAAAAGCGTGGTCAAGCCGCCTGTCAGGCTCAGAGGCGCGCATCTGACGCCCGAAGCGCGTGCGCGCAAGACAGCGGCCTCGAAGCGTGTGGCGACGAGAAAGACGCAACGGCCGTAAATCGTCAAACCCGCTCACGCGAGCGTTACGTGTGCCTTGATGTCGCCGTAATTGCGTCAACCGCGCGCCCCACCAATCGGTAAAAAACGAGGTGAGCCGCGAAGCGCGTGGTTCGCTCGCCGTCCGGTGTATTTGCCCCCCAGCCCCCGGACGGCGGCGAACCCGAGTAAGCCACGCAGGCCGGCGGATCGACGGGCCCCCTCCCAGTCGGTCCGCCTTTTTTTTGGGCTCGACGCTGCGCCTTGAAAGGCGCGGGCTAACACGCGATATGAGCCCCGGGCACGTCCTGTGCGCCGTTTTTTTCCAAGCCAATTCCAAGAGGGCGCCCTTGACGACCGAATCCGCCACGACGGCAGAGGCCGCCGCCGCGAAGACGCAAAGCTTTGAAGCCGATGTTTCGCGTCTGCTGCACCTCATGGTGCATTCCGTCTATTCCGAGCGCGACATTTTCGTGCGCGAACTCGTCTCAAACGCGGCCGACGCTTGCGAGAAGCTGCGCTACGAGTCGATCGCGCGGCCCGATCTTGTCGCGGACGGCGAGCCCTTCGCTATCCGCATCGCCATCGATCCCGAGGCCGGGACGCTGACCGTCGCCGACAATGGCGTCGGTATGAGCCGCGAGGATCTGGTTGACGCGCTCGGCACCATCGCCCGCTCCGGCACCAAGGCTTTTCTCGACAAAATCGCCGCCGAAGGGCCGGACAAGGGCGAGGCGGGCAATCTGATCGGCCAGTTCGGCATCGGTTTCTATTCCTCGTTCATGGTCGCCGACGAAGTGACCGTCGACACCCGCCGCGCCGGCTCGGATCAGGCCTGGCGCTGGACCTCGGACGGCAAGGGCGCCTACACCATCGCGCCGCTTGGCGTTGAGGCCGCGCCGGTTCGCGGCACGCGCGTCACTTTGAAGCTCAACGAGGCGTCGAAGGATTACGCCGAGCGCTATAAGATCGAACGGATCGTCAAGGAGCATTCCGGCGCGGTCGCCGTGCCGATCGACATCGTGGAGAAGCCGGGCGAGGAGCCCAAGCGGCTGACCGACGGCGCCGCGATCTGGGCGAAAGCCAAATCCGAGGTCAAGCCGGAGGACTATACCGAGTACTATCGCTCGCTCTCGGGCCAGTACGACGAGCCGGCGCTGACCGCGCATTGGCGCGCGGAAGGGCGGCACGAATACACCGTGCTGGCGTTCGTGCCGGGCTCGCGGCCGTTCGACCTGTTCGACCCGCAGCGCAAGGCCAAGGCCAAGCTTTACGTGCGGCGCGTGCTGATCACCGCCGACGCCGATCTGCTGCCGGGCTGGCTGCGCTTCGTGCGGCTGGTGGTGGACAGCGCCGATCTGCCGCTGAACGTGTCGCGCGAAATGATTCAGGAAAGCGCTGTCTTCACCGCGATCCGCAAGGGCGTCGCCAACCGGATCGTGCAGGAGCTGACCAAGCTCGCCGAGACGGATGCGGAGAAATACGCGAAGGTGTGGGAGAACTTCGGCGCCGTCATCAAGGAGGGGCTCTACGAGGACCCCGAGCGGCGCGACGCTTTGTACAAGCTGACCCAGTTCACGACGACGAAACATGCCGACGGCGGGCGCAAGCTTGCGGACTACGTCAAGGATCTGCGCGAGAACCAGACGGCGATCTACTATCTCACCGGCGACGACGCCAAGCGTCTCGCCGCCAGCCCGCAACTCGAAGGCTTCCGCGCTCGCGGCGTCGATGTCTTGCTGCTGGCCGATCCGGTTGACGCGTTCTGGGTCTCCAGCGCGGCGGGATACGAGGGCAAGCCTTTCAAGTCGATCAGCCAGGGCGCGGCGGACATCAAATTGATCGCCCTGGTCGAGGGCGCCGCGGCGCCCGCGGAGGCCAGCGCCGAGGTCGCTACGCTGCTCGCCCATTTCAAGCAGACGCTGGAGGGCGAAATCGAGGACGCGCGCGCTTCCGATCGGCTGACCGACAGCGTCGCCTGCCTCGTCGCGCCCGAGTTCGGACCCGACCGGCAGCTCGAAAAGATGCTGGCCGCGCATGGGCGGTTGCAGGATCGCGTCAAGCCGGTGCTTGAGGTCAACGCCACCCACCCGCTGACGGCGGCGCTGGCCAGGCGCTTCGCCGAAGGCAAGGACCGGGATCTGATCGACGACGCGGCCTGGTTGCTGCTCGACGAAGCGCGTCTCGTCGAGGGCGAGACGCTGAAAGACCCCACGGGCTTCGCGGCCCGGCTGCGCCGGGTGATGGAGCGGGCGCTCGGTTAGGCCACGCCTTGGCCGGACTCGACCCGGCCGGACCGGATGCGGCGCGACTTCAGTGGCTTGCCGACATTTCCGGGGCGGCCGTCACGCGTTTGGCGAACTTTTTGCGCGGCGCGGGCTTCGTGGTTTTCTTGGGCCGCGCGGAGACCGACAGCTCCGCGCGGGTGGCGGCCTCGCTCGCGCGCCAATGCTCGGCGTCGCGGCCAAACGGGCGGCCTTCGCTCTCCCACAGCGCGTAAGCGCGGTGGCGCACCTGTTCCTCGAATCCGGCGGTTTGGGTCGCGTTGCTCATTCCAGTGCTCCTCGATGGCGTGCGCGCATCGCGCGGTGCGCGTCGCTCGTCCGGGGGTCTGACCGGCGAGGCTTGCCTCGCGCGGGACGAGACCGATAGACCCGGTTCCCGGTTTCAATCATCTCTTGGTTAACAATTGGTAAACGGCGCCGCCGCGCCGCCCCGGCCGGCCTTGCCGAGCACCTTGGTCTCAGCCTATAGGCTCAGTTAACGGGGACCCGTCGCGGGGCGGCGGGCGCCCCGGCAAATCGGGATAACGGATGCGCGCGCCGGGCGGACCCCGACTATTGCTTCGGCGGCTCCGCGAAGTCATGGCGGAGCCCGTAACCGCTCAGGCGCGTCTCGACCGCATCGTCGTGCTGATCGCCTCCAACATGGTGGCGGAGGTCTGCTCGCTCTATGTCGCGCGCGCCGACGGGCCGTTGGAATTGTTCGCCACCGAAGGCCTCAATCGCGCGGCGGTGCATCTGACCACCATGCGTCCGGGCGAGGGCCTGGTCGGCCTGATCGCCGCCACCGCCGAGGCGCTGGCGCTGTCCGACGCGCAGAATCATCCCGCCTTCTCCTACAAGCCGGAGACGGGCGAGGAGATCTATCAATCGTTCCTCGGCGTGCCGGTGTTGCGCGGCGGCGCGACGCTCGGCGTGCTGGTGGTGCAGAATCGCGCCCGGCGCACCTATTCGGAAGAGGAAATCGAGGCGCTGCAGACGACCGCGATGCTGCTCGCGGAGATGATCGCCTCGGGCGAATTGCAGGGCCTGGCCGGCCAGCCCTCGGCGGTCGCGGTTCGCAAAGCGGTGGCGCTTAAGGGCGCGCCGATCGCCGAGGGTCTCGGCCTGGGTCATGTCGTGCTGCACCAGCCGCGCATTGTGGTGTCGAAGATCGTCGCCGACGACGTCGGCGCGGAGCTTGCGCGGCTCGAAACCGCCATCGAGGCGATGCGCGCTTCGGTCGATGAAATGATCGACCGCAGCGACGACGGCGCCGAAGGCGAGCACCGCGACGTGCTGGAAGCGTTCCGCATGATCGCGCATGATCGCGGTTGGCTGCGCCGGCTGCGCGAGGCCGTCACCGGCGGCCTTACCGCGGAAGCGGCGGTCGAGCGGGTGCAGAACGACGCGCGCGCCAAATTGCAGCGCCAGACCGACCCCTACCTGCGCGACCGGCTGCACGATCTCACCGACATCGCCAATCGGCTGTTGCACCAGCTGGCCGGGCAAAGCCTGGTCCTGAAGCCCGAGGAATTGCCCGACAACGCCATTCTCGTCGCGCGCTCGATGAGCCCGGCGGCGTTGCTCGACTATGATCGCTCGCGGCTGCGCGGCCTCGTGCTCGAAGAGGCGGGCGCGGCCAGCCATATCGCCATCGTCGCGCGCGCGCTCGGGGTGCCCGCCGTCAGCGACATCGCCAACATTTCCGATATCGTCGAGCAGGGCGACGCGCTGATCGTCGACGGCGTGACGGGCGAAGTGCATGTGCTGCCGCCGCCCGAAGTCCAGGCCGCCTATGCCGAGAAGGCGCGGTTACGCGCGCGTAAGCAGGACCAATATCGCGCTCTGCGCGATACGCCGGCGACTACGCTCGATGGGGCGCCGATCGGCCTGCACATGAACGCCGGCCTGTTGATCGATATGCCGCATCTCGCCGAAACCGGCGCGCAGTCGATCGGGCTGTTTCGCACCGAATTGCAGTTCATGCTGGCTTCGCGATTCCCCCGGCTCGATTCGCAGGAGACCCTTTACGCCGCCGTGCTCGACGCGGCCGGGGATAAGCCGGTCACGTTCCGCACGCTCGACATCGGCGGCGACAAGCGACTGCCCTACATGAAGGCGCAGGAGGAGGAGAACCCTGCGCTCGGCTGGCGCGCGGTGCGGATCGGGCTCGACAAGCCCGCGCTGCTGCGCATTCAGATGCGCGCGATGTTGCGCGCCGCCGCGGGGCGGCGCTTGCGCCTGATGTTGCCGATGGTGTCCACGGTCGATGAATTTCGCAGGGGGCGCGCGCTGCTCGAGCGCGAACTGGCCTTTCTGGCCCAAATTGGCCGCACCCCGCCCGAATCGATCAAACTTGGCGCGATGCTGGAGGTGCCCTCGCTTTTGTGGCAACTTGAGGAGATCGCAGGCGCGGCCGACTTCTTGTCAGTCGGCTCGAACGACCTGATGCAATATCTCTATGCCGCGGACCGCGACAACAAGCGCGTCGCCAATCGGTTCGATACGTTGTCGCCCGCGTTCCTGCGCGCCTTGAGGCGCATCGCGGAAGTGGGCGAGCTTGGGCTCGCGCCGGTCGCGCTATGCGGCGAGATCGGCGGGCGGCCGCTTGAGGCTATGACGCTGATGGCGCTCGGTTTCCGCGATCTCTCGATGTCGGCGACCGCGATCGGGCCGATCAAGGCGATGACGCTGTCGCTGCCATTGGCGCCGGTGCGCGTCGACGTCCTGGCGCTGCTGGAAAACAACGGCGAGGGGGACTCGTTGCGGGAGCCGCTGCGCGAGATCGCCGAGCGCCACGGCGTCCGTCTTTAGCGCGCCCCGCCCATGAACCTCGACGCTCATCTCGACACGATTCTGCGCCGTCACGAGGAACTCGGCCATCGCCTCGGCGAAGGCGCGGGCGGGTCGGACTATGGCGAAATCTCACGCGAATATGCCGATCTCGAATCGCTGGCGGGCTCGATTCGCACCCTGCGCGCCAAGCAACGAGAACGCGCCGAACTCGAAACCATGCTCGCCGATCCCGCGCTCGAAGCCGACATGCGCGAGATCGCGGTCGCCGAGATCGACGAGGCCGACGCCGCCATCGCGGCGATGACGGGCGACATTCGCCTCGCGCTGCTGCCCAAAGACGCGGCCGACGAAAGCAATGTCATTCTCGAACTGCGCGCCGGCGCCGGCGGCGACGAGGCCGCCCTGTTCGCGGGCGACCTGTTTCGCATGTACGTCAAATATGCGGAAACGCGGGGATGGAAGGTCGATGTGTTGTCGATGAGCGAGGGCACGGCGGGCGGCTATAAGGAGATCATCGCCGAAATCGCCGGGCGCGGCGCCTTTGCGCGGCTCAAATACGAGAGCGGCGTGCATCGCGTGCAGCGGGTTCCCGCGACCGAAACGCAGGGGCGCATCCATACCTCCGCCGCGACGGTCGCGGTGATGCCCGAGGCGCGCGAGATCGACGTCGACATCAAGGACGGCGATCTCAAGATCGACACCATGCGCTCCAGCGGGGCCGGCGGCCAGCATGTCAATAAGACGGAATCGGCGATCCGCATCACCCATCTGCCGACCGGAATCGTCGTCGCCGTGCAGGCGGAGCGCTCGCAGCATAAGAACCGCGCCAGGGCGATGGCGTTGCTGCGCTCGCGCATCCTCGACGGCGAGCGCGAGCGCGCCGACGCCGAGCGCGCCAAGCACCGGCGCGATCAGGTCGGCTCCGGCGACCGCTCGCAGCGCATCCGCACCTATAATTTTCCGCAAGGACGAATGACTGACCATCGCATCAATCTGACGCTTTACTCGCTGGAGCGGCTGATCGAAGGCGAAGGCCTGGACGAGGTGATCGACGCGCTCGCCGCCGACCGACAGGCGCGACGGCTCGCCGACCAGGCGGAGGCTTGAGTTTTTGCGCCTCGCCGTTTGCGCGCCGATCACGTAAAGGCCACAAGGTCGAGTTACAACGACGGTCCAATTCCGGACGCAACGAAAAGGAGGGCATCGTGCGAACTGGCTGGCGGCTAGGCGTTTTCGCCGGGGTGATGCTCGTTTCCGCTCCGGCGAGCGCGCAGTTTCTAGCCCCTTTCGGCGGACCCGGCATGTTGGCGGCCCCGGAAGCTGCGAGCGGCGCCATCGGCGCGGGCGCGGCTCATAGCGCGGCGACGCAACAACAATGCACGCAGACGTTCAACGGTCGCGAAGGCCCGCGCACCGTCTGCACCAACCAAGTCGCGCCTTCCGGGCCGGCCCGGCGATGAGGGTGAAAGCCCGGCCTTTCCAACGCTTTGGCTAAATCGAGGCGGGTCCATCCTTTTTTTGTCCCCGCGCGACAATGCATAACGCCCTGTCCGGCAATGGCTTTTGCAGCGCCAGCGCCTCCCTTGCCGGCGCGGTGAGCCAAAAGTCGATCTCCGCTCGCGTCGTCAGGATGACCGGCATCGCCTTGGGGTGGATGGGCGCAACGACGGCGTTGGGTTCGGTCGTCAGAAAGGCGAAGAGGTCGTTGGTCGTCTCGCCCTCCTTCACCTTGCGCACGGATGTCCAGCGCGTCCAGACGCCGGCGAAAAAGGCGAGCGGCCGGCTTTCGTCGAGCGCGAACCAGACGGGCGGTCGCGTGCCGTCGGCCAAGACCTCGTTTTCGCTAAACGAGGTGAAAGGCACGACGCAGCGGCTTTCTGGCCCCAGCCAACGCCGCCAGTGCGGCGAGGCGGTGTTGCGGATATTGGTCACGCCGGGATCGCTCTTGCGGCCTTCCAGCGCGAAGGACGGCGTCGGCATACCCCAGCGCGCGAGGGTGAGTTCGCGCGCGCCATCCGCGCCCTTGCGCACGATCGGCGCGGCGTAGTCGGGGAAAATTCCAGGCATGACGGGCAGATTGCCGGTCGAATCCTGCATCGCGTCGGCGAGTTCACGGATCGCCTGTTGCCCTTTGGATAGCGAATAGAGGTTGCACATGGGCGCCAGATTTAGGTCTGGCGTCGGGCCTTGTCGATTGCCGGGGCCGCGAGGCGCTTAACGCCGTCCCAAGGTTGCGCTTGCGGAGCGGCGATTGTCTCGCCACATTGGCTTCATGTCCGGACCTTTGGATCGTATGCCGGAGCCGAGCGCGCTCGCGGCCCTTGATGCGAGATCGCGCGAAATCTTTCGCCGCATCGTGGAATCCTATCTCGCGAGCGGCGAACCGGTCGGCTCGCGCAGCCTTTCGCGGCTGTTGCCGATGACCCTGTCGCCGGCCTCAATCCGCAATGTGATGCAGGATCTGGAGGAGATGGGCCTCATCTACGCCCCCCACACCAGCGCCGGCCGGATGCCGACCCATGGCGGCTTGCGCTTCTATGTCGATGCTCTGCTCGAGTTCGGCGCACTCGGCGACGAGGAGCGCGCACGCATCGAGCGGCAGGCGCGCGAGGCGGCGGAAGGCGGCTACGAGAACGCGCTGACTCGCACCACCACGCTCCTCTCCCATCTCACCAACGGCGCGGGATTGGTGCTGACGACGAAGGACGACTTGCGGCTGCGCCATATCGAATTCGTGCGCGTCGAGGCGGAAAAAGCCCTCGCGGTGATGGTCGATGAAGACGGGGCGGTCGAGAACCGCATCGTCGCCATCCCCGCCGGCATATCCGCTTCCGCCCTGATCGAGGCCGGCAATTACCTCAATGCGCAGGCGCGCGGCGGCACGCTCGCCGAGGCGCGGGTCAAGATCGAGCAGGCGCGCGACGCGGCCCGGAACGAGATCGACGAACTTGCGTCGGGGCTGGTGGACGCCGGGCTTGCCTTTTGGGCGGGGGCGGGAGGTTCGCGGCAGCAACTTATCGTGCGCGGGCAGGCCAATCTGATCGGCGCCACCAGCGAGGCGCAGGATCTCGAACGCATTCGGCTGCTGTTCGCCGATCTCGAAACCCAGACCGACGTGATCGATCTGCTGCATCGCGCGGAAAACGGCGAGGGCGTGAAGATCTTTATCGGGTCGGAGAACAAATTGTTCTCGCTGTCCGGCTCTTCGATGATCGCCGCGCCGTTGCGCGGCCCCGACAAGCGGATCGCCGGCGTCCTCGGGGTGATTGGCCCGACCCGGTTGAACTACGGGCGAATTGTGCCGATGGTCGAATATGCGGCGCAGATTCTTGGCGATTTGCGGCGCGGGCGTTGACAATCCGCACGAGGCCGGCGACGAACGCGCACCCGCAAGCGGAGGTTTACGCCGATGAGCGACGCCGTTCCGTCTCCCCATAATCTCGGCGAGGCGATCCATCGCCTGCGCGCCAAATGGGGCTCCGTCCTCGCGTTCGGCCTGCTGTTGATTTTGCTCGGGGCCGCTTCGCTGACCTTCGCGCTTGCATCGACGCTGGCCATGGTGACGCTGAATGGCGTGCTGTTTCTGGTGGCCGGCGCGGCGGAGATCGGCGTCGGCATGCACGCGCGCTCGTGGCGAGCGTTCTTCTACTGGGTGTTGGGCGGCGTGTTGTACATCGCCGTCGGCGTGTTCTGCATGTTGTACCCACTCGTGGCGTCCGCGATTCTGACGCTGATGATCGGGGCGGGGCTGATCGCCGCGGCGATTGTGCGCGCTTATCTCGGCCTCCAGCTTCCCGCGGGGCCGCGCCGCAGCCTGTTGTGGCTCGGCTGCGCGGTGACTTTTCTGCTTGGCTTGACCATCGTCGTCCATTGGCCGTTGTCGAGCGCCTATGTCCTGGGGACCTTGCTCGGTGTGGATCTGTTGTTCCACGGCGCCGGCTGGGTTTCCTTCGCCATCGGGCTGCGCGCGCATCGCTAGAGCCGCAGGCGACCGACTTTTGGAGCATCGTATGACGAAGTGGGTGTATTCGTTCGGGCCGGACAAGACCGAGGGGCGGGGGGAGCTGAAGAACCTTCTCGGCGGCAAGGGGGCGAATCTGGCGGAAATGTCGTCGCTTGGTCTGCCCGTTCCTCCAGGCTTTACGATCACCACCGAAGTCTGCACCTATTTCTACGCCAACGGGACGAGCTATCCCGCCGAACTCGTCGCGCAAATCGAGGCGGCGATCGCCAGCGTCGGCCTCCAGACGGACCGCACATTCGGCGACGCGGCCAATCCGTTATTGGTCTCCGTGCGCTCCGGGGCGCGCGCCTCGATGCCGGGCATGATGGACACGGTGCTCAATCTCGGCCTCAACGACGAATCGGTGAAAACGCTGGCGGCGACTTCCGGCGACGAGCGTTTCGCCTATGACAGCTACCGCCGCTTTATTCAGATGTATTCGAATGTCGTGCTGGACGTGGCCAGCCACAATTTCGAGGAGATCATCGAAGAGTTCAAGGAACGGCGCGGCTATGTGCTCGACACCGATCTGGTCGCCGAGGACTGGCGCGCCGTGATCGTCGACTACAAGGCCAAGGTCGTGCAGATGACTGAAAAGCCGTTCCCGCAGCAGCCGCAAGACCAGCTTTGGGGGGCGATCGGCGCGGTGTTCGGCTCGTGGATGAACACGCGCGCCATCACCTATCGCCGGCTCAACAGCATCCCCGCGGATTGGGGCACGGCCGTCAACGTGCAAGCGATGGTGTTCGGCAATATGGGGCAGACCAGCGCGACCGGCGTCGCCTTCACCCGCAACCCTTCCACCGGCGCGAAGGAGCTTTACGGGGAGTTCCTCGTCAACGCGCAGGGCGAGGATGTGGTCGCGGGCATCCGCACGCCGCAGAACATCACGGAAGTCGCGCGCAAGGCGGCGGGCTCCGACCGGCCCTCGCTGGAAGCGATCATGCCCGAGGTGTTCCACCAATTCGTCGCCACGACCCAATTGCTGGAGAAGCATTACAAAGACATGCAGGATCTCGAATTCACCGTCGAGCGCGGCAAGCTTTGGATGTTGCAGACCCGCAACGGCAAGCGCACCGGCAAGGCGGCGCTGCGGCTCGCGGTCGATATGGCGAACGAGGGGCTGATCACCCGCGAAGAGGCGATCTCCCGCGTCGAGCCGGCGACGCTCGATCAGCTGCTCCACCCCACCATCGACCCGAACGCGAAGCGCGAGCCCATCGCGACCGGTCTGCCGGCGTCGCCGGGCGCGGCGAGCGGCGAGATCGTGTTTTCGGCCGACGAGGCGGAGGCGCTGAAGCAGACTGGGCGCAAGACCATACTTGTACGTGTGGAGACTTCGCCGGAGGACATTCACGGGATGCACGCGGCGGAGGGGATCGTCACCACGCGCGGCGGCATGACCAGCCACGCCGCCGTGGTGGCCCGCGGCATGGGCAAGCCGTGCGTGTCGGGCTGCGGCTCGATCCGCATCGACTATAACAAGCAACAACTCGTCGCTGGCGGCCAAACACTGAAAAAGGGCGATGTGATGACGATCGACGGCGCCACCGGCCAGGTGTTCGCCGGCGCGATCGCGATGGTGAAGCCGGAACTGACCGGCGATTTCGCCATCATCATGCAATGGGCCGACAGCGTGCGGCGCATGAAGGTGCGCGCCAACGCGGAAACCCCGCTGGACGCCCGCACCGCCCGCAGTTTTGGCGCCGAAGGCATCGGCCTGTGCCGCACCGAGCATATGTTTTTCGAGGGGGAACGCATCGTCGCGGTGCGCGAGATGATTCTGGCCGACGACGAAGCCGGGCGGCGGGCCGCGCTGGCGAAACTGTTGCCGATGCAGCGCAAGGATTTCGCCGAACTGTTCGAGATCATGCAGGGCCTGCCCGTCACGATCCGCCTGCTCGACCCGCCGTTGCACGAGTTCCTGCCGCAGACGGAGCATGACATGGCGGAGGTCGCGAAATCGACCGGCGCTTCGGTGGAGAAACTGCGGCTGCGCGCGAGCGAATTGCACGAGTTCAACCCGATGCTGGGCTTCCGCGGCGTGCGGCTGGCGGTACGCTATCCCGAAATCGCGGAAATGCAGGCGCGCGCGATCTTCGAGGGGGCCGTCGAGGCTTCCCGTAAGACAGGCGCGCCCGTGACGGCGGAGATCATGGTGCCGCTGGTGATGGGGCGGCCGGAACTCGATCTGGTGAAGAAGATCATCGTCGAAATGGCCGACAAGGTCGCCGTCGAGACGGGCGTGAAGATCCCTTATCAGGTCGGCACGATGATCGAATTGCCGCGCGCGGCGCTACGCGCGGGCGAGATCGCGGAAGCGGCCGAGTTCTTCTCGTTCGGCACCAACGATCTGACGCAGACGACGCTTGGCCTGTCGCGCGACGACGCGGCGGCGTTCCTGGGCTCCTACACATCGAAAGGCCTGCTGCCGAACGACCCGTTCGTGACGCTGGACCAGGAGGGGGTAGGCGAGCTGGTGCGGATGGCCGCCGAACGCGGCCGCGCGACGCGCCCTGACATCAAGCTCGGCATCTGCGGCGAACATGGCGGCGACCCCGCCAGCATCGGCTTCTGCGAGACCGTGGGACTGGACTATGTCTCGTGCTCGCCTTTCCGCGTGCCGATCGCCCGGCTCGCGGCGGCGCAGGC
This sequence comes from Bradyrhizobium sp., assembly GCA_031367195.1. Classification (GTDB taxonomy): domain Bacteria; phylum Pseudomonadota; class Alphaproteobacteria; order Rhizobiales; family Beijerinckiaceae; genus Roseiarcus. The sequence continues at coordinate 19,027 of JANLPL010000270.1, forward strand.
GGCGCTGGGCAAGAGCGGGACGGGGCGGACGGCGTGACGATTTTGACTTGGCGCGGCGAGTTCGGATCGACTGACCCGCCATCGCCTGATCTTGGAGCCGCACTTGTCGCTAGCCATGAAGCCGTCAGAAGGCGGCGAGATCGTACCACCGCTACTTGCAGCGACGGTGTTGCTGGTTCGCGACGGGCCGGCCGGGTTGCAGGTTTTCATGGTGGTGCGCCACCATAAAATCGAGTTCGCGTCCGGCGCGCTGGTGTTTCCCGGCGGCAAGGCAGAGCCGGAAGACTGCGCTCTGGCGGGCGACGACGTTGAGGCCATCGCCCGCGTCGCCGCGATCCGCGAAACCTACGAGGAATGCGGCGTGCTGCTGGCCCGCCGGCGCGGCGGCGGTCCGTTGGCGGCCTCGACGCTGCCGTTTCGCGAGCGGCTCGCGGCGGAAAATCTGGAGCTCGCGCTCGAAGCGCTGACGCTGTTTGCGCATTGGATCACGCCGCCGATTCTGCCCAAGCGCTTCGACACCCGCTTCTACATTGTCGAGGCGCCCGCTGATCAGGCAGCCGCGCATGACGGCGGGGAGGCGGTCGATTCGGTCTGGATCGAGCCGCAAAAGGCGCTCGCCGAGGGGAGACAGGGTTTGCGGACGCTGGTGCTGCCAACGCGTCTCAATCTTGAATTGCTCGGAGCCAGCGCGACCGTCAGGGCGGCGGTGGACGCGGCGGGATCGCGTCTCGTGAAGCCGATCGAGCCGATCGCGACCAAGACGGCGAACGGCTACCGACTTTCAATCCCCAGCGGGGCTGGCTATGGCGCGACGGACTACGAGGTCTGATCGTCATGCGAGTAGCCCCGTTCTCGACGCCCGGCCGCTTCTGGCGTGGCAATCTGCACACGCATTCGACCCGTTCGGATGGCGCGTTGCCACCTGAACGGGTGATCGAGGCCTATAAGCGCGCGGGCTACGACTTTATCGAATTGTCCGACCACTTCCTCGCCCGCTACGATTGGCCGCTCACCGACACGCGGGCGTTCCGCGCCAACAATTTCACTACGTTGATCGGCGCCGAATTGCACGCGATGGGCACGCAGGTCGGCGAACTCTGGCACATTCTCGCCGTCGGCCTGCCGCTCGATTTTCCCGCCGCGCGTACGGGCGAGACCGGGCCTGAGCTGGCGGAGCGCGCGCGCGCCGCGGGCGCGTTCGTCGCCATCGCTCATCCCGCGTGGTCGCAATTGCGGATCGGCGACGGGCGGGCGCTGAACGCCGCTCACGCCGTGGAGATCTACAATCATGGTTGCGCGGTCGAAACCGATCGCGGCGACGGTTTCTATCTGCTCGACGAGCTTTGCAACGAAGGACGGCGGCTGACGGCGATCGCCACCGACGACGCGCATTTCCGCAACGGCGATCACGACGCATTCGGCGGCTTTGTCGAGGTGAAGGCGGAAAACCTTGAGCCCGAGGCGCTGTTGGCCGCGCTAAAGGCCGGCCAGTTCTACGCCAGTCAGGGTCCGCGACTGCTGGATGTCGAAGTGCGCCGCGACGAAGTGACCGTCGCCTGCTCGCCGGTTGACGCGATCGCGCTCGTCACCGGCACGTCGCGCGCGATCTCGCGCATCGGGCGGCAGATGACGGGCGGGACGCTGGAAGTCGGCGCCGCCACGCGGCAGGCCTGGACAGACCCCGGAGCGATCCCGTGGTTCCGCGTCGTCGTCATCGACGCCGCCGGACGGCGCGCATGGACCAACCCGATTTGGGTCGATCAGCTTGAGGACTAGAAACGCAAAAAGCCCGCGCGGCGCGTAAGACGCGCCGCGCGGGCTTTTTTGCCGCCGTGTCGAAGCGTCAGGCTTCGGTGACGGTCTTTGGCTTGAGAACCTGGCGACCCTTATACATGCCGGTCTTCAGATCGACATGGTGCGGCCGGCGCAACTCGCCCGAGTCCTTGTCCTCGACGTAGGTCGGAGCCTTGAGCGCATCCGCAGAACGGCGCATGCCGCGGCGAGACGGGGACGTTTTGCGTCTGGGAACAGCCATCGAAGTCTCCAACAAAAACACCCGGTCCGACGGCGGCGCCGAACCGGGAGAAAAGGATGGTGCGCTCATACACGGAGTTTCTCGCTCGCGCCAGCCCTTCTTGCAGCGAGACCCCGGCCGGAACGCTAACAGCAATAACGGAGGCGCATTCTGAAATACAGCAAGAAAAATGCCGGTATTTCGCCATCATTGGCGCCGTATCGTGGCGAGGTTGTGGCATAACGCGATAGGTTGACGGAACGCTGTCTTATCCCGTTGCAATTTAATCACGGCATATCCGAGTTTTTCATTCTATATTCAGTGACCGGTTGCCAGACTTTCAGTCTTGATCCGGCACGCTCACGCCGCGCGAAGTCGCAAGGTGGGGCGCCGGGGCATGGAGGAGATAAAGACATGATACGCAAAGTGACCGCCCTTGCACTGGCCGTCGCGACGGCGCTGTCGCTGGCGGGTTGCAACACGCCCGAGGGGCAGGGCGCGGCGGGCGGCGCTGTGATCGGCGGCGCGACCGGCGCTTTACTGGGCGCCGCGATATCCGATCGTCCCTCCGGCGCTTTGCTGGGCGGCGTCGCCGGCGCCGCGGCCGGCGCGATGATCGGCTCGGCGTCGGCGCGTCCGCATGACGGGGATTACGAGGCGCCGCACCGTCGCTGCGCCGAATATTACTACGACTACGATGGACGCCGGGTTTGCCGAGCCTTCTACTGAGCGCTTCAGACGAGAGCTGCGGGTCGGAGGAGATCTTTTCGTCCGACAGCACGCTGGTCGATGCGGTGTCGCCTTCGCCCAATCAGGGCGAGCGACGCGGTTTCGCTCGCCCTGACATGCTGATTTTACACTATACGGGAATGCCGAACGCCGCCGCGGCGGTCGCGCTGTTGCGCAACCCCGCGTCGGAAGTGTCCTGCCACTACGTGGTTGAAGATTCGGGTCGGATCTTGCAACTCGTGCCCGAGTCCCGCCGCGCCTGGCACGCGGGCGTGTCTTGCTGGCGCGGCGAACGCGACATCAATTCCGCCTCGATCGGCGTGGAGATCTGCAATCCCGGCCACGACGGTGGGCTTCCTGACTTTCCCAATCGCCAGATTGAGTCCGTGATCGCGTTATGCCGCGACGTCGCAAGCCGATTTGCGATCCGGCCTGAACGAATCCTCGCACATTCGGACGTCGCTCCTGGGCGCAAACGCGATCCCGGCGAGAATTTTCCGTGGGGGAGATTGGCGCAAGCGGGAGTCGGCCATTTGGCGGAGGCCGCTGCGCCCGACTCGAAGCCGATATATGCGCGTGCACAGGAAGGCGCGCCTGTGCGCGGCTTGCAGAGTTTACTATCGCTATACGGATACGAATTGGAACTGAGCGGCGTCTACGACTCCAGGACAGAGGTCGTCGTGGCCGCGTTCCAGCGGCATTTCCGGCCCGCGCGCGTTGACGGCATGGCCGACGCCGGCACGGTCGGCGTTCTGCGGCGGCTACTCGCGGAACTTTCTCCATCCCCGCTTTGTTAAGTGTTTGCAATGCGTTCGTGTGAAGTCGCGTTAACGCCGTGTTCAGGCATTTGTTACAACCTTCGATAACCGAGCGCTATCCGCGCAGTCTTCCCCAATCGAGCGTCTTGCATGAAATTCCCGGGTCTTGGTTTTGTCGCGCTCTCGCTGCTGGCCGTGGCGAGCCTAACCGCGCCGGCGCGCGCCGAAGCATCGCACGACTATGAAATCGCAGCTAACGACGGTTATGGGCTCGAAGAGTGCCTCGCTGGCGGCGCCGAATGTGGCCGCGTGGTCGCCGACGCCTGGTGCGAGGCTCACGGTCATGGACATGCGCTTGCTTACGGCCTGCGCGGCGCCATGTCGGGTCTGGCTACACATGTCTCGACCGCTGAAGAGGCTTACGTCATTAAGTGCGGAGATTGATCCTTATTTGATGAATTCGCCGCATTTGGGGACGTCGGTCTGGCCACCCCACGGCTGAATCGGCACGGTTGAGGTGGAGTTCTTCGGCGAGCCGTCCACCAATTTGTCCGTATAAGTCATGTAAACTAGAATGTTGCGCTTGGGATCGCAGCCGCGCACGATTTGCATCTTCTTGAAAAAAACAGAACGTCGCTCGGAAAAAACAACGTCGCCCTGGCTCGCTTTTGAGTTGAATTTGATCGCGCCATATTGACGGCAGGCCAGCGAAATGTCCGAGGTCTGCTCGGCCAATCCGAGCGCGCCCATCAGGCCGCCCTTTTCCGGCGCGGTGTAGTGGCACGCGACTCCTTCAACGAGGGGATCGTCAACACCATAAACCGCCAATTTATCGTTAGGCGTCAGCAGCTTGAATGTCGTCGACTTACGAAAGACGAGGTCCGGATCCGACCCATCGGCGCGCGCCGCATTTGCTGACGCAATGGCGGCCAAAACAAGCGCCGCCGCCCAGACTGAGCGATTGACCATCAACGTCTCCCAAAGCCGGACGGTCGCGCCGTCTCGTCGCATCCGTAAATAGGAACGAAGCCGGCGGTCACAAGCGCATATTCAACCTTAGTGTTCCGGGGCCACGGCAAAAAAAAATGGCCCGCGAGCACGAAGCTCGCGGGCGAACGGCGTTAGGACTGAAAAAAGCAGCGACTTTCGTCACTTGCGGCGTCGAAATGCAGCGCATTCTCCGAGTGGGGACGGCGCCTTAGGGGACTGCGGCTCGCCCGACCCAAAGTTGGGAATTGAACTGCCCGTCCGATTATGCGCGCGTGGTTCTCGACGGGAGTTTTCGATTGGCGGTAAAGACAGAGGTGGCGCGAACTGTCTAGTTGGACGCAAGGGCGCGCCTGAGCCAGAGACGGGCGCGCGGGGATCGCGAAATGAACGTACTAATTTTGGGAGCGGGCGCGCGCGAGCATGCGATCGCTTCGGCGGTGGCGACTTCGCCGATGCTCGGTCGACTATTCGTCGCTCCAGGCAATCCGGGTTGCGAGTCGGTTGCGACCCTTCTCTCGATCACAGATAACGATTCGATTGTCGAAGTCTGCCGCGCGCAGAAAATCGATTTCGTGATCGTTGGGCCCGAAGCGCCGCTGGTGCTGGGCGTGGTCGACGACCTCGCGGCTGCGGGTATTGTCGCCTTTGGTCCAGGACGCGCCGCTGCGCAACTCGAGGGATCGAAGGGCTACACTAAGGATTTCTGCCAAGAATTTGGCATCCCTACCGCCGTCTATCGGCGTTTTCGCAACCGTGCAGCCGCGCTTGACTATATCGCGAACGAAGGCGTCCCGATCGTTGTGAAGGCCGACGGCTTGGCATCGGGAAAAGGGGTCGTTGTAGCTACGACCCTCGCGCAAGCGGAAGCCGCGATTCACGCTCTCTTCGACTCTGATCGCGATGCAGATTGCGTCGTCGAAGCGTGCCTAGAAGGGGAGGAGGTGTCGTTTTTCGCGCTTTGCGATGGCGAGCGCGCGGTGCCCTTTGGCGACGCGCAAGATCACAAGCGGGTCGGCGAAGGGGACACCGGACCGAACACCGGCGGTATGGGCGCCTATTCCCCGAGCCCGCTCATCACTCCAGACATGACACGCAAAGTCATGAACGAGATTGTGCAACCGACGCTTGAGGGGATGCGGCGGCGCGGCGCGCCGTTCCGGGGAATTCTGTTTGCGGGCCTGATGATGACTACAGACGGCCCGCAACTCCTGGAGTATAATGTTAGATTCGGGGATCCCGAGGCGGAGGTGGTTCTCCCCAGGTTCCGCGGAGATCTCCTGCGTTGGCTATGGGCGGCGGCTACAGGCGCGCTTCCCGAAGACGCCCCGCTATTTGCTGCCGAACACGCGTTAGCGGTCGTCATGGCGGCGAAGGGATATCCAGGAACGCCCATGACCGGCGATGAAATAGGCGGCTTGCAACGAGCTTCCAACATTCGCGACGCCAGGATCTACCAAGCGGCGACCAAGCGCAGCGGCGAGAAGATCGTCGCCGATGGCGGTCGCGTACTCGTGATTGTGGGGATGGCGAACGACCTGCAAAGGGCGCGCGATACAGCCTATGCGGCCGTAGGCGCGATCAACTGGCCGACCGGTTTTTTTCGCCGCGACATCGGTGCGCGCGCTCTCAATCGCGACTAAGCAAGCGGCGAACGCGGCGCGAAGGCGACGCCGACTTGTAACGTTCCGGAACGCATGAACTCGTCGCCCAATATCACATTGCGCCCGGCGCGCTGGACCAGAATCGCCCGGATGGCGCCCCGTCCGCAGGCGACCGTCAACCGTTCGTCGAGAATTTCTCCGGCCTTGCCGCCGTCACGATCGACAAACTCCGCGCGCAAAATCTTGAGCCGCTCCAGTCCGCCATCAGCCGGGAATAATGTGAAAGCGCCGGGAAAGGGAGACAGGCCGCAAATTCGCCGTCGGACAAGATCGGCGTCGGCTGTCCAATCAATTGGCGCTTCCGACTTATCGATCTTTTGGGCGTACTCCACGCCCACCAATTCTTGGGCCTTGAACGGTAGCTTCTCGTGAACCAACGCGCTCCAATTGTCCACGACCGTCTGCGCTGCGAGTTGGGATAGACGAGACGTCAGTTCTCCAGCCGTCTCGATCGGTGAGACACGCGTACGCATCTCTCCTGCAATAGGGCCGGTGTCCAGACCGACTTCCATCTTCATGATCGAAACGCCCGTTTCCACATCCCCGGCCATAATCGTGCGCTGCACCGGCGCGGCTCCGCGCCATCGCGGCAAAAGCGAAGCATGCAAATTGAAGCATCCCAATCGTGGCGCAGCGAGCGCCTCGGCGGGCAGCAACAAGCCGTATGCGGCCACGATCGCGATATCGGCCTGAAACTTCCGAAGCGTTTGTTGAACCTCGGGATTGCGAAGGGTCACGGGGCATTCCACGCGCAAGCCGAGCTCTTCTGCGGCCAAATGCACAGCCGTCTTATTGAGGTCTAATCCGCGCCGGCCGCCTCGCTTCGGCGTCTTCGTATAAACTGCGACAATGTCAGCGCCAGTCCTTGACAGCGCCCGTAGGATATGGACAGCAAACTCAGGCGCTCCCATGAAAATGGTTTTCATGTGGGAGCAAATACCACTCGGCCAGTCGTCGGTCAAAAAAGGCTGAATCCACCATCCGCGCGAGAGCAATCTATGCCTGAAAATATTCAACGGCTCCGCATACGCGTGTACTACGAAGACATGGATTTTTCAGGTCGGGTCTACCACGCTTCATATCTTCGTTTTTTTGAACGGGGACGCACAGAATGGCTCAGGGCTTTCGGTCTCCAGCATAAAAATCTGATCCAAACGGGAGGACTGGCCTTTGCCATTACAAAGCTTCAGGTAGATTTTCTCGCCGCGTCCACGATCGACGACCTACTTGAAATTACTACCAGCCTGCAGGAAATGCGAGGACCAACCCTAACGTTTAAGCAAACCGTCACACGCGTCACCACGATGATCGTCAGCGGTACGGTTGAGGTCGTAACAATCAAGAATCAACGAGCCGTGCGCCCGCCCAGCGAATTGATCGCAGCCCTAAAGCAGTTTAAGCGTCAATAGCACGGTCGATTCGATCGCTGAGCGCCGACAAGCGAACGGTCAATCGATCCTCGAGAGCGCGTAAGTCAGTGCGAGTCGGCATGGCCCCCATCGCCTCCCGAAGTCGGAAATGATCTTCGTGCAATTGACCAAAGCGCTCCGCCAACCTAAGCATAGTAGCGTCATTTGCATTGCGCATGGCTTCTATTTCCTCCTGATGTCGCGCGTGGCTCACCTCCAATTTCTCAATTCGCATCATCAGACGCCAGACAAACGCGCCCACGCTTGCGACGATCGTTAGAGAAAAAGTGAGGGCCCATTCCAGAAAGCCCCAAGCCTGACCCTCATCGGAACTCATGAGATAGCAACGCCTCGCCCGTAAATCCAACAATAAAGTGGCCGAAAATCCCCCAAGCCCTCAACAAAATAAGCATCGCGACGCGTCGCTTGGGCCTTGCTTTCACCGGAATTCTGAAGGCGGCTGACCGAGAAGCTTGATCCTGGCCAGCCACTCCCAAATCGTATGCAGTAAGCTCTGAGCCCGTTCCAACGCTAAAGGACGTTGCTCAAGTTGTAGAAAACCGCCTGGTTGCGACGAATCGCGTCGATCTGAACTGGCGAGAGCGTCTGCCGCGCAAGCACCACTTCGCAAATGTCTCCCGGCCAACCGAAACCCCCGGCGGCGCCGTTCCCGATGAACAAATTGTTGGTGTCAGCAATCGCCCCGCTCGGTTGGGTCGAGCTTTGGTAGGACAGAGCGCCGCCGTCGATTCCAATTGTGGGCAGGTTCGACAGCGTGGAGTAGTTATATGCGACATCGAAGATATGCCCATTGCTGGAGGGCATCAGCGTGGACGAAATCCAGGCGCCATTCGTGCTCGAAGCATCTATCGTAAATTGCGGAAAGCCAAATCCCAGCGAATAGGCGCCCGAAAGCTCCCATCCGGTACCGCCCGCTACCTTTGAGATCAACCGCATCGAATTCGTAATCGCCGCCGCCCTGGTTGCGACGGCAGACGCGAAACCGTTGGTTGAGAACAGCCCGTTGATGGCTGAGTTCGCAGTCACCGCGAGATTGGCGTTGCTCCCATTGCCCCAGACGCCGCAAACCGCAAAATTCAGATTCGAACCCTCGATGACAATTTGAGGTTGCGTGGCGGCAGTTATGTTGCGCGCATTGTTCGCGTTCCCCGATTGGTCGTACTCAGTAGTGATGAAACACGTCGTGTTTGCGCAAAACGCGGAGAGCGCGGACTTGTCGATCACGCCCGCAGAATTTGGATATAGGTCAATCGTGACAGAGTCGCTTGCGCGTCGAATGTTGCAAAGCGGTCCATTATAGCCATACGAAAGTTTGCGCGCGCAAGAATAGGCCGCAGAAATATTGAATGTCGAATTCATCATATCGAGTGGGCCGCCGCCATTCATCGGAACGCCGGCGGACACTCCCGAAACGAGAGATGAGGCGGGGGCATTGAATTGCCATGCGAATGGCAAACTCACCACACCATCGAGATTCCATAGAGACGCCGTGCCAATACTGAATAGCGGGGGTTTGGCGGTGGTATACCCAATCGAAATGTTGGAATTGTGCGCAGTCACGGACGTTATGCCGGGGGTTGTACTCAAAATTGCAGTGCTAACGGTGCTCAATGGATCAATAACCGTCAACCCGCTGACATCAGGCGATGGATTTGAGCCGGTCAATTGAACGTCAGACGTTGCGGCAGAGGATTCGCATTCGATTTCCAGCGTCTCGCTGATATTATGCAGCGTGAAGGTCGCGTTGTTGTCGAAAAGCGAAACGCAAGGGCCAGGCGCGAGTTGGGCGAGGTACAAATGCACCGTTCGTAGGCCTTCAACCGAGCCGACCCATAACGGAGCGCCTTTGAAAGCGCTTCCGTAATATCGCAGTGAGCCGCCTATAATGTTGTTTTCTGTGAACGTATAATATGTCTCAGCTGGCCAATTCACAGATTGGAAAGTCGACGAAACGCCCCAATGATTTTGACCGTCCATCACCATTGCGAATTGACCGATATTTGTGACGGCGACATGGAACCCGGAGCCCGACGCCCCGAGCGACGAACCGGACACTGTCAACGTGTCGCCTATCGCATATTGCTTTCCCTGATTGGTGAGCGTGACGCTTGTTACGGCTCCGCCGGAGACAACAATATTTGCGTTCGCGCCGACGCCTGAGGATGAACCCGACAAAACAACGCCCGTATAGGCGCCATTGGCGTAGCCACTGCCGCCGAAGATCGTGCCGAGCGTCGCCACAACACCAAGGGAAGAACCGTTATTTCTTACAATCGGTGAGTAGTAGGTGGTCGACTCTGAGGCAGCCGAATAGAGACCAGCGAAGGAAAATGAACCCGTGATTTCAAGTCCATAGTGGGTGTGTATGCAGCAGGCGATTGTACTCGGCGAGACGTTTCCCTCTTGTAGTCCAATCATTGGCGGAGATGACGCCGAACCGATGATCGTCAGCTTGTTAAATTGGATGTTGAGAGACCCAATCGTGTCGAGACAGATGTTGCCAGCGCCGGAGCAATTGAGAGTGAGATCCTCGATGATAAGTCGGGAACCGCCGCCAAACCTGGTGAATCCGGTGACGTTGATCTGTGTTACCGAGCACGAGACGCCGCTTGCGCCAAACCCACCGACCAACCGTACAGGTTGATTAGACAAATAGGCCGTCGAGGATCGTGCCGCGGCAAGCGCGGAGTTTAGAGTTGCGGTGTCGCTCGCGATTGAGCCCGTGCATCCGCCAAAGTCGGAGATATTGATCACCGTTTCAGGTGTCGTCGTTAGCGAGCCGGTGGGAGACACGCCGCCCGTAGAACCTGTGCCACCCTCTGAGGGTGGCAGAACTGTGGTGAGGCCGGACAAAGACGTTATGTCGGCGTTGGCGCCAGCCGCCGCCGCCCCCAAATTTAGACGGGCAGCTGCAGGAGTGCTGGCGCCGGTGCCGCCGTCTCCGACTTTGAGAACCGGAGGCGATACCTGGCCGAGTGATTGAAGTGGGCAGAGTGCGATCAGCAGAGTGATTAGTATTAGAGGACGGTTCATTGCGCAATCACCACATATCCTGAGCTGTTGATGAACGCTTGCCCGCTCGGGACAGGCGCTTGAGGCCCCGTTTGAATAGGAAGCGCAGCGAACAGCGCCTGGGAGAGCGTTGCGAGCTGGCTGGGCGAAAGTCCCGTCAACGCCGCGGCGATCGCTGAGGGTTGAAGTGCTTGAAACGCAGCGGCCAGGGCGGCCGGCAAAGGCGAGGCGATTGATCGTGGAATTGGGTCGGGAGCCACGAGAAGAGAGACATGCCTTACCTGTGGCGAGCCGACGGTTAGGGTCGAGTATGCGAATAGATCCCGGGTGAAAAGTCCGTCGCTCGCGGCGAGCGACATCGAATACAAGCCTGTCGACCAATTCGACTTCGAGGCGGCAAGCGCTGTGACAACCAGGAGATTATTTGATGGACCCGAAGCGACGATCTCTCCGCCGGATGTTGTCAGCGTAGCAAGACTGTCTACAGTCAAGATGAAAGAGAGACCTGTCAAATCAATCGGTGTAACGCCGTCATCAAGATAGAACGCAAGTGAGAGCTGCCAATCCTCGTCCGGTTGCACACCGTCTGCGACGCGAACGAGAGGTAGAAGAGTTAACGTTGACATCGATTGTGCTCTTTCCTGACACGGATTGGTGGCCTCGCCTTTGAAATCGCTTGCAATAGTGACCACCTGAGAAAGCTGGCTCCGGTTGTCGAATCAGCTTCCCGCGAATGATAGGTGGCGTTCCGTCGGGGTTGGTCGCTAGGGATTGCCGATGGTCGGTCGCGGCGTAGGGAAGGCGTAGCCCGACCGGAGTTGCGACCGACCATCGGCGGCGGAAATTTTCATGCCGCCACCGTGAGGGGTAACAGGTGGAAATAAGCCTCTGGTTCGGATGCACGTCGAAGACCTGCGTCAGTTCCGTTGGCGTCTTCTCGCCTTTCACAGCGGCCAAGGCCACCTTCGCCTTGAAAGCCGGTTTGTGGTTCCGGCGTGATCCTCTGGTCATGAGTTCTCCTGATGGCCGGCGATACTCGCCGCAGTCAGGCGGAAAATCCACTTATCGTCCTGTCCAGTTTCTTGAGGCCAGCTCTGTCAAACCGCGCTATCGCTTGTGTTATCCGGCGTTTCAAGCATCTCAATCCGCGAATTCATCCACATAAATAATCAAAGAGCCATTAGAAATACTCTACGATTATGCACAGCCCTGCGCCGCCGGCGCCGCCTGCTCCAGCGGCGCCGGCGTTTTGCGCAGAACCGCCGCCTCCCCCTCCTCCACCGGGCCCGCCTCCCGCGCCTCCCGCGCCGGCCGCCGTCAGGGAGGAGCCGCCACCGCCACCGCCACCTCCGACAAAGAGCGTGGCGGTTGGAGCCGAACTGCCTGGGGAACCAGCCGCGCCTGCCGCGCCAGCGGCAGCGAAAGAAAATTGGGATCCGCTCTGCGCATATCCACCAACACCGCCTCCAGTTACCGCATTCGCGGCGCTGATGCCTCCGCCGCCTCCGCCACCTGAAGAGCCGAACAGAGTGTTGCCGGACGCCCCCCCCGCGGCGCCATTGGCGCCTCCGCCGCCTCCTGAGGCAGCGCTGGGCGTTGTAACTCCGGAACTAGCGACCCCACCGCCTCCGCTGCTCGCCCCAAATGCTGCGGTCCCGCCCGCCGCCCCTGATCCGGATGAAGTTGAGCCGAGAATGCCACCGCCGCCGCCGCCGCCAGACACGGACGCAAGCTGCCCTCCCGCGCCACCGCCCCCCCCAATCGCTTTTGTCAAAGAACCGAACTGCGAGTTGGCGCCGATGCCGCCTGTTCCGCCCGGGGTCGAACCTGTCGCCGCCGGGCCCCCGGCTGTGCCCCCGGGACCGATGGTCACCGCCTGTGATGCACCGATTTGCGCCGCGGTGAACGTATAGGTCGCAACGCCGCCGCCGCCCCCACCGCCGCCTCCCGAACACCCCGCGCTGGCGGATTGAAGCGCTCCACCGCCGCCGCCCCCGCCGCCGGCGACGAGGAATACGTCGCATTTCGTCATGCCAGGCGTCGCGTTGTAGGTTCCACTTGAAGTAAACGCGATCAGATTGGTCCGGCGCCCAACCTGATTCCACTTGTTCGACCCATTCGAGATTAGCCGACAGTATCCATATCCGGTAACAAGCGCGCCATTTGTGGTCGATCCGTTGATTGTGTCAGAGCCCGCAGGCACGATCGACAACGTGTTCGTCGTACTGACGGCCCCACTTTCATCGACAATTAGTAGCGAATGTCCCGCGGGAAAAGCGCTAGCAGCAGGCAACGTAACAATACGCGCAGCGGTGATCGACGTGTAGGAAATCTCGCGGTCTGTTGCGAGCGCGCTGTAATTTGCGTCGGCGACAACGGTGCGCGCGTTGCCGAGTGTGACGGATCCAGTCGATTTGTCGAGTGTAATGCCGCTAAAGAAGGTTGAGCCGTTCGGAGAAACTTTGAACGTGAAATTGTCGTCGCCGAGCAGGCCGACCTGCGCGCGAGCGGAGAACGCGTCCTGAAATAGTACTGACGCCGTGTTGCCGACGGCCGATTTGTTGAGGGTAAAGGAAAAATTCGAGCCATTGAACAGTGCGGATGAACCAAAGACGCTAAGAACATTCGACGGATCAGGCGAAGTGCCGAGCCCGAGATACGAAAGCCTATCGACGGTTTCGTTGTTGAGGAACGTCCACTTCGCGGCTCCATCGCTTTCCAGCGCGATGGATGTAAATGCGCCGTCCATGACAAAGGAAGTCGAATTGTTAATCGTGTCCGAACCCACGCGGTTAATTGTGATGGAATTGATCGCCGAACAACTTCCGCTTTCATCAACAATGCGTAGCACTGTGCCGGGTGGGTAGGTCGAGGCCGCGCAGAGGGTGACGACCCGCGCTGCCGTCAGAGTCGTGTAAGCAATCAACCGGTCGGATATTGAGATCGTCGCATTCACGTCCAGGACCGCGCGGCGCGAAGGAACAAACACCTCGGCTAGCTTCGCCGCCGCTATCCCGCCAACCGTTGCGCCGTCACCGACGACAACTCGATTGTTGGTGGTATCGACGATCAGTTCGCCTTGCGCTGGCGTGAAGGTGGCTATATTCGCCGCGGTGTCGCGTCGATGTTTGACTTGTACGCTCATTTTGAAAATCGCCTCGATGGACTAGCGTTATTTATCGTCGCTCGGTGGCAGCGCGAAAATACTCGGCGCCGCGTTACGGCCTTTTCAATGCCACTACCGTCGAGCCGGTCATTCGTACTTTCGCGGAGCCGTCTCAAGCGCGCGGCGAACGGAGACAATTATTGACTGCGACGACATTTTGCGTCGCCAACGCACATAGGGTCGACCGACCCGCCCCGCACTGACCGAGCCGCATCGTTCAATAACCTCAAGATCGGCCAATCTGCAAAGCGCGACAGAGATAGTTCTCTGGCGCGAGCCGACCGAATTCGCGATTTGAGCCGAAGTCTCTGCGCCCTTGCGCATCGCTGCGAGAATCTGCGCCGCCCTTGCCATGTTTTACATGCTCTCAAAGAAGTTGTTTCCAGACCTCAAACGGTTGCTAGCCGCCTCAGTCCGAGGTGGGCGCCGTGCCGAACGGCTTCATCAACCGCCCGCAACATTTCCTTGGAGTTGGCGCGCATCCATTGCGACACCGAGCCGCCATCGATGGCGCTAACGTGGAAATGGGTAGTCGGCGTAATCGATACGTTTCCGCTCCCAGGACTGCCGCCCTGGTTCGGAGCCGCCAGCAAATCACGAAACGCGCCAGCTTGAGCCGCCGGCATTATGAGTTCGTTATGATGAACAAGGGTCAGCATGTCGGCTGGAACGCTCCACATGCCGATGTCTGCGGATGCGACGGCGCCGACGGCGCCGGCGACGGTCGCTTGTGCGGCGGCAGCGGGGCCCGCCGCAAACGGCCCCATGATCGGCGCTAGAAACCCGAACACACCCGCGAACGTCTCAGCTGCCGAACTTATGATGGAGCGAATGACTGCCGCGCCCTGCGAAGCCAGCGAAGCCGAAGCCCCAGCGTGTTCGAGCGTTGTACGAGAGGCGACGCCGCTCGCGGTGGCGGCCGTCTTCGCCGCTTCGCCAGCAAGCCACCGCACCACAGTGCGCTCGCTCCATTCCACAAAGTCAATCATAAGTTGAGAAAGCGCTTTTCGAAACGCGTCACGCCACGATTCCGTGCCCGTCAAAAGGCCGCGCAGTTGGGAGTTGAATGCACCTGTCACCGCGTCGCCGAATCGCGCATATAGCCGTGTTTGCTCATCGATCGATTCGCGCGTCAGCTGGGCGAGTTGACGTTGCTCGGTGCGCTCCAATTGGGAAATCTGATTGTCGATGCGTTGCCGATCGGAAAGCGAACGGTCGGAGAGCTCACGCTTGCGGCCCACGAGGTCGAGCTCAGCCGCGTAGGTTTGCTCAATAGCGTCGCGCGAAAACTGCAATTTTTCCTGTTGGCTGATGCGAGCGTTTCGTGCATCGTCGGCATAGGTGGCAAGGTGCTCTCGCAGTCCATCCTGCTCCGCCTTTATTTGGCCAGAAATAGCTTCCTGCGCAGCGCGCAAAGAATCCGAATAGGCTGCGCTGTCACCGCTCCGTAGCGCTTGAACCGCTTGGGCGTGTGACTCAGCGAGCGCTGCGCCAAGCGCCGCGTATTTGTTGCTTATATCTGAAATAGGCGCCGCGAGGCTTGCGAGCGCCTCGCGTGCCGAAGCCAGTCCGGATTCAAAATCGCTGGTCGATGCGCTGAAATTTACGACCACATTGGCGTCGGTCATTGCGGCTCCGATCGTTCGTCTGGGCGCGAGGTTTAATCAAAGCATCGCGGCTCGCAACTCGGCCACGGAAGGCGGTCGAACGGCTGTCTTTGGATCGGGCGCCTGGTAACGCAAAGCGGTTGCGAGCAACCAATGGCTGGGCGGATGCCGCCGCCATTCAGCGCGAAGCGCGAGGAAACGCGGGACCGTGAGGCCATCAAGGGCCTCATCCCAAGTCCAACCGGTGGCGGCGACGACCTCGGCGATCAGGTCGTCGAAGTCGATTTTCCCGAACCTGGCGACGCCTCCGACGCCGCCGTATTCGTGTTCAATCCAGATGCCTGTGCGATTGAAGGAAGCGCAGCGAACAGATCCGCCACCGAGAAGGTTAGCGCGAGAAACTCTTCGTAACTGAGTGCGGGATCCACATGTGCGATCGCTCGCCAGGTCGCGCCGGCGAGATCGTCAATCTGCGACTCCGCGAGCGCGCCCCCGCCAGCATCCGCCGCGTCGGAATAAACCTTGAACAAAGCAGGCTGAATAGTCTTGATGATGCGAAACGGTAGATGCGGCAACCTCCAGGAGCGGCCACCCAGGCTCACTGCGAAACCTTCGTCGATCACGCGGCGTCTCCAAAGTTGATCTGACACACCTGGCCGGCGGCGTTAGCGAAGCACTGGAAGTCGAACTCGGGCGTAACGAAGTCCTCGAGCTTTGTTCCAAACGCGAGTTTTTCTGCGACGCAATTGTATAGTAACAAAGAGAACTGCTTTCCGGTAGTCGGATCAGACGCGAACAGATTGGCCGAGAAAGTGATCGACGGTCCGATCGGTTGCGAGGTGACGGCGACGCTCTCTCCAGAGCCGGCGACGCTATAACTATATGAAACGAGAATGGCCGCGCCCGCATCCGCTGAACTGAATGTGTACACGCCACCCACGACAGAATACTGACCAACAGCCGGCGCGGATGCAACGACGCGCATTGGGAGACCCGTCGAAGCGTAGACCACGCCTTGATCCGCCACGAAGTTTGAGTGGAAGATGCAGGAGTAGGTGAACGGTGAAACCGCGGGCACCGAGGTGATCTCGCCAAACTGCGTCTGAACGCCGCCCGTACTCGGATTCACGCCAAAGAACAGATTGCCAAGCGCCTGTCCCGAGATTCTTGCGAGCTTGGCTTTACCGGTCATTTTGCGCGTGCCGCTGCCAATAGCGACGGGAAAGTTGTTCTGACCGTAGAGGGCCTTAGTCGTGGTTGATATATTGAGCGTAACCTCTTGCGCCAAGCCGAAGTTGATCGGCGAGCCGCCCGATGGCGTGCCGATGAGCACGCCGGAGCCGAACACATACATGGAGATCTCCGGGTTGTTCGCGGCGTCGTCGCCGCAGGTTGCGCCGCATGACGGAGCAAAAACTGGGTTGGTCTCAGGGAAGAGAGGGCATCGGTGTCGTTTTCAAAGCTAAAAGCGGGGTAGGGCATAGGCCTTCAGATTTGAGCTGAGGCGCCGCCGTCGCCATTCGTATTCGAAGGGGCGTGCAAAGGCCCGGGCTGGTTCGCGCCTTGTCGCGCGTCTTCACGCCGGTGTTGACGAGAATGGCGATCGTCTGCGCCTGTTGCAGCGGATCAACCGCGTCGTCATCGACCCAGGCGAATTCGAGATCGGGTTGCTTCAAACAGGCCTACACCACCCGGTCGAGCGTCCGCTTCACCCAGGCCTTCAGCGGCGCCAGCCCTTCCTGCGCAGCCTGCGTGCGAAGTGTCAGCGACGTCGCGCGATTGACCTGCGTCACAAACGCCGAGGCCGGCACGGAGAAGGCGTAGCAGATCACGCGCGCGAGCCATTCGTCGTACTGATCCGTCAGCGGCGATTGTCGTGTCTCGGACAGCATGAAATCCGCCGGCACGAATTTGACAATTTGGCGGCAGCGTCGAACTCGGCTAAGAGCCTGACTCGAAATTCAAGCTGGGGCGATTTTCGACCTCGCCAATCGTCGCATGATGAGGAAGGCGAGGGCCGTCTGCAACCATGCGAGCGCGGATTCGATCGTCGCTTCGAAGTCCTTTGACAAGCGTCGCGCCCGGTTGATCCAGCCGAGCGTTCGCTCGACCACCCAGCGCTTTGGCAATGCGATAAATCCCTTGACCTCTTTGTCGGTCCGCT
>JANLPL010000301.1:0-29294 GCA_031367195.1 Bradyrhizobium sp.
TGCTGAAGCTCAACACGGCCGCGCGCGTGCCGACGCTCGAACTCGACAACGGCATTCCCTTGACGGAAAGCCTGTTGATCCTGCTGTGGCTCGAGAAGACGCGCCCGGAGCCGTCGTTGTTGAACGGCGACGTCGCCGTGGTTGTTTCGCAAGCGGGACGGGCGATGGGCGTCATCGACGCCATGGTGCATATCATCATCGGCGTGTTGCAATACGATCCGAATTTCGGCGAGCATCGCGTCGGCCTGCGCCGCCGCCGCTCCATTGTCATGGGAATGGCCGCGCTGGAAGCCGACCCGCCGGCGCTCATCGGCGCAACGCCCTCGATCGCCGTGCTGACGACGATCGTCGCGCTCGACTATCTGCATCTGCGTTTCAAAGACGCGCCCTGGGTCGAGCCGCTGCCGAAGCTGGACGCGCTCCGAGCCAGCGTCGCGGAGCGGCCCGCCTACGCCAAGACCGTTCCCTACGTTTCCTGACACAGGATGGACGCGACATGTCGACGCAAGAAGCCAACAAACAACTGGTGCGAGACTACTTCAAGGCGTTCCTCGCCGCCGATGAGGCTTGGTGGAGCCAACACATCGCGGCGACCTTTCGCCGCCACGATCCCGGCCTGCCGTTCGAAGTGGTCGGCCCCGCCGGCGTCAAGAAACTGGCCGTGGCGCTGCTGCCGGGCATTCCCGACATGGAGCTGCCAATCGCCGATCTGGTCGCGGAGGGCGAGAAGGTGCTGGCGCGGCTGAGCGTCAAGGGCACCCACGGCGGCGATCTGATGGGCATTCCAGCGACAGGCAAAAAGATCGACATCGGCGTGCTCGATCTGTTTCACATCCGCGACGGCAAGCTCATCGAATATTGGGCGCTGCTCGACAATCTTGGCCTGCTGCGGCAAATTGGGGTGACGAGCATCTGATGCGGCAATCAAAAGGGAGGAAACGATGAGCAAATTGACAGGCGGATGCCAATGCGGCGCGGTGCGTTACGAGGCGGAAGGACCGGCCGCCTTCTCAGCCCATTGCCAGTGCGTCGATTGCAAGAAGTCGAGCGGCGCGGGTCATGCGACGGCGGCCGCGTGGCCGGAGACCGCCGTCAAGTTCACCGGTGCGCTGAAAACTTACGCATCGAAGGCCGACTCGGGCGCCACGGCGCGCCGCGACTTCTGCCCGGAATGCGGCGGCCGGATCGCGTTCCGCTCCGACACTTTCGCCGGTATGGTGCTGCTGATGGGAGGCTCGCTGGACGACCCCTCGCAGATTGCGCCCGGCGCCGCTATCTATGACAAGCGCCACGTGACGTGGGATCAATTCGATTCGGCGCTGCCGCGGCCGCCGGGCATGCCGCCGCAATAAGTCGCGAGGCCGCGACGTCGGGCCGGAGCGATGCGGATCGCTCCGGCCTTTTCGTTTGGCATCAACCCCGGCTTTCCTTCAGCGCCTTCAACTGATCGCGCCGCGCCGCCTCTTCGCGCATCCGCGTGAGCCTGCGCGACAGGCCTACGCCGCCGGCGAGCGCGACGCCATAGACGATGTTCTCGGCCCAGAACGGCACGCCGACCTGTTGCAGGCCCGCCACGATCACCGCCACCGTATAGACCGCGACCGCCGTGCCCAACGCATTATAGCGGCCGGGTCTGATCGTCGTGGCGCCGAGGAACGCCGAGGCGAAGGCCGGCATCAGGAATGAGGGGCCGAGTTCCGGCTGCGCCGAGCCGAGTCGCGAGGCGATGATGATGCCGCCGAGACCGCACAAGAACGCGGAGGCGCCGAACGAACCGAGGATAAGGCGCGTCACGGGAATGCCCGTCAACAGGGCTGCGCGACGGTTGCCGCCGATGGCGTACATGCGCCGCCCCAGCGGTAGGAATTGCAGCACGATCTCGACCAGCGCGACCAGCGCCGCGCCATACCAGATCGGCAGCGGCACGCCGAGCAGCGCGCCGCTGGAGATGACGAGGAAAGGCTGCGGAACGTTCTGAAACAGGATCGTGCCGCCGGTGAACCAGAGCACGATCCCGTAGAGGACATTGCCAAGGGCCAGCGTCGCAATCAGCGAGTTGATCTCGAATTTCAGCACCAACAGGCCGTTGACCAAGCCGAGCGCGAGACATGCGGCGAGCGTAAGGACGATCGAAACGACGACGGGCAAGTGGACGAGCGTCATCAAAGCCACGCATAAAGCCTGGCCGAAGCCGACAAGATAGCCGACGGAGAGATCGAGTTCCCCGACAATCAACGGAAAAATGAGCCCAACCGAGGCGAAGACGACGACAATCTGATTGACGAACAGGCCGGAGAAATTGTTCGTCGTCAAAAACGACGCCGGCCGCAGATACGAGAACAGCGCCACAAGCGCGAGGAAGGCGAACACCAGAAAGTAGCGGCCGACGAGCGCGAAGAGGCTGCGCGCGGGGCGCGCATCGACGGCGGAATTTTGCATCTCGGTCACGCTCATGAGAGGGCGCTCGGGTGAAGCAGCGGGGCGGCGGGAGAAGGGTCGCCGGCCAGGGCGGCTGAAATCGAGGCGACGGTCACGTCGTCGCCGGTCAGTTCGACGCGCAACACGCCGCGCAGAAGCACGAACGCCCGCGAACAGAGATTCTCGATCTCTTCGAAATCGGAGGTCAGGATCAAGACCGCCGCGCCGGCCTTGGCCGCCTGCCGGATTGCCGCGTAAATG
Organism: Bradyrhizobium sp.; assembly: GCA_031367195.1. Lineage (GTDB taxonomy): Bacteria > Pseudomonadota > Alphaproteobacteria > Rhizobiales > Beijerinckiaceae > Roseiarcus. Next base: position 2,680 of record JANLPL010000301.1, read on the forward strand.
TCCTCGCGCGCGCCGATGTCGACGCCGACGCTGACGTCGTTGACGACCAACAGATGCGCCTCGCCGGAGAGCCAGCGCGCGAGCAGCACTTTCTGCGCGTTGCCGCCGCTCAGCGTCGAAACGAAGGCGTCGGGGATCGGCGGCCGCACTCCAAACTGGCGCAGGAGCCTGCCCGCCTCAACCGCCTCGCGCGCCCCGTCGAGCCAGGCGCGGCCGCCCATCGCCGGTGTTTTCGGATCTGGATTGAGGAACAGATTTTCCGTCAAGGTCAGCTCACGCGCCAGGCCTTCGACATTGCGGTCGGGCGGCACGTAGCCGACGTTCGCGCGCATAGCCTCGCGCGGCGAGCGTGGCGCGAAAGGGCGGCCGTCGAGCGTGGCGCCTCCCGCCAGGATCGGCGCGAGACCGAACAGCATCTGACCGAGCTCATAGTGGCCGGCGTCCGAAAGACCGGTGAACCCGACGATCTCGCCGGCTTGAACCGAAAAATCGAGCGGGGCGACGGTCTCTCCCTCAAGGCCCCGCGCTTCGAGCACAGCCGCGCCGACCTCGCTCGCCCGCGCCTTGCGCACGAAGCTGACGTCGTGGCCGCAGATCATCCTGACGAGGTCGCGTCGCGACAGGTCGCGGGGGCTTGCCGTTCCCACATTGGCGCCGTCGCGCAACACCGTCAGGCGATCGCAGAGATCGTAAACCTCGTCGAGGCGATGGCTGACGAACACAATCGCCCCACCCTGCGCGCTGATGCGGCGCAGAGCCGAAAACAACGCGGCCACGTCTTTGGCGCCGAGACTCGCGGTCGGTTCGTCAAGCACGAGCAGTTGCGCCGAAAGCGCCAGCGCGCGGGCGATGGCGACGGTCGTGCGCGCCGCGATCGGCAGTTCGGCGATCTTGGCGCTCGGGTCGATGGAGACGCCCAGCGCGGCCAGCGCGCCGCGCGCGCGCTCACGCACGGCGCCCCAATCGATGAGGCCAAAGCGGCGGGGATAGCCCTCGACGATCGCGATGTTCTCTTCGACCGTCAGGTCGTCGATCAGCGTGCTTTCCTGATGGATGAAGGCGAGCCCGGCGGCGAAGGCTTCGGCCGGGCCGTGGTTCGCCGCGAGCGGACGACCGTCCACCAGCACAGTTCCGCCGTCCGGCGGCGGCGTGCCGGCGATGCATTTGATCAGCGTCGACTTGCCCGCGCCGTTTTCGCCGAGCAACGCATGGATTTCGCCCCGCGCCACCGAGAGCGAGGCGCCGCGCAGGGCCACGGCGCCGCCATAGGCCTTGCGGATGTCGCGCGCATCGAGGAGCGGCGCGGAGCCAACCACGGCCGGGCTCAGTTGTTGCCGGACTTGCGGCCCCAGAGTTGCAGATATTTGGTCTTGTAGTCGTAGAACTTGGTCCAATCGAGTTCGCCGCTGGCGGGCGAGTTGTCGTGTACGAAAACGTGCGCGGGTTGGTTCTCTTCCGTCGCCGCCAGCGGCTTCTCTCCCGCGAGCAGCCGCACCGTCTGATCGATCGCCGCCCAGCCGCCCCAGTTGGATGAGGCGCCCATTTCGGCGTAGAGCTGACCCTGCGCGACGAAGGCGACGTTGTTGGGATCGTTGTTCTTCGACACCACTTTCACCTGCCGCCCGGCGCTCTGCGCGGCGATGAAGAGCGAATGCGAGTTGAGGCCATAAGCGGTGAGAATATAGTCCGCATCGGGGTTGCGGCTGACGAGACCGGCGCCGAGCTGCTGCATACGCACGGGATTGGCGGCGGCGGAGAGTTCGCGCAGACCCACTTCGCCCTGCTTACAGTCAGGGCACTGCTGCGTGAACATTTTTTTCTGCTGGTCGAGTTCGGCCATCAGGAACGGATAGCCGGGGTCCCACATCCAGGTCAGCTTCGCCTTTCCGTCGGAATCCGCCATCACGAACCACGCCTGCAACAGCGCGTTCGAGTCTTCACGGACGGAAACATAGGCGTCGTAATGGCCGTTCTCGACCGAGATGTTCTCCGGGATCGAGGACTGCGCCACCACCTTGATCCCGGCGGCGTGCGCCTTCGCGATATAGGTCGCCACCAGGCTCTCGGGAATCGCCATCGCGACGATGGCGTCAGCCTTTTCGTTGATCGCGGTCTCGAACGCCTGAACGAAACCCTGCACCGAGCCCTTGCCGTCGAGGTAGGTCGCATCCCAGCCGAGCGCCTTGGCCGCCTCGACCGAACCTAGGCTCACGTTGGCGCAGAACGGCGCGACCGTCGCGCAGGAAATGGCGATGATCTTCTTGTGCTCGGGCGCCTTGGCGGAGGTCTTCGGACCCGGCCAGTCGGTCACGGGGACGAAATCGTCGATCGTCAGTTCGAGTTCCGGCTTCTTCGGGTCTTTCGCGGCGACGAGGCCGGCCTTAGCCTGCTCGATAAGCTTCTTTGCAGCGGTTAGCGTCTCGGATCCGGCCTTGGCCGGAGGCGCGCCCAGGGCAAGCGCGGCGCCGAGCGCCACGAGACTCGCCAAAACCGCATTCCTGCCGATTGTACCCGCCATGTTGAAATCCTCCCCCGGCGGACCCATTTCTCCGCGCTTCGTGCGCTTTTGTACCCGCTCTGTGACGAGTGTCCCAAATACGTTTCGCGTATCGGAGCAATATCGAAATACGATACCAAGGGGAGGGGAAAGCCGCCAGGTTAGCGCAGGTCCGCCTTTTGCGAGACCTTCCAGATTCCGCGGGCGACGAGATCGTTGATGACGTCGAGCGTTATGCGCTCGACTTCGCGGCTGACATAGGTTTGCGGCCGCGTCAACTTGCGCACGAGATAGATGGGCCGCGTCATGACAGGCTCGATGATCGGCGAGGACACGAACTCCCCGCGGGCGACGCGGTCGTGTGCGGCGGCGGCGGCGAGAATGGTGTAGCCGCTGCCGCGTCCGACCAGTTCCTTGATCTGCGCCAGCGCGTCCATCTCCACGACAACGTTGAGAGCGAGGCCGCGCGACTGGGCGAAATTGTCGATCGTGCGGCGCATTCCGTGGTGCTGCGAGGGCAGCACCAAATCGAGCCCGGCGATCTCGGCCAGCGGCACGGGCTCGCCGATCGCCCGCTTCAACGGCCAATTGTCGGCCGCCGCGTGAAAGAACAGCTCCTCCTGCATCAGTTCGCGCGCCTCGAACAGCCGCGCGTCGTCGTGATCGTAGAGGAAACCGAGATCGATGGTTTCATCCTGCAGCCACTCGCGAATGAAGCCGCTCATCGCCTCGACCACGCGCAGTCTCACCTTGGGCAGGAGATGGCGGACGGTCTCCGCGAGCGGCACGGAGAGAACCATCGATATGGAGCTCGGCAAGCCGAAGGCGACTGAGCCTTCGAGCACGCTGCCGGACTTCTTCACCGTTTCCTGACACACGCTCATGCTCAGGCAAATTTCGCGCGCATGATGGAGCAGAATCTCGCCCGACGCGGTCAGCGTCACGCCGCGCGGCGAACGGTTGATCAGCGTCACCCCGAGTTCCTGCTCGATTTTGATGATGTGCTGCGACAGCGACGGCTGCGCGACCCGCAATCTCTGCGAGGCCGCCGAAAGCGATCCTGCCTCCGCGATCGCGATGAAATAGCGAAGCTGCTTGATGTCCATACGGGTCTTGGCTCGGCAGCGCTAGAATAAGAACTTCTACCGATTGGAGCAACCTTATATTACGACGGCCGCCGATCGTTGGCTATCTTGCGATTCGCTAGGTCCAAAGGAGTTGAAATGTCCGATCTGGACGGTCTTCTCGTCGTGGCGCTGGAACAGGCGGTCGCCGCGCCGTTCGCGTCGAGCCGGCTGGCCGACGCCGGCGCCCGGGTGATCAAGATCGAACGCCCCGAGGGCGATTTCGCTCGCGCGTACGATCACCTGGTCAAAGGCGAAAGCGCCTATTTCGTCTGGCTGAACCGCGGCAAGGAGTCGGTGCGGCTTGACCTCAAGAAGCCCGAAGATCTCGCTCTGGTCGAGGCGATGGCCGCACAGGCGGACGTCTTCTTGCAGAATCTGGCGCCCGGCGCGGCGAAGCGCCTGAACCTGGGCGCGGAGACGCTGACTGCGCGCCATCCGCGTCTGATTTACTGCTCCGTCTCCGGCTATGGCGAGGACGGCCCCTATCGCGATCACAAGGCCTATGACCTGCTGATCCAGGGCGAGAGCGGCCTGCTCGCGATCAACGGAACGCCGGACGACCCCGTGCGCGTCGGCATCTCGGTCGCCGACATCGCCGCCGGCGCGACCGCCCACGCCGCCATACTCCAGGCCCTCTACGCGCGCGAACGCACGGGCAAGGGGCGCGCTATTGAGGTGTCGCTGTTCCATACGCTCGCCGACTGGATGAACGTGCCCTATCTGCAGGCGCGCTACGGGGCCAAGCCACCGCAGCGGGTCGGCCTGATGCACCCCACGATCGCGCCCTACGGCGCCTTCGCCTGCGCCGACGACAAGGCGGTGATTCTGTCGATCCAGAATGAGCGCGAATGGGCGCGCCTGTGCGCCGGGGTGTTGGGCGAGGCCGGCCTTGCGACCGACCCGCGCTTCCGCTCGAACAATCTGCGCGTCGCCAACCGCCCTGAGCTCGACGCCATCGTCGCGGCGGCGCTGCGCCGCTGCACCCGCGCGGAAGCGATGGAGAAGCTGGAGGCGGCCGGCATCGCCTATGGCGCGCTCAACGAACTCGACGACCTGATCGCCCATCCGCAGCGGCGCATCGCCAGCGTTCAGACGCCCCATGGCGATGTGGAGCTGATGGCGCCGGGGGCCCGCGCGTTGGGCGAGGCGACGACGAGGCTGCGGCCGGTGCCTTCGCTCGGTGAGCACGATTCGGCGCTGCGGCGGGAATTCGCCTAGGGCGCTATCCCTCGACCGCGGTTCCGCTCATTGTCACCACCCCCGCGGCGGACACGACGCGTGTCGCAAGACCGCCCTGCGCCGCGCCGAACGCCTCGACCCGAAAAGGTTCGCCGCAGAGGAGCGGCGACAGGCCGCGGTAGCGGAACACCCGGGGCGGCCGGTCGAGCGCCTGCGCGGCCGCGTTGAGCATCAGCGTCGCCTGCATCGGCCCATGCACCACGAGGCCAGCGTAGCCCTCGACGTCGGTCGCGTAGGGTCGGTCGTAGTGGATGCGGTGGCCGTTGAACGTCATCGCGGAATAGCGAAACAATAGTGTAGGCGTGCTCTCGACCGCGAAAGCGGCGCGTAGATCGACGGGCGTGGCGGGCGTCGGTTTGGCGACCTCGCCCATCGGCGAGCGGTAAACGATGTCCTGCCGCTCGTCGAGAACCTCGACGCCGCCGACCGCATATTTGTGTCGCACCGCGACGAAGGCGAGCGGTCCGGTTGCGCCGGTCTTGAAGGCGATCGACTCGATCGTGCTGGACTTCACGACTTCGTCGCCGACGGCGAATTCGCCTGAGAACCTCAGTTCGCCGCCCGCCCACATGCGCCGCGTGAAGGGCAACGGCGGCAGGTGCAGGCCGAGCCGGGGATGACTATCCTGCCCCAGATTGACGGCGGGCTCGATGTCCGGCGCCAGCGTCCAGAACAGACCGATCGGCGCGCCGGGCGCCGGCGCGAGATTGGGCGCGAAGGTCGCCGCGAATTCGGCGGCGAGGCGAGGCGTCAGCGTATCCCGCTGTTCGCGGCGACGGCCGACCCAGGACTCGAACGAGACGCCGTCGGGCGAAATCGCGCTCATGCGGCGCCCCGCAGGATCGCGCCAAAATCGCGCGCCGAGCGGGCGGCGAGCTCGGCAACCGCGTCCCACAGCGCCCGCTCCGCCTGCGCGCCCAACAGCGCCGAAGCCTTCGACCGCAGTCCCCGCTCCAGGACTTCCGCCGGCAGGCGCTGACCCAGATCGTGCGAAACCTCCACCGCCCGGCCATCCTTCGTTTCGACGCGCACGACCGCGCCCGTGTCGCCAACCGTCTCGGCGCCGGTGACCGACACCATCGGCCAGAGACTTGTCAGCGCGGCGTCGCGGCACAGCGCGTCGGTGTACACGGCGTCGGAGGCCGTATCGACGCCGCAAAGCGTCATCGCCGTAACCATATTGTAGCTGAACTTGGCCTCCAGGCCGGTGCGCGGGCGTTTGACGTCGCACACCTTCAACCAACGTGGATTGGTGTGGATCGCGACCGCCGTCACCTCATCGGCCCCGAACGCCCGCGCCCGCTTTGCCTCGCGCAAGGCCTCGATCGCGGCGTGGAGGCCGTGACAGCAGGCGTGCAGTTTGTGCTTGATGTCCTCGAACAGGAACGTCTGAGGCGCCGGCGACGCCCAGGCCAAATCCTCGAAGGCCACGTCGACATGCGCATCGACGAAGCCCTGCGGCCCGCCGACGCCGTCGTCGCAGGAGACGAAGCCGCGCGCGGCGAGCGCCGCCGCCTCGACGCCGTTGGACGCCGCGAGGCCGGCGTTGAACGGCTTGCCCATGGAGCCGAACTGCGACTTGAGGCCGGAGGCGCGCGTCGCCACCAGACTCAGCGCTTGCCGCGTTTGTTCGCGCGAGAGCCCGAGCACCCGCGCGGCCGCGACCGTTGCGCCGAACGCGCCCGCCGTCGCTGTTTGATGGAAGCCGCGGTCGTAATGCGGACGCCCGAGCACCATGCCGATGCGGATGGAAGCCTCGGCGCCGATCAGCAGCGCCTCGAGCAGGCGGTGAGCCGGCGCATCGACCTGCTCCGCAACCGCCAGCGCCGCCGGCAGGATCGCCACCGAGGGGTGGCCGACATGGGCGAAGTGGGTGTCGTCGTAGTCGAGCGCGTGCGAAATGGTTCCGTTGGCCAGCGCCGCCGCCCGCGCCGGGACTTTTATTCCCAGACCCGCGACCGAAGCCGTTGTCTTGCCCCCTTCGTCGGCGACGAGATCGCGCACGATGCGCGCGACCGGCTCGTTCGCGCCGGCGAGCGCGACCGCGAACCAATCAAACATAGAGAGGCGCGCCATTGCGCTCGCGCTGGGCGGAATCGCCGTGGTGGGGATGGCGGCAAGGTCGAGAAGGCCGTCGAGGGTGCGGGGCGCGAGCATGTGCTTGCCTCAGGGGTAGGATTTGGGCAGGCCGAGCGCACGCTCGGCCAGGAACGACAGGATCAGGTTGGTCGAGATCGGCGCGACCTGATAGAGCCGCGTTTCGCGGAACTTGCGTTCGATGTCGTATTCCTCGGCGAAACCGAAGCCGCCGTGCGTTTGCAGGCAGGCTTCCGCTGCTTCCCAGCTCGCGTCGGCCGCCAGCATCTTGGCGCTGTTGGCCTCGACGCCCGGATCGAGACCGGCGTCGTACATCGCCGCGGCGCGATGGACGATCGCCTCGGCGGCGATCATGTGGGCATAGGCCCTGGCGAGCGGGAACTGCACGCCCTGGTTGACGCCGATCGGCCGGCCGAACACGACGCGCTCTTTCGCGTAGGCCGAACCCTTGGCGAGGAACCATTTGGCGTCGCCGATGCATTCGGAGGCGATCAGGATGCGCTCGGCGTTCATGCCGGAGAGAATGTAACGGAAGCCCTTGCCTTCCTCGCCGATTAGCGACCCCGCGGGAATGCGCGCCTCGTCGAAGAACACTTCGGTCGTGGCATGGTTCATCATCGTGCGGATCGGCTTGATGGTCACGCCGTTGCCGACAAGCGACTTCAACTCGATGAGGAAGACGCTGAGGCCGTCGGTGCGCTTGGCGCCCTTGTCGCGCGGACCCGTGCGGGCCAGCAGCAGCATCAGGTCGGAATATTCCGCGCGCGAGATCCAGATCTTCTGGCCCTTCACGACATATTCGTCGCCTTCGCGGGTTGCGGTCGTGCGCAAAGCCAGCGTGTCGGTGCCGCTGGTCGGCTCGGTGACGCCGAACGCCTGCAGGCGTAACGAGCCGTCGGCGATGCGCGGCAGATAGCGCCGCTTCTGTTCCGGCGAACCGTGGCGGAGAACCGTGCCCATCGTGTACATCTGGGCATGGCAGGCGGCGGCGTTGCAGCCGCTGCGATGGATCTCTTCGAGGATCGCGACCGCGGCCGACAGGTTGAGGCCCGAGCCGCCATATTCCTCCGGGATCATCGCCGAGAGATAGCCGGCCTCGGTCAGCGCCGTGACGAAGGCTCCGGGGTAGGCGCGTTGGGCGTCGAGCTCGCGCCAATAGGGGCCGGGGAATTGCGCGCAGACCTGGGCGACGCCATCGCGGATCGCCGTGTGCTCGGCGGAAGGTTCGAACGGATTCATGAGTTTCGGCCTCGTCGGGTTGGCGTGTTCGAGATGCGCGACGCGTGATTAGATCTTATCTATGGACATGGCGACTCTGCGCGCGCGTTCGACGATCCATTCGCAGATCGGCGCCGCCGCGTCCCTGTTGCGCGGCGCCCTTGGCGTCGCCAACGCGATGGCGCGCCGCATCTCGGGATCGTCGAATTCGCCTTCGCTCAGCGCGCCGGCCTTCACTTCGGCCAGCACCGAGCCCCACGGCAGAATGGTCCGCCAACCGGCCGGCTCCTCCAGCAACATGCCTTTCACCGCGTCGAGCGAATCAAGCTCGATCTCGGGGTTCAGCGAAATCCCGCGCTTCGCGGCTACCCGGTCGATGATGGCGCGCAGTTCATGGATGCGGCTCGGCAGTATGAGCTTCATTCGCGCCGCCTCGGCCAGCGACGTCGGGCCGTCGACCCGCTGCGCGCCGGCGCCGCCTACCAGAACCAGACGTTCTGACAGCAGTTCGTCCGCGCGATAGCTTGCCGGCGTCGCGCCGCTGTAGGTCAACGCGATGTCGAGCCGCTCGGCCTGCATCAGGCTCCTGAGGTCGCCGCTGTAGGCTTTGATGGTGGACAGGGCGACGTTCGGCCAACGCCGCGCGGCATGGGCGAGCAGGTCGTCAAGGAAGAACGGCGCGATGCTGGGGCAAACGCCGAGCGTGAGCGATCCGCCGGCGCCGGCGAAGGCCGAGCGCAGCTCGTGGAGCGCCTTGTCGAGACCTTCCAGATGGCCTCGCGATCGCGCGAGCAGAAATCTACCCGCCTCGCTCGGCCGCGCTCCCCGACCCGTGCGTTCGAGCAGCGGCTGGCCGACTTCCTCTTCGAGCAGTTGGAGCTGCCGCGTCAGCGCCGGCTGCGCGACGCCGATCGCGGCGGCCGCCTTGGAGAAACCGCCGTGATCGCAGACGGCGACGAAATAACGAAGCCGGCGCAAGTCCACGCTTGCCTTGTCGGCGGCGCTGGAGCGAGGCTGAGTGGGGCTCGACGACATGGCGCGCTATCGGCTCGACACGCGGGAAACCAGGAGCGCCAGCCACTCCGGCGCGCGGCGGCCGAACGGATCCGCCGGCGGACCGAGATCGACAGTCGGAACGGCCACGTCCTCGACGATGCTCATCTGACCGCGATAGGCGAGCCACCAGGTCAACAGCACCCCGAAGAACCACGCCACGATCTGCCAGACCCAGAGCGAGGGCACGCCGAGCGGCACGTCGCCTTCCGTGAACATGGGCTTGGAGAAGAACGTATTGCCCAGAATGGCGCCGGGACCGAGGGCGAGGAAGGTCCAGATCAGGGTCAGCGACCATTTCGCCGTCGTCAGCGTCGATCCGGCGCGCGGACGCGGCGCGACCTGGCGGAACACGGCATGCAACAATTCGCGCCGCCCGCGTTCCTGCCCTGACTTGGTGAACAGCGCCGCCAACAGGCAGATGGCGACGTTGAAGGTCAGGCCCCACGCGGTCGAATGGATAGTCAGCGGCCAGCGACCCCAGGGCAGATCGAGAAACAGGCCCTCGAACGCGACGAGCCCCGGCGGTTCGGTGAAAATCACGAGAAGCGCGCCGAACACAAATCCCGTCACGACCGCCTGCCGGCTGATCCAGGGCGCCCAGCAGAGGCCGATGTACGCCGGCAGCAACTGCGCGCTCAAGGGCAGCGCAACCGAGCCGAGAATCGCGGCCGACAACGGCGCGTAGGCCGCCGTCAGCGCCACGGCGGCGTAGAGCGCGGCAAGCGCGATCCGCGCGGCGAGGCGGCGACCCTCGCCGGTCAATTCCGGCAGCAGAAACCTATGAATGACGTCGCCGGCGATCATGTTCGCCGCCGCCGTGACGAAGAAGCCGACGACGATCTGCATCGAGGCGAACAGCATCAGCAGGAACGCCGCCGCCGCCAGCGCATCGAACGAGGCAAGCCGAGCGACCAGCGCTTGCAGCGACGGCGCGCCCGCGGCGAACGCGGCCGGGTCGGCGGCGGCGATCTCGGCGGCCAGGATAGGCGCAGCGACAAGCAGCGCGCCGGTCGCCAGTCCCGCGACCAACCACACCTGCTGGAACGCGAGGCCATTGCGCACGCGGGCGGTCGTCGCCAGCAGCCCCGCCGCCGGACTAAGAACGACGCCGATCAACGATCCGCCCGCCGCGACGATGGTGAGCGTCGTGAAGATTCCGCCGGCCGCGACATCCTTGCCGACGCCCGCGGAAAATTGCAGGACGCCGGGGATCTGATCGGCGAGCGCGCCTTTGAGCGCGGCGGGTCCGACGGCGAATACGGCCAGATGATCGAACGCGCCGACCATGAACAGCGGCGCGAACAGCAAGAGGGCCAACATCAGGAACGACTGCGCGGCGACCCCGAGCACGACCCCGCGCCAGCCGCCCAGCGCCGAGACGAAAAACATGGCGACCGCCAAAGTGAAAACGGCTTGCCTGCGCCCGACCACGCCGCCGGTCGATGCGGCGACGAGATTGCCCGCGAGTCCCAGCGCATGGGCGGCGAAGGGCAGCGCAAAGATCAGCGTCACCGCAATCAGCGCAACGCGCAGCGCGACGCCGCCATAGTAGGCGCTGACGATTTCGATCGGCGAGAACTGCCGCATCGCCCGTGCCGCGATCCGGAGCCGCTTGTGGGCCATCGCCGCGCAGAGCGCGGCGAGCGCGAGGCCGAGCGCGACGTGGCTCGCCTGCAGTCCATACATCGCCGTCAGCAGCAGGTGGTCCTGCAGCCCGAGCCCGCCGACGAGCACGCCAGCGCCCGCGAACATCAACGCCCAGGACGGCAGTTGGCCGCCGCCATAGAGAAACTCGCCCGGTCGAGCCAAACGCCGGCCGCTGACCACGGCGAGATAGATCGCGACCGCGAACAGAAAGCCGAGCGAGGAAAGCACGAGCGCCGTCATGCGCCCGTCTCCCCGCGCGGCGCGCGCCCCGCGCGGAACGAACGGATCACGTCGAAGGACTCGAAGGCCGAACGCGCGCCGGACTTCGTGACGAGGTAAACGACAAAGATCGCCGACAGGCCGACAAAGCCGAGGCTCGTCGCCCAGAACGCCCGCGCGGCGAAATCCGGCGAGAGAAGCGTCGCAACGCCGAACGCGAGCAACGCGACGGCGTAGAACACGAGACCGAGCGCCAGTTCGCGCGCGCCGAAATCCCGGCCGAGCACGACATTGACGATGACATGGCCGACGAAGGCGGCGGCGACGACGACGAAGGCGGCAAAAATAAACGCCGAACCGCCGGCGCCGGCGCCGAAATGGAAGAGCGTCGCCGCGATCAACCCCGCGGTCAGCCAGATCGTCAGCACGAGCGCGTGACGATCGAGTGTTTCAATATCCTCATCGAGCGCCATCGGCGGTCATCCCAAATAAGCCATCGCTTCAATCGTCGTCTTTGCTTTTGCTCGGGCCGTTGGGAAAATTGCGGAACGACATGCCGCCTGCGCTGCCGAGACTATCGAGCGGCAGGCCGAGATCCTTCATCAGGCCGTCGACGAAGGCGACTTGCGTGCGGTACTTCATCGCGGAGTTGACGACCCGATCGGTGATGTTGCCGCCCGAGGGGGCGTCGCCGCCAGCGCCTGCGCGTTCGGACGGACTGTTGAGGCCCGGCAAGCCGTCAACTTGCAGGATCTTGATTGATTCGATCCTCTCCATCGGCTTGACGGTCTCGCGTATAATATTGGGCAGCGTCTTGACGAGGTTCTCATAGATGGCGCTGCGACGGCTGGGTTCAGAGCGCATGTTCTCGGATTCGTTGAGCAGACGCGCGCCCTCCGCCTCCTTGGCGAGCCGGACCTCCAACGCCCCGGCCTCCGCCACGATCGCGGCGGCGCGATGTTCGCTCGCCTCTTTCTCCGCGCGCGCCCCGGTGACGATGCGCAGCGCGTCCCGCTCGGCGCGCGTCTTCGCGTCGATCAACTCGACGCGATGGGTGCGGTCGGCGATCTCCTCGGCGCGCGCGCTCTCCACCTGCTCCTCGACGGCGACCAGCAACTTGCGCGCGCTGGCGGCCTGCGTCTGCGCCGCCGCTTCCTCGATGGTCTTGTTGATGACGGCGATGAGCCGCTCCTTGTCGACAATCTCGATCTCTCTCTGCTGCTCGATCTCGAAACGCTCGACATATTTCCGCGCCGCCACGCGCATCTGATCGACCTCGCGGTCGACGGCGATGCGAGCGTCCTCAATATTGCGGAAGGCTTGAGTTTCTGCGAGCTTGATCTTCTCGTTGCGCGCGATCTCTCGTTCCGAGACCTCCTCCTCGCTGCGCAACCGCTCGATCTCGAGGGCGTGCCGCTTGGCGATCGCTGCGCGCTGCTGCGCGGTCGCCGCGACCTCGTTGCTGATATGGATGTCCTTGTCGCGCTCCACGGCGAGAAGCTCGATCGTCTTGGTCGTCTCGATCCGGCTCGCCTCGACCTGGCGCTCGTTCTCGAGCCTGGTCTGGTCGATTGCGGCGGCGGCGTTGTTCTCGAAGATCGAGACCGTCTGTCGCGCCCGGATCTCTTGCTCTCTGATTTTGCGCTCGTTTTCGATCCGCTCCGCCTCGACCTGCTGACGGGTGAGGATGCGCTGCGTTTCGAGCGTCGCCTTCGAGGCGATTTCCGTGAGCTCGGAGTCCTTCTGCCGCTCGATGTCCAACGCGCGGATCGCGTTGGCCGAATTGATCCGCTCGGCCTCGATCGCCCTATTCTTGACGATGACGATGCGCTCGTTCTCCTGCTCCGCGCGCACTTTCGCAGCGTGGATGGCGACAGACGAGTTCGAGACCTCCTGCTCAATCTCAGCCAGTTGCGCCGCCCTTCTGACTTCGATCGCCCGCTGCTGATCAATGCGAGCGAATTGCAGGTCGCGTTCAATCTCCAGCGCGCGCTGTTCCGCCTCGAAGTCGCGTTGTTTGATGTCGATCCGTGTCTCGTTCTCGATGCGGTTGCGCGCCTTGCGCCGGCCTTCGATCTGTTGGGTGAGCTCGAGCAAGCCTTCCGCGTCGAAGGCGTTCGAGGGATTGAACACCGAGATGTCGGTTTGATCGAGGCTCACCATCGACGCGTTCTCGAGTTCCAGCCCGTTGGGCGTCAATCGTTCCGCGACCAGCGCTTTGACGTCCGCCATGAACTTAGTTCGACCGGTTTGGATTTCCTCCATCGTAAGCCCAGCGGCGACGGCCGCCATAGCGTCGATGAAGCGGCTCTGCACGATCTCTTTCAGGTCGGCGGGCGTCTGGGTGCGCGCCCCCAGCGTGCGCGCAGCCGTGGACACGCCCTCCCGCGTCGGCGTCACCCGCACAAAGAACTCGGCAATCAGGTCGATCCGCATCTTGTTGCCGGTGATCAGCGACTGTTCGCCGGTGCGGCGGATCTCGATCGGGATCGCATTCATTTTGACGAGCGTGATGTCGTGAATGATCGGGATCACCAGCGCGCCGCCGCCCATCACCACGCGCTCGCCGCCCGAACCCGTGCGCACGAAAGACATGTCCTTCGAGGAATGGCGATAGAGCCAGTGGAGCAGATAAACGCCGATCGCGATCAGGATCGTCAGAAGAATAAGAAGAGCAATTGCGTCGGCGCCGGTCATTGTCTTACGTCCTTTACGAAAGTCGAACGGGGTCGATGGAACGTGATCTCAGTAGCGTTCCTGTCCGGAGACGGCGAGAACGATGAGCGACACGGCGATGAGGTTGACGAGATCGGAAAGCGTGTAGAGCACGATGACGCTGCGCGCCTGTCCGGCGCCGATGACGAGATCGACGAAATGCAGGATCGGATAGATCGCCCAGCCGATCGTCATGATGAGCCGAATCCAGAAATAGCCGTAGCGGATCGGCTTCGACGCGCCGCGCACGGCGGCGCTCATCGCGCCGAAATACATTTCGCCCAAAATGTAGAGCCAGAAAGCGATCGACAGCAGCACCGCAAGAGTGGGGTTGAACACCTGCGCGTCGCCCAGGAAGCGCGACAGCACCATCAGCAGCGCCGCGACGGCGACACGCCAGAACACGCCGACCGGAACGGGACCGCTGATCCGGGCGAAGAAATAGGCGGCCGCAACCTGCATCGGGTGCACCGTGAACCAAGCGGCGTAGCGCGAGGCTGCGGTGACCTTGTGAACCGAGCTCCAGGCCTGGGAGGCGTCGAGATAGGCGATCGCGGTCGCGAGCAAAGCGACCCCCGACAACGCCAGCGGCGTGCGCCAGCGCTCCGACGTCCAGCTCAGACCCAGCATCGTCAGCACGGAGGTTGAAAACGTCGCGACCGCGGCCGTCGCATAGGAAGTCGCGACGAGGTCGCTCGATTGAAGTTCAGCGCCGAACATCGTTCTTTCCTCAGACAAGCGATCGAATGTGGGGAGAGCGGCCGTAGAGGGCGACCATGGGCAGGATCAGCAGGCCGAAGATGAATTGCTGCCATTCGTATTTGAGCCCGATGCCAATCAGGAACGCCGTCAGCACTTGCAGCACCAGCACGCCGATGACGGTGTAGCCGTAGCCGCCATAGCCGCCGAGCAGCGACGTGCCGCCGATGACGACGGCTGCGAGCGTGGTGAAGAGGTAGGGATTGCCGACGCCGATGAATCCGCCGCCGCTCCAGCCCAGCAACAGGCAGCCGGTCAGCGCGGCGAAGCCGCCGCTGATCGCGTAGCAGATTGTCCAGTATTTGAATTCCGAGACGCCGATCAGCCTGGCCGAGCGACGGGCGCCGCCCAGGGCGTAGATGTTTCGGCCATAGGCCGAATAACGCAGTCCGACGATCACAACAAGGGCCACGACGATCCACAACAGGATGGTCGGCGGGATCGCGAGGCCGAAAGTTTCGCCGTTCATGGCGGCCAGATTGCGCAACCAGCCGGGCACCGTGCCGAACACGTTGCCGCTGAACGAGGACCCGATCGAGGTGATGATCTGCACCAGACCCGCGATCGCGAATCCCGTGCCGAGCGTGAGAATGAGCGCCTGGCCCTGGAGCCGATAGGTGAGCACGCCATTGCCGACGCCGAACGCCGCGCCGACCAGGACCGTCGCGCCCAACGCGACCCAGGACGGGACGCCGAGGCCGATAAGATAGAGCATCCCGATGTTCGAGGCGCCGATGACATAGGGGATCGAGAGATCCAGCCCGCCGAGCAGTGCGACCAGTGTCTGCCCGACGCAAGCAATGCCGAGGAAGGACGCGAACAGCAGTATCGCCTTGACGTTGGCGCCCGAGAGGAAACCCTCGATAGTGAACGAGCTGATGACGATGAGCGCGACCAACACAATCAGGCCGATAAAGGCGCTACGGCCGTGAACGAATCGACGGCTCACCGTGAAGGTGAAGATGAGAATAAGTTCGAGCAACAGAAAGGCGATAAGATTGCCGATTGTACGGAAGACGGGAATCGAGGCCGTAGCGATGAGATAGGCGACCAGCAGCGCGCCCATCGCAAGGATCAGCGCGCGGTTGGCCGACCACACGGACCCAGCGCCGACCGACTTTGGCTCCGTCAGCGCCGCCTCTTCGCCGATGCGGCGCCGCCCCTCAAAGATCGTCGCGATATAATTGAGCGCCAGGAACAGGAGCGCGAATGTTCCCACCGTCGCCAGGATAACGACTTGCGCCGCCAGGCCCTGATAAAAGCCGAGGCCGAAGCCGAGCAACGCGACGATCAGCGCGATCGCTATATTGAGCCAGATGAGGAAGGCGGAGCTTGGAATCATGCCGCTCATTGCAAGCCTCCGACGAGTTCGCCGGCGTGGCTCTCGACACCGACGACGACGAACAGCAGAATAATAAGGACGCCAATCACTACATAAAGAAAGGCGCCGAAGCGGACCGAACCCGCTTCCGTCGTCATCACGCGGACGGCGAGCGTCATGAGCGCCAGCGCCGCGCCGAGGCCAAGCACGGACCTCTGAAAGACCGTGAGCGCGAGGCCGCCGGTCGTCACGGCGGCGGCGCCGGCGGGCAGGAGCAGGTAGCGCGTGGACACATTAGCCGGCGCGACCAAGGCCTGCGACCCGGCGGCGATCAACGCGTCGGAAGTCGCCACCTGCAGCATGATGGCGACAACGATGGCGCCAAGCACGATGAAGGCCGCATACGGGCTCACAAACGAAACGTGCCGGCCGACAATCGGCACCAGCAATGTCAGCAGGAGCGAAAGGACGAGGATCACCCCGTAAAACAGCTGCGTGACGAACCCCTGAATGGCGCCGAAGTCGAAGGTCGCCAGCACATAGCCGATCAGGTAAAGGTTGACGGCGCCGAGCAGCGCGCCGGTGACGCCGCCGCGCCCGCCGGCGAGGCTGACGCCGCCGAGAACCAGCGCCGTGATGGCGGTCAGCGTCATCGTCGTGCCCTGGGTCGGATCGCCTGAGGCGATGAGCGCCGTATAACAGATCGCCGAGAGGCCGATGAACAGCCCGGCGATCACATGCGCGCCGACGCGCGCCCAGTAGATGCGCACGCCGGCGGTGAACGCGGCGCGCTCGTCGTAACCCATCAGCCGCAGGTTGGAATAGAATGGCGTGCGGGTGAACAATAGCCAGCCGCCGGTGGCGACGAGCAGAATGAGCAGGATGGGCGAGAAGATTGTCGAGCCCAGCCCCCAATCCCCCATCCAGGCCGGCGCCTCCCCGCCCGGTCGCGGCAGGATGACGAGATTGATGCCGGACAACGCGAGGAAGCCGGAGAGCGCGACAATAATCGGCTGCACGCGCACGAACAGGATGATGAGCGCGAACAACAACTGATAGAGCACGCCGATGCCGAGCGCGACGAGGAAGACGCCGAACGGACCCGTGATGAGGCCGAGACCGTTCAGTTGAACGACGCAGATATTGATGAAGGCGACCAGCGGACCGACGGCGAGATCGACCGTGCCGCGCCCCGCCACCGCGAGCGCCATGAGCCCGTAAGTGGCGAGAATAAGCGGCGCCGCGACCAGGATCGCGCTGCCGAAGCCCGATAGCGACACCAGATTCGCCCCCCTGATGACCGCGACGCCGGTAAGCAGCGCGATCAACAGAATCGGGGCGAGGAGGTAGGCGCTCTGCGTATCGCTGCGCTCGGCCATGGCTCAGGTTCCGTCTGTCTCCTTCCAGGCGCGTCAGAGGTCGATCACGCGCCGGCCCGCCGGGCGTTCGGCCGCCCGCGCCGAGCGCAGCTCGACAAGATTGCCGCGCGCCGCCCCGCCGCCCTGTCCGCGCCGCTCGGGATCGTTGTTGACGATCTTCTTCAGCACGGGCGTGATCACCTCCTTGAATTTGACCGGATCCTCGGAAGTCGGGAAATGGCCGCCGCCGAAGATCACGCACTCCGATCCCTTGACCTTTTCGGCGGTGCGCTCGGTCATTTCCGGCGTGCAGGCGAAGTCGTATTCGCCGGTTAGGAAATAGATCGGCAGCCGACCCGAGATTTTCTGCAACTGATCGCGGAAGTCGGAATCGACGGAGTAGAAGAAGAGATCGCCCTTGAAGACGCCCGGGCCGCCCTGCGCATAGTACCACCACGTCTCCCAACGATATTCGTCGGGCGACAGCGGCGACATCAGACCGAACGTCGAACTCGCCACGACCTCGCCGCCATGAATGTGAGGATGGTGCAGGGGGTCGATCCACCAGCCGGGGGAATGGTCGCAGGCTTCAAGCGCGATGAGCGCCGAGAACTCGCTCTCATATTTGAGCGCCAGCGCCAGGCAGACGTTGCCGCCCATCGACTGGCCCATCACGACGGGCTTCTTCAAATCGAGCGCGCGGCAGAAGGCGACGATGAATTCGCAATAGAATTTCGTCGTCAGCTTGTATTCCTCCTCCATCAGATAAAAGTCGGCGGGCGGGATTGACTTGCCGTGCCACGGCATGTCGAACGCGATGACGCGGAAGTTCGCGGCGATGTCGGGATCGCAAAGCTGGTGGCGGTACTGGCGTCCATCGGTGCCCGCCGTGTGCAGGCAAACGAGCGGAATGCCTTCGCCGTGTTCCTCGTAGTAGGTCCG
Source organism: Bradyrhizobium sp. (assembly GCA_031367195.1). GTDB lineage: Bacteria > Pseudomonadota > Alphaproteobacteria > Rhizobiales > Beijerinckiaceae > Roseiarcus. The sequence continues at coordinate 20,875 of JANLPL010000301.1, forward strand.
GTAGGTCTTGCCCTCGCACTGGACGTAGACGTATCGGCCGACGATTGGATCATGCGTGTTCATGTGAATGTCCCCCGCGCCTTGATCAAATCGCTCGCATGAGCGACAGCATGTGGGTGAGCGCCCTCAGATTTTGCCAGAACGGCAATTGGTTGCCGACGACGACCAGATTTCGGTGCAGCGGGTGCGCCATCGCCCAAATATCATTGAACATCGGCGGCGGCACGGGCTGGGAGAATTTGCCCCAGGCGCTGCTCGGCGCGCGCAAGCCGAACTCGAAGCCCATGTCGTTGGGCGTGAGACCTTCCGAAATGCGCTCGATCTTGCCGCCGCGCACGTCGATGAGAAAATCGACCTCGTCGACGCCGAGCACGAAACGGCTGGTGAAGAAGCGGCCGATCACGGGGAGACGCCGGTCTTCGTTGACGCGGCGCGCCCAGCGTTCGATCCATTCGAGATCGAAGGTCTTTCGATTCTGATAGCGACTCATTTCATCCTCCAGCCCTTCTGGCGATCTCATTCATATCGAGAGCGATTTGCTTGTCGGGAGCGGTTTGCGCGCGGGCCCGTAACGGGCGATGAACGACGTCGAGGCGATCGCGCGCGCGGCGACCGCGGCCATAAACACGGGAAGATCGGCGTCCGGGGCGATGTCGAGCTTCTCCGCCATCAAGGCGTGCAGCGTGAAGACGTAGCGATGCGCCCGGTCCGGCGGCCAGGGTCCACCCCAGCCGCGGCCGAAACCCGGGATCCTAAAGGTCACGAAATCGCTGTTGAGCTCCTTCGCGCCCGCCGGCATCGCCGCGCTGCGGCTGGCGCCTTCGGGCAATCCTTCGGCTTCCGGCGGAATGTCGTGCACCAACCAATGCGCGAAGGCGCGCGGAAAGACGAATTCGGGCGGCAGGTCGGGGTCGGTGACCGAAAGCGCGAGGCTGCGCGTTCCCACCGGCGCGCCACTCCAAACAAGCGGCGGCGAAACCGGGCTCTCCTCGGCGAAGCGGACAGGGATCAAACCGCCGTCCACGATCTCGGGACTGGCCAGCACGAACGGCCCCGCGGGCGTCATCGACCGGTCCTGCGGTCGCGGGCCCACCGGAACGGGCCGCGGTGTCGGCCGCAGGTCACCGCGATCGAGCGCGACATGATGCAGCGGAATCGCCGCGAGACTCTCAACCGCCTCGTCGTCGTGCCGCGGCTCCAGGAACAGCGCCGCGCTCGGCTTGCGGCCGAACATCGCGTTGAGCAGCGCGTGACCGTCGTAGGGCGGCTCGAACGCGCTCGAAATCGCACCGTTGCGGAAGACGAGAACGCGGGTGCAAAGATTGAGGAATTCCTCGATCTCGCTCGAAAGAAAAACCACGGCGCCGCCGCGCGAGGCGAACTCGCGCAAATTGCGATAGAGGTCGAGCTTGGCGCCGATGTCGATGCCGCGAGCGGGGTCGTTGAGCACGAGCACGGCCGGCTTCTCGGCGAAGGCGCGGGCGATCAGCACTTTCTGCTGATTGCCGCCCGAGAGCGAAGTGATGGCGTTGGCCGGTGAACCCATTTTGATAGCGAGCTTGCCGCTTTCCCAGTTGAAAATCGGTTCGAGCTTGGTGCGGTTGACGAGATTGAGAAAGCCGCCGGCGCGATACTCCCGATAGACCGGCAACAGCAGGTTCTCGAAAATCGAGAGATTGGCGAAGATGCCTTCCTTCTTTCGGTCGCCGCTGACATAGCTGATGCGGTTTTCCCGCGCGGCGGCGAGGCTGTCGATGGCGTGGCTCTTGCGCTCCCGGATGAGAGAGATCGAACCGCCGTGCAGGCTCTGCACGCCCGCAAGGCTACGAACAAAATCGGCCTGACCCTGGCCGTCGAGGCCGGTTACGCCGACGACTTCGCCCGGAAAGAGCGCGAAGTCGAGCGAGGCGGAATCGCTCCACACCCGCGCCCGCTCGACCCGCAAGATCGGCGCGCCGCCCTGTTTCTCGGGTATCGCTTGCGTCGCGCTCGATTTCTCGCGTTCGACGCCGGCGATGAGGGCGAGGATGCGGGCTTCCGTGATCTCTTGCTGTTCGAGACAACCGACGTCGAGACCATCGCGCAGCACGGTCGCGCGGTCGGCGATACGCACGAGTTCGGCGATGCGGTGCGTGACGATCAGGATTGACGCGCCGGTCTCCTTGAGCAGGCGCATCTTGCGGAACAGCCGTTCGGTCGACTCGAAGTCGAGCGCGGCCGAGGATTCGTCGAGGATCAACACCCTCGGATCGGCGAGCAAAGCGCGCCCGATCGTAGTCCACTGCTTCAACGACAGCGGTAGCTCGCCGACGGCAATATCGAGATCGAGGTCGAAACCGAGCAGCTCATGCATCAGCTTGGCCGCCTTGGCGACCTTCTCCTCGCGCCCGAGCGCCGAGGAGAACAGGTTGTCCGAGCCGAGATAGAGGTTGTCGAGCACGGAACATTCGTCGGCGACGAGAACTTCCTGGAACACGTTGGCGATGCCGAGCGCTCGCGCTTCGACCGGAGATGTCGCGGACTTGCCGAGGATCGACACTTGTCCGCTATCGGGCATGAGCACGCCGGAAATCACTTTCGCGAGCGTGCTCTTGCCTGAGCCGTTGCCGCCGATAATCGCATGCACCTCGCCGGCGTAGGCCTTGAGGTTGCAACCCCCGAGCGCGACCGTCGGCCCGAAGGTCTTGCGAACGGCGGAGAGTTCGACCGTTGCAGCCAACATCTTTCGCCAAACGCCTCGGCGTTGATGGTTAAGTTGACTGCGGCCGCTCAGTCCACAGGAATGGACGGCCGCAGGAGTGAGGAAAGCGCCGGTTACTTCTTGGGATGCTTCGACGCGTCGTAGGCTTCCGGCTCCGCGGGCCGCAGGAAGAATTGGTCCAACCAAGCCTTGCCCGCCCATTTCTCGACGCCAACGGTGAACCAGCCCGCGTCGTCGATCGAGCAATTCTCGTCCATCACCTTCGTAAGCTCGTCATAGGAAATCGAGAACGGCCTGGTGAGGATCGACTGCAGTTTCGGGCCCTGGCCTTCGAGCGTGCGCATCATGACGTTCCAGCTCATCTCGAAGTCGTCGCCGGGGGGCCATGCCTGGATCGCGGCGGAGATGAACTTGGGGTTCTTGCGCCAGTAGCAGAGCGCGCCCCTCTCGCCGCCGATGGTCATTGGCGGCATCGGGCGGCCGCTCTGCATCAGCGCCCGCACGGCGCCAAGTTCGGAGGCCGACTGGATGATCACGCCGTCGAGTTGGCCTGGGTTGGTGGCGAGCCATTTCTGGATCTCCGCCTGTGCGACCTGATCGGTCCACATTCCGGCGACCGAGCCGACGACCTTGATGTCGGGGTGCCTCTTCAGCGCCGACAGCGCGCCCTTGTTCTGGGAGTCGGAGGCCGACGTGCCAGGAATGCCTTCGACGATCAATACATTGCCCTTGCCGTGGATCTCGTTCGCCATCCACTCGCCAAGCAACTCGCCGCCGACGACGAAGTTAGCCGATGAATTCACGGAATCGGGCGAGGTCAAATAGCCGATGCCGGAGAAAACCGGCACGCCGCGGTCGTGAGCATATTTGACTGTCTGGTTCAGCGCCGTCGGGTTCGAGCAGCAAACGATGATCGCGTCGACGCCACGGTCAACGAGTTGGCGCATCTGCTGGATCTGCGTCGAATCGTTGAGGTTGGACTGGGTGATGATAACGTCCTTGATCAGGCCGAGCTTCTTCCACTTCGGAATGATCGTATTCTGCAATCGACCCATCACATCGGCCCGCCAAGTGTTGCCGGCGTAGGAGCTGGCGTAGCCGATCGTCCACGGCGGCGGACGCTTCGCAACGAAGTCGCGGTAGGCGCTTTCGCCGATCGGCTGCTGGGGGTCGAGACGGTCTTTGTTGTAGAGTTCGTCTTGTACGGCCTTTGGTAGTTCATCGACGCCGGCGGCGACCGCCGGGGCCGCCACGACCAGCGGTAGGGCAAGCGCGAGTATGCAAAGCACATCCGTAAGTGAACGTTTCATCGCTTCCTCCCTTTGCGGCGGCACGCCGCTTAAGGTATGCAATGTGTTCAAAAGACGAGCGCGAGCGAAATACGATCTCGCGATAGAAGGTATAGGATTTCGATATGGGCGGAATCGTCAGGGGCAACGACTCGCCGGGGTGTCCGCTTTTTGCGGCGCCGCGGAAATTGTTGGAGCGGGTTTAAGGGAGATTGCGAACGGTCGAGCCTTGACTTCGTCCGACCAACCTTAAGCAAGCAAAAGCCTCGATCGCGGCGATCGCGAATAGGCCTAATTCATGTCTTTGCGCGCGTCGGCCGCCTCCGCTTCCAACAGCCCGCCTTCGCACCCGGCGAACGAAGGCTGGCTGCTGCAATTAGGGGCGAGGCGAGGTTCGCGCGGCGCCAATTTCAGACATTGGCGCCGGTAGATATCTCGGAGGCCCCCGATGCGTGCGGGCGGCAATTGGTCATGGAACGAACCCGCTCCGCTGGAGCTGTCGATTTGCGCTTCATAGTGAGACTTGGCATTTCGAGGAGTGATTGGCGCAGTGCTTCAGTCTCACATGAATTGCTCACGCGAATTCAGTTTAGGTCCTAAAGCCGGGATAAACGAACGCTCCCGCGACTTGGGCGCAGTCTGCGTCGCTGACGCCGCATCCGCGTGAAACTGCGCGCCAAGACTAGCGTACGCGCGCTTCCATGTCGTCGATGATCTGGGCCGCGTCATCCGTCGATAGGAGGAACCGCGCGGCTTGGCTCCTGAGATTGGCCGCGTTGGCGAAATGGCCGAGGTCGCCGCGGGCCATTGCGAGATCGCGGCGCTCGATGGCGATGGGAACGGAAGGCGTTAGGTCATAACCCGGGGACAGGGGCCAGTCGCGGTCGAGCGCAATGACCGCATGATGGCGCGGATGATCATCGATGTTGGAAATCAGCGTGTTAAAGCATATGCGCCGGAAGAGTTCGGCGGCGTCATGCCTGGGATCGGCGCTGACTCGGCGTAGCTCTTCAGCCAGCACGACATAGGACCAGCGGTCGCGAGAACTCACGCTGTCGTCCGTATGCAGCAGCGTGAGCGCGCTGAACATGCGAGTTCGCAGGTAGCCGGCAGGGGACTTGCGGCGATCGAACCGCATGACGAGCAAAGCCTAACGGTCGCCTATCGCCACGACCCGGGTTTCCGCCGTCGTAAGCCCGCAGGATCGACCGAGAGTCAGCATGGCGTGTTCGACGTGCGCCATGTTCCATCCGTCGTCGGGACGGTTGAACTTGGCGAGCCAGAGCCCGTCGGCGTCCTCGACGACGACCTTGGGCCGGGCGCCGCCCATGGACGTGTCGATTGGGAGGAGATCCTCGGTTTGGGCCAGGCTGGCTGCACCCGCCATAGGAGCGGGCGCTTCGTCCCGGATCAGAGCGTCGGCGCGGGCGGCGCCGCGTTGAGGCCAAAGCGCAGCGCTCCGGCGCGCCCGGGTGCTTCTCGATCACGCGCCGGCCTCAATAGTCGGGACCGGCGTCACGCAGGGCGCCGAACATGCCCTACATCAAGACCGACTCATAGGTCCGCGAACTCAATTTCAGTTCGACGGGATCGATCTCGACGGCGTTCGGGCGCGAGAGATGGCTGCGGCCATAAACGAAGCGGCCGGTCGTCACCCCCTGCCGACTGACATTCATTGCGAACCGGCCCGCGGGGACCGCCTCTGTTTCGCCGGGAAGGGTCATGTGGACGAAGCACTCGGTCGCGCCGCGAATCTTAGAAGTCATTGTCGAGGACCTTCGCGCTGCGGGCATGAACGCGCTCATTTCGTTTGGCCAGCAGCCGTCCTTCCTCGGCGGCGCCTTCCCGAGGAGCAAAGAGTGAGAGCGGGGTGCGGGGCAGGCGACAGATTGAAGGGGCCCGTGATCGCGGCGACTGGCGCGGATATTCGTATTGGCGGCGGCGAGGCTTTCTATCCTCCGGTTCTCGACTACGTGCAGGCGCCCCCGGTTCAGGGCTATTTTGAACCCATCAATTGGTGCAGAACGGTATTTCACGAACTTGGTCAGAATGCCGTGGCCCGGATTATGCCGCATGGCGGGTCCGGGCGACGGAATCGCGGATGCCCAGCCATGCGGCGGTTCGGCATAATCAGAGCGCTTCGAGGAAAGCGAGGAGTTTGTCGTCAGGGCGATATCGTCCTGGTTGCGCTTGCGGCGCGGTCACCCGAGACAACGCCTTCTCCTTCATCCGCGGATCGGCATGCAAATAGACCTGCGTCGTCTCAACGGATTCGTGACCGAGCCAGAGCGCGATCACGGACTGATCGACGCCATTCTGAAACAGGTCCATTGCGTTGCTGCGCCTCAGTGTAGGGGGGCTCACCCGTTTTCCCGCCAGGCTTGGGCAAGATCGCGACGCGGTCAGGCTGTGTTTGCTGACCAAATGCTCAAGGGCGTCACGGCTCAGTTTCGTACCCCGCATCGAGGGGAATAGCGGTTGATCGGGATCGCCTCGCCGCGCTTTGAGCCACGTCTGCAAAACGCCGATGCTGTCGCGCCGAAGCGGCGCGCGCCTTTCCTTTCTGCCCTTGCCCGTGCACCTGACGTGCGCTCCCGTGCCCAGAACCAAATCCTTGCATCTTAGGCTTGTCAGTTCGGACGCCCGCAACCCGGTGCGGAGCGCGACGAGAAGGATGACGTGATCTCGCCGTCCCGCCCATGTCGATCAATCTGGCGCCGAAAGCAGCGCGGCGATCTCGCTCGCGTCAAGAAACGATACACTCCGTTTGACATAGCGCTTGCTCGGCATCGTCAGGATGCGCTGGCAGTGAAGCAGCCAAGCCGGCTCGTTCATCGCGACGTGGCGAAAGAAGGATGGGATCGCGGCGAGCCGGTATTCCGGCTGCGGGCTCCGTTGCCTCGGGCCGTCTCGACATGCAGCGGGAAATCGCCGATCAGGTCGGCGTTGAGGTCTTCGATCCGAAGCTTCGTTGGAGGCCGACTTCGTTGCTCGCTCGCGAAGCGAAGGAGAAGTCGGAACGTGTCGCGGTAGCCCGCGATCGTGCGAGCGCTCGCTTCCATCTGCGTGCAGAGCCGATCGGTGAGGAACCGCTGGAGCAGCGCCGGCAATGTCGAGGCCGTCATTTAGGCGCCCCCCGCTCCGCGGCTTGTTCGACGCGATGCGCGGCGAGTTCAAGCAGCTCCGGGACCGCTTCTATGCACCAATAGGTATTGTCGGGCGTGGTGTGGCCCAGATAGGTCGTCAGTTTGATTATTTCGCGGGCCGGGTCCTTGCCCGTGCGGCGCCAATCGATGATTGTTCGCGCGGCAAAGGTGTGGCGGAGGTCATGGATGCGCGGCCCCCGTTCGTGTCGATAATATTGCCGTGGCCCGCGCAGTCCGATGCGTTGGCATACCGCCGCGATTTATATCGGACGGTGCAGTCCCCCATTCGATCGCCACGGCAGGTGACGAAGAAGGGCGTGGGCGCAAGACCCAGCAGGCGATCTCGCTCGGCCGAATCGGTTCGCAGACGCGCGACGACGCTTTCCGCGAGCGGGATCAGCCTCTCCTTGCCCAATATTCCGCGGCGGATGCGCAGCACGCCCGCGTCGAGATCGGCGTCAGGGTTGTCGAGGCCGACAGCCTCTCTGATCCTCAGGCCGGTAACCGCTATCGGCCCGAATATTGTCGAGCAGGTGAGACCCCGCATGCCGTAGATCGAGGGCAACTCGGCGGCGCCGTCGACGATCGCGGCGATTTCCGCCGGGCTATAGATGTGAGGTCGCTTGCGCCGATAGCGGTTCGGGATAATTCCTCGCGGCAGGGCCTCATTGGTTGGATCAAGTCCGTGCAGCCATTGCGCGAAAAACCGAACCATGCCGGAGCGCGCGGACCAGGTCTCTCGTCCCGCACGTCCGAACGATTCCTGCCAACGGAGGAAAAAGGCGGTCGTCACCTTTTGTGCCTGCTCGCCCTCGACGAAGTCGATAAAGCGGCGGAGCACCCGCTCGGTTGTCGCGAGACGATAGCCCAGGCCGCGTCTGACGGTCAGATAACGATCGTGTTCGTGACGGAGGTTCATCGGGCGCCTCCCGCCACAGGCCAGGATTGCGCGATCGATCGGAGACCGTCGATATCGAGCTTCGCATAGATCATCGTGGAGGCGCGCGATCGATAGCGCAGCAGATCGCCGACGTCGGCAAGCGAGGCTCCCTTCCGCACCATGTTCGTGGCCAGACTGTGCCGCACGCCGACGGTCAGACATGCCGATTACCTCTCGTCATGGATATCGGTCCTGCGCGAGGACAACCGCGCGATCACACGCGCGGCGAGCGCGGCCTCGAAGGCGGCCGATTTCATCCTTCAGCGCCGCGAACAGAGGCGCAATCGGAGGCTGCCTGACGGGTATCGATTGCCAGATACGGGCGGTGTCACGGAGGTAGGGTG
>JANLPL010000340.1:0-2656 GCA_031367195.1 Bradyrhizobium sp.
AGCCCGCCGGCATGGGTTTTCATGCCGGCGAGCATCAGCCCCAAGAGCCAGAACTCCGCTTGCCCGCGCTCCAGCCGCACCAACCGCCCGTCGGCGTGAACGTCGAGCGTCTCCGGCCCCAAATGTTCGAACAGCGCGCCCAGATGCGCCTTGCCGAAGGCGTGATCGTCGATCGCGCGATTGAGCGCCCCCATCCAGGCGGTGTGTCCGTAGTCGTCGACCAGATCGGCGTCGGCCCCGCGCGCGAGCAATGGCTCCACCAGCCCGACATTGCCGGCGCGGGCGGCCAGCATCAGCGGCGTCGCGCCGCAATAGCTCTTGTGGTCGACGCCGTAGAGGTCGCAGTCTTGCAGCACGGGCTTGGGCGAGCGTTCGAGATAGGGCCGCAAATGCCGCTCGCGCATCGTCGCAACCGCGCGCGAAGCCCGGCCCATCGGATTCCTTGGATCTTCGGCGAAGCCGGGAATTTTCGCCAGTTCGATCAGTTTTCCCTCGTGAAATGTATTGACGACACGGCCCAGCAATCCCCCGCGGTGGGTCAGCGCGACCGCCGCGGCGAAGTTGGCCTGGCGCGCGAGTTTCTCGATATAGGCCCCCTGCCCGTGCCAGAGCGCGTAGTCGAACAGGGTCTGTTTGATTTTCGAGGAGGGGTTGCGGGGATCGAGCGCCTTGGGCTCCCAGTCTCGTAAACCCGCCAGCGACCACGGCGTCCACGGCGTCGGTCGGCTCGCCAGGAACGTCTCGCGAATGGCGCGCGCCTGTTCCTGTTTGCCTTGCAGTTCGAGCTTGCGCGCCTCCTGCGCCCACTCGTCCTTGGTCGAGGTCTGCACCGGCGCCGTCACGCCTTTGGCGGCTTCCTCGAGATCGAGCAGCCGCAGCAGGGGATGGCCGACGTCGGATTCGACCAGCGTCAGCGCGTCCATGGCGCGCGTCATCGCGACATAGAGCGCGTTGACGTAGAATTTATTCAGTTCGAGCGACTTGTCGGCCTTGTCCTTCGCCCGGCGGAAATCGAGGTCGTCCCGCTCAAGGTCGGCCGCCGCGACGTCCCGGCATAATTCCGCGTAAACCGCGCGCGCGCCGGAAATCGCATTGAAAAGAATGACGTTGGGATATTCGAGACCTTTCGCTTCATGGACGGAAAACACCAGCGGCGTTTTGAAATGCGCGCGGGCGGCGGCCTTGTCCTCGTCGCGCAAGACGATCACGGCGGTGCGGACGGAGGCGCGCGACGCCGCGTCCAGCGCCGTCAGCGCCTTGTCCTCGGCCTTCAGCAAGCGCACCTCGCCCTCCACGGTAGAGGCGCATTTGACGAGGAAATTGCTCTCGCGGTCGACCGAGCCGAACCGCGCCTGCTTGATCTTCAACAGGCGGTTGGCGACCCCGGTCACGGCCCGAGTGTTGCGGAAATTCGCCTGCAACACCGCGACGTCCCGGGCGGTCGGCGTCTCGTCCGCCGGCGTCTCTAGGAACAGGGCGCGCACCGAGGCCCAGGAGAAGAAGTTAGGATGCACGATCTGGTGCGTGTCGCCGCAGAGCAGGAATTGGTCCTTCGCCTTCAGCGAAGCGAAGATCAGCGCCAGTTGGGCGTTGGTGAAATCCTGCACTTCGTCGACGACGACGAAATCGTAACGCGCTTCCGTCTTCGCGCGCCAGGCGTGGGAAACGAGATTCAGATCAAACAGCTTGTCGTCCTTCAGCCAGGCGACATATTTCTCGAACAGCTCGTGCGCGCCCGCGCGCGCTTCGCCCGCCGCGAACAGAGATTGCCGCACGCCGAGCGCCTGATATTCGGCGCCCGTCAGCGCCCCGGTCGCCGGCGCGCCGAGCACGCCGCGGAATTCCTCGAACAAGGCGTGCGCGTCCGCCTGGCGCAAGTCGCCTTTGAGGCCGCCGCGCCGGCGGTCGAGCCAGCCGCGAAACGCCACGAAGCCGACTTCGACGCCTTCGGGAACGCCGATCGAGTCGACGAATTCACGGAAACTCATGAATTCGACGTCCTGCTCCGGGTTCTCGTAACCGTGCGCGCTATAGAGCCGACGCGCCGTCTGCGCCAGATAGGCCGACAGCGTCACATAAAGCACCGTGCCCGTCGCCTCGCGCATCTTGGCCAGCGTCACGGCCGTCTTGCCCGAGCCCGCCGAGCCGACGACGACGAGGGGAACCTTGCGACGGCGGATCGCCTCTTGCGCCTCGTCGAGCACGATCGGCTTGTCGAGGAGTTCGAATTCGGCGGCCTGCGGCGGCAGCCATCGCAATTCCATCCCGCCGCGTGGCGCCGGCGCTGGCGGCGACGTCGCCTCGTCGGGACCGCTTTCGATTTTCGCCCAGTCGACCGAGCCGCCGCGTAAAAAGCGCGACTTTTCGTAGGCGTGATGGGGGATCACCTCCAGCAGCAGGCAGATTGTTTCGCCCTGATACGGCACGAACTGCATCAGGAGCCGCGCCTCGTCGCTGAGCTTGGCGCGCCAGTAGGGCGTGGGCGAAAGTTTCTTGAGGCCCGCCGCTGCGAAATCTCCGCGCGCCAGCGCCGCGCGGGTTTTCTCTATCGCTTTGGCGAAACGGCCGGGCGCGAGATCACGATAGGAGACAATTCGCATTTGCTAATCTTACCCGAGTTTCCAGGCCAGCGTAACGCTTCCCCAGGGTCCGTCGC
>JANLPL010000342.1:0-2506 GCA_031367195.1 Bradyrhizobium sp.
CGCGGCGAGCCCGCTCGTGCATGACGCGATCAAGGGCCTGGGCACGCTCGCCGGCCTGATCGGCGATCCTGCGGTGCGCCATCGCGGCACCCTCGGCGGCTCGCTCGCCAACAACGACCCGGCCGCCGATTACCCCGCCGCCGCGCTGGCGCTCGGCGCCGTCATCGTCACCGACAAGCGCGAGATCGCGGCCGACGATTACTTCAAGGGTCTGTTCGAGACCGCGCTCGGCGAGGACGAGATCATCACCAAGGTGAAGTTCCCGATTCCTGAGAAATCGGGCTATCAGAAATTCCCCAACCCGGCCTCTCGCTACGCGATGGTCGGCGTGTTCGTCGCCAAGACCAAGAGCGGCGTGCGCGTCGCGGTGACCGGCGCCGGCTCCAGCGGCGTATTCCGCCAGAAGGAGATGGAGGCGGCGCTGACCGCCAACTTCTCCGCCGACGCCATCAAGGGCGTGAAGATCGCCGCCGCCGGCATGTTGGCCGATCTGCACGGCGACGCCGATTATCGCGCCCATCTCGTCGGCGTGATGGCCAAGCGCGCGGTTGAAGCCTCGGCCTGATCGCGCCATATCAGATCCAAGCGCGCCCTCCGGCTCTGGCCGGAGGGCGCTGTTGTTTGCGAATGAGGTCGCGATGGTCGCCGTAGCGCTTCCCGGTTCAATCGACGAAACGCTGGCGATGCTCGCCGCTGCGCATTACGTCGCCGAGCGCTCGCTGGCGACCGTGGTGTTTCTGGGCTTGAGGCTCGGCCGGCCGATCCTGTTCGAAGGCGAGGCCGGCACCGGCAAGACCGAGATCGCCAAGGTGCTGGCCGCCTCGCTCGGCCGAAAACTGATCCGGCTGCAATGCTACGAGGGGCTCGACGTCGCCACCGCCGTCTATGAATGGAACTATCCCGCGCAGATGATGGCGATCCGCCTCGCCGAGGCCGCCGGCGAGCACGACCGCGACCGGATCGAGCACGATATCTTCGCCGACCGCTATCTGATCCGCCGCCCGCTGTTGCAGGCGCTGGAGCCCTGCGACGGCGGCGCGCCCGTGCTGCTGATCGACGAGATCGACCGCGCCGACGAGGCGTTCGAGGCCTATCTGCTCGAACTGCTGTCCGACTTTCAGGTGACGATTCCGGAACTCGGCGTCATCAAAGCGCCCGCCCCGCCGATCGTCATCGTCACCTCCAACCGCACACGCGAAATTCACGACGCGCTGAAGCGGCGCTGCCTCTATCACTGGGTCGGCTATCCCGACGCCGCGCGCGAACGCGCGATCCTGAAAGCCAAGGCCCCGCGCGCGCCGGAGCGCCTCACGGCGGAGTTGGTCGCCTTCGTGCAACGGTTGCGCAAACTCGACCTGTTCAAGTCCCCCGGCGTCGCCGAGACGCTGGACTGGGCGAGCGCGCTGACCGAACTCGACGCCGTCAGCCTCGATCCCGCTCAGGTGACCGACACGCTCGGCGTGCTCTTGAAATATCAAGACGACATCGCCAAAATTCAGGGCGCCAAGGCGAGCGAGTTGATTGACGCCGCGCGCGCGGATCTGAAGATGGCGGAAACGTAGGCGAGGCGATCATGGCTTATGCGTTCGAACTGCACTGTACGTTGCCAGCGACTCCGCGCGAGGTGTACGACGCGTGGCTTGCGAGCGAGACGCATTCAGCGATGACCGGAGGCGAGGCGGACATGTCCGATCAACTTGGCGCGCAAGTCTCGGCCTGGGACGGCTATATCACAGGCGAGAATCTCGAACTCGCGCCGGGCGACAGGATCGTGCAAAGCTGGCGCACGAGCAAATTCGGCGAAGCTGACCCCGATTCCAAGATTGAGGTGACGCTCGCGCCCGATCCCGAGGGATGCAAGCTGACGCTTCGCCATAGCAACGTGCCGGACGCCGATACGAGCTACGAGCGAGGGGGTTGGAGCGAAAACTATTTCGAGCCGATGCGGGCGTATTTTGCAGCCCAACGCGACGAGCGCGCGTGAAGGTCGCGCCGCATGTCTGACAGCGAAGGCGCGCTACCCGAAAACATCCTGCATTTCGCCCGCGCCCTGCGCGACGCCGGCCTGCCCGTCGGCCCCGGCGCCGTGCTCGATGCGGTGGCCGCGATCGAGGCCACCGGCTTTGGCGAAAAGCAGGACTTCCGCGCCGCGCTGCACGCGGTGTTCGTGAAAAAGCACGAGCACAGCCTGCTGTTTGATCAGGTGTTCGACATCTACTGGAAGCGCAAAGGCTTCCTGGAAAAGCTGATCGCGATGATGTCGCCGCAGGCGCGGCCCGACACGAAGCCGAAAAAGGCCGAGGCCGGCGCCACCCGGGTCGCCGACGCTTTGTTCAAGAACGTGGCCCGTCAGGACGAAAAGCCGAAGCCTTCGCTCGATCTCGACGCCCGCCTCACCATGTCGGCGGCCGAAATTCTGCAAGCCCGCGATTTCGCGCAGATGAGCGCCGACGAGATCGCCCGCGCCCGCGCCCTGATCGCCCGTCTCGCCATGCCCGACGACCGC
>JANLPL010000346.1:0-17486 GCA_031367195.1 Bradyrhizobium sp.
GTTGGGGACGTTTTTTCCTTCGGGGCGTACCGGGTCGGCAACCGCGGACCCCTGGGATTCTCCCTCTACACGGAGCCGGGGGCGCTGATCGACCACGCCGACCGCTTCGCTCGCGAACAACTGCACCAACTGTCGTCGCGCATGGACGCGGACGAATGGTGGCCGGAGCAGGCTTTCGCCAAGATCGGCGAGGCCGGGTTTTTCGGCGCCACCATTCCGCCGGAATACGGCGGCGCGGGGCTCGATCTGCTGTCGGCCGGACTTGTGCTGCAAGGGTTCGGGCGATGGAACCATGCGCTGGCGCTTTCCTATGTCGCCCACGACAATCTTTGCGCCAACAACATCTACCGGAATGGCAGCGAACAGCAGCGGCGCAAATACCTGCCGGATCTCTGCTCGGGGCGCAAGGTCGGCGCGCTGGGCTTGACTGAGCCCGGCGCTGGTTCTGACGCGCTAGGATCGATGCGCACGACCGCGCGGCGCGACGGCGATCATTACGTCCTGAACGGCGGCAAGATCTACATCACCAACGGTCCCGTCGCCGACGTGCTGCTGGTTTACGCCAAGACCGACAAGGACAAGGGCGCGCACGGCATATCCGCCTTCATCGTCGAGAAGGAGTTTCCCGGCTTCAAGGTCGCGCAGAAGCTGGAGAAGATGGGCTATCGCGGCAGTCCGACGGGGGAACTGCTGTTCGAGGATTGCCGCGTTCCCGCCGAGAACCTGGTCGGTGGAGAGAATCGCGGCGTCGCCGTGGTGATGAGCGGCCTCGATCTCGAACGGGCGATGATCTCGCCCTTGTGCCTCGGCATCATGGAGCGCGCGCTGGAACTCTCGATCGACTACGCCAAGACGCGCGAACAGTTCGGCAAGCCGATCGGCTCGTTCCAGATGGTGCAGTCGATGCTGGCCGACATGTATGTGCTGGTCGAAACCGCGCGCGTATTCACCTATCGCGCCCTTGCGGCGGGCGCCGCTCTGGAGATCGGCGGCGGGGGGCGGGGCGACATTCATATGCTGACGGCGGCGTCGGTGATGTACGCGGCCAATTCCTGCCACGACGTTCTCGACAAGGCCGTGCAGATCCACGGCGGATCGGGATACATCTGGGATTCCGAGATCAACCGTTTGTTCCGCTCCACCAAGCTGATGGAAATCGGGGCCGGGACCACGGAAGTGCGTAAGATGATCATTGCCGGCGAATTGCTGAAGGACATGAAACGGCATGGCTGACGCCACGCCTTCCGCCCCCGAGCGTTTCGGTCTCGACGACGAAGCGCTGGCGACGAATCGGACCGTGTACGCCGCGGGCGCGCTGGCGGGGCAGGTTGCGCTGATCTCGGGAGGCGCCGGCGGCATCGGCCGCGCGACGGCTTGGCTGTTTGCGCGCCTCGGCGCGCGCGTCGTGATCGCGGGGCGGAGCGAAGCCAAGCTCGACGCGCTGATCGGCGCGCTGGCCGCGCGCGGCTTTGAAGCCAGCCGGTGCGTCGTCGATGTTCGCGAACCCGCCTCCGTCTCGGCTTTGTTCGACCGCGTGTATGACGAGCAAGGCCGCCTCGATTGTCTCATCAACAGTGCGGGCGGTCAGTTTCCGCAACCGGCGATCGATTTTTCCGTCAAGGGTTGGAACGCGGTCATCAACACCAACCTGAACGGCGCCTGGTTCATGATGCAGGCCGCCGCCCGGCGCTGGCGCGACACGGGAACGCGGGGCGGCATTGTCAACATCGTCGTCGTGACCAGTCATGGCCTCTATGGCATCGCCCATTCCATTGCGGCGCGATCCGGCGTGATCGGGCTCTCGCGCGCGGTTTCCGTCGAATGGGCGCCGCTCGGCATTCGCGTCAATTGCATCGCGCCGGGCTCGATCGAGACGGAAGGCTGGAAGGTCTATTCGCCCGAGGCGCGCGCGGCCTATCCGCGCTCCAACCCGATGATGCGGGTCGGCTCGACCTGGGATATCGCCGAGGCCTGCATGTATCTGAGCAGTCCGGCAGCCAACTACATCAGCGGCGAAGTCCTCACGGTCGACGGCGGCGGGCAGCATTGGGGCGAGACCTGGACCACCGGCAAGCCGGCCTATTTCGAAGGGAATAGCTGAGTGCCGCCGCACATCCTGCCCCCCTCCCGCGCGCACGCGCGGCTTCGTTGATTGGCAAGGGACGATCGATGCCGGACTTCGATCCCTTCGACACCGACAGCGTCGCTCGCCGGCTGCTCGTTTTCCTGCGCGCGCAAGCCGGCGAACAGGTCGAGATTGGCGCGCTCGCTCGATTCACGGTCGGTTTCTCCTGGGTCACTTATGGATTTCCAGCCAAATGGATCGAGGCGGATCAAAGGGTTGCGCGGGAGCTGATCCTGAGGGTGGGGCCGCCCAACGGCATCTTTGCGCCGTACCGGGCGGCGCCCGAGTTCGCGGTGTTGCAAGCGCTGCGGGCAAGCGCGGTGCGGGCGCCGCGAGCCTATTGGTGTTGCGACGACCTCGATGTCCTCGGCGCGCCCTTCTTTATTTGCGAGCGCGTCGAGGGCGAGGCCCCGATACCCTGGAGCCGCGACGGCAAACCCGTGTTCGACGAGGCTTCCCGAATAGGCCTCGCGGACCAATTCATCGGGGCGGTCGCGGCGCTGCATAATTTCGAATGGCGCGGGACCGGCGTCGAAACCCTTGAGGGCGCGAGGACTCCCGAACACGCGGCGGTGTCGGAAATCGATGTCTGGAGCGGCCGTATGCAGGCATGGTCGACGCGGCGCTACCCCATTCTGGACTATGCGCTCGCCTGGTTTCGCGCCCATGCGCCGCGAGCAGCGCGCATCAGCGTGGTTCACGGCGACTATCGCATCGGCAATTTTCTGGTCGCCGACGCCAAGATCACCGCGATACTGGATTGGGAACTCGTCCACCTCGGCGACCCCCTGGAAGATCTCGGTTGGATCTGCATGCAGGCCTGGCGCGGCCGTTCGCCCTACATGTGCCATCTGCTCAGCCGCGAGGAATTGAGCGACAAATATGCCGGGTTGACGGGCATGAACGTCGATGCCGCGGCGCTGCGCTATTGGGAAGCGTTCGGCACGTTCAAACTCGCCGCAATGCATCTGGCCGCCGCCTATAGCTTCGAAACGCGCGGCTTCAACGACATGCGGATGGCGGGCATGGCGGCGCAGATACCGCGCATGTTGTTGCAAGTGGAAGCCGCGCTGGAGCAAGCCGCATGATCGCCTCGCTCGAACGCGTCCTGGAGGGAATCGTCGCGACGCTGCGGACCGATGTGATTCCGAAAGTGACGGAGGAGCACGCGCGAAGCCAGGCCGTCGGCGTGATCGATCTCATCAACAATCTCGTCGCGCGCGTCGAATGGGCGCGCGATCCGCTGCTCCATGGCGTGCGCGAACGCCGCGAAGCGCTCGGCGCCGCGCACGCTCTCCTGTTGGGCCCTCCCGCGATCCGGAGCGCCAGCCTCGAAATTCCGCTGGCGGAGGCCAACTCACGCGCGCTGCTCGCCGAGCGCGACCGGCTCGACGCCGAGATCGCCGACCTGCTCGTCTTCGCCTATGCGAGCGCGCCCGACGGGGAGGCCGTCACGGTTCTTCGCAAGCAAATCCACGACGACATGATCAGCGAAATGGCGATGTCGCGCAAGCCGCTGTTCGCGGAGATGACGAAGGGCGGCGCGCGCGTGCGCGACGGCGGCTCGTAAGGGCGAAGAGGAGAGAGGATAGCATGGGCTATTATTTCGACCCACGTCTGCCGCGGTCGGACGCGTGCGTCCAGCGTTACATGATCGAGCGCTGGGCGCGCGAGCAACCCGACAAGATCTTCGCGGTGACTCCGGCGGGCGTCGAGTGGAGCTACCGCGAGATGCGCCGGCAGGCTGTCACGACCGCCAACGCGCTGCGCGCGCTTGGCGTCCAGCAGGGCGACCCCGTTCTCGTCTGGTTGCCGAACGGGCTCGACTGCGTCCGCGTCTGGTTCGGCCTCAACCATCTTGGCGCGGTCTATGTACCGCTTAATCTGGCCTATCGCGGCCATCTACTGGAACACGCCATCGGCATTTCCGGCGCGAGGCTCGCCGTGGTTCACGCTGATCTCCAGGAGCGGCTGCGGGGCCTGGAAAGTCACGCACTGCGGGAGATTGTCGTTCTTGGCGGCTCGGCGCGCGAGATCGGCGGCCTGACAGTGCGCGACGCGGACGCGTTGGCGGGAATGGATGAGGCGCCCCCGGCGCTGGAGCGCGAAATCGCGCCCTGGGACCCGCAGGCGATCATGTTCACCTCCGGCACGACAGGCCCTTCAAAGGGGGTGCTCTGTTCCTATTTCCATCTGCACCAGATGGCGGTATCGGCGCCGTTTCTCTCTGCGTCTGATCGCTACATGGTCAATCTGCCGCTCAATCACGCGAGCGGTGTGATGCCGGTGACGGCGATGCTGGCGCATGGCGGTTCGATTGGCGTGGTCGATGTGTTCGACACCGAGCAGTTCTGGCCGCTCGCGCGCAAGCTCCAGGTCACCACATCGATCATGCTCGGCGTGATGGGACAGTTCCTGCTGAAACGCCCCGAACATTCCGACGACAAGAACCACACGCTGAAGACCTGCACCTACGTGCCTTTCAACGACACCGGGCCGATGTTCCATCAACGATTTGGAACCGAGGTGCACACGCACTTCAACATGACGGAAATCTCGATGCCGCTCGTGTCGGAAGCCAACCCGAAGGCGCTCGGCAGCGCGGGACGCGCGCGCAAGGGAGTCGAGCTCCGTGTCGTCGATGAAAACGATTGCGAACTGCCCGCCGGCGTCGTCGGCGAATTGATCGTGCGGACCGATTGCCCCTGGGCGATCAGCCACGGCTACGCCGGCAATCCCGAAGCGACCGCCAGCGCCTGGCGCAATGGCTGGTTCCATACCGGCGACGCTTTCCGGCGCGATGTCGAAGGCAATTACTATTTTGTCGATCGGCTCAAGGACGCGATCCGCCGGCGCGGCGAGAATATCTCGTCGTTCGAGGTCGAGTCCGAGGTGCTCGCTTTTCCAGCGGTGCGCGAAGTCGCGGCGATCGCCGTGCCGAATGAAATCGCGGAGGACGAAGTGATGGCGGTGGTCGCGCTGCGCGAGGGCGCGAACTTCGATCCGGCCGAGCTGATCTCGTTCCTGATCCCGCGCATGGCGCATTTCATGGTGCCGCGCTATGTCCGCGTCGTCGAAACGCTGCCGCGGACGCCGACCGCCAAGATCGAAAAGACTCGCCTGCGCAAGGAAGGCTTGACCGCCGACACCTGGGACCGCGAGAGTTCGGGCATCGCCGTCAGGCGCGAAAGGATCGGAGCGGCGACAGCGGGCGCGGCGCCCATCAAGGAAGGGCGTTGATGTCAACGTTTCATTTCGAACCCGGGCGAACGTTGGTGACGCCGGGACGAACCATCGGCGAAGGCGACATCAACCTGTTCGCCGGGCTGGTTGGCGACTTCACGCCGGTGCATGTCGATGAGAGCTTTGCCCGGACGACCCCGTACGGCGGCCGCATCGCGCATGGCCCGCTAGCCATGTCGACCGCCATCGGCATGCTGACGCAGACGGGCTTGCTGGGCGAACGGGTCGTCGGGCTGCTCAATCTGAACTGGGATTTCAAAGGCCCCGTCAAGATCGGAGACACGATCCGGTCGCGCGTGCGCGTGGCCTCGTCGCGCGCCTCATCGAGGGAAGGTCGCGGCGTCGTCGTGTTCGATTTCGACGTCGTCAATCAGCACGACGCCATCGTTCAGCACGGCCGCATGACGGTACTCGTCAATAGCGGCTTCCAGGGAGAAGAGCCGTGAACGCGTTCCGCATCGGTCCAGAGGATGAACTTACGCACCTTCCCGACGCCTCGCCGAATTTCAACGAGAGCGTCTATGTCAACGCCTTCGACGCCACGACGCGCGTCGGGGGCTGGATGCGCCTCGGCAACCGCGTCAACGAAAGTCACGCCGAGCTATCCGTCTGCCTCTATCTTCCCGACGGGCGAATCGCTTGCAGCTTTCAGCGTCCGTCCATTTCGACCAACGAGCGCTTCGACGCGGGTGGACTTTCCTATTCGGTGATCGAGCCTCTGAAGAAAGTCTCGATGACTTTCGAGGGCAATCTCTTTCTGGTCGACGATCCCTTCGCGCTGCGAGACCCTCGCAAGCTGTTCGAGACGGCGGCGCGCGCGCCGAGCCGCGTGCATTGGGTGCTCGAGGGCGAATCGCCGATCCACGGCGGCGAGCCGACCGACCCCTCGACGCCGACCATGTATGGCCGCGATTTCTCGCTCGGCCATTTCAATCAACACGCGAGGGTTCGCGGCGAGATTCGCGTCGGCGACCAGACGTGGGCGCTCGATGGCCGCGGCTGGCGCGATCACTCCTGGGGTCCGCGTTACTGGCAGGCGATCTATTTCTACCGCTTGTTCCTCGCCAATTTTCCGAACGGCGATGGGCTGATGCTGCTGAAGATCACCGACAAGGCGGGCCACACGCGCCGCGAAGGGGTGCTTCTGGTCGATGGCCAATATGAGGACATCCTCGATATGGATCTGGTGACCGATTGGACCGATAAAAAAGATCCGGCCTTTGCGCGCATCGGCGTGAGGACCAAGGCCCGCAAGGCCGTGATATCAGGCGAAATTCTGACCCTCGCCCCGCTTCGCAACCGGCGCCGCGCGAACGACGAAATCCTCGTCTCCAGGATCGCCGAGGGATACACGCGCTTCCGTTGGGACGGACAGGAAGGATACGGAATGACGGAATACATTGAGCGCCTGGAAGACGGGGTGCTGGCCGGCTATCCGCTCTGACGATCAGCGCGCGCTCCCCGGCTCCAGCCGATCCGCGACTTTCTCAAGCCGCTCCACCGCCAGAGTCAGCTTGTCGGCCTCGGGCTGCGAAACGCACAAGCCGCGGTAGATGACATGGGCGATCGCGTCCGCCGTCTCGTCGATTTCGAACGTGCCTTCGTTGCGCAGGAACGCCCATGTTCGATGTTCGATGCAGCCGTAGATCATGTCGCGCACGAGCGCCGGAGGAACGTCGGAGCGCAATTCGCCCCGCTCGACCCCGGCTTTCACCACTTCGACCACGCGATGCGAATAGGTTTGATTGAGCTGAAACAGCCGGGTCTTTCGGTAGCCCGCTTCGGGCCGGAACTCCTGGAACATCAGGCGGCTCAAGGCGGGTTCGCGCCGGATCGTCATCAGATGATGACGGACGATGAACCGGATCTGGTTCCAGGCCCCGCGCACCGCCGCGAATTGCTCGTCGTCGCGCGCGAGTATTTCCTCAAACCAATGTTCGACCACGCGCCGAAGCAGATCACGCTTGTTGACGAAGAAGCGGTAGATGCTTCCCTCGACCACCCCGGCCCTTTCCGCTATTTCCGAGATCGGCGCCTCGTCGTAGCCCTTCTCGGTGAAGACCGAGCGCGCCGCGATCATGATGTCCTGGATCCGACGCTCCGCCGGCAAGCGATTGACGCTACGTCGAACCCGAGTCTTGGCCATCGGACCCTTCCCGGCCCTTCCCCTCGGGAAGGGCGTTGTCAAATCATCGGTTCGAGCTGAGACGCCTCATGTCGTTTCAAGCACGATCCTGCCGATCACCTCGCCAGCCGCAAGCCGCCTCAGCGCCTCGTTGGCGGAGTCCTGCGGCATCCGCTGAACAGGCAGCGGAGGCAGCTTGCCGGCCTTGGCGAGTTCCGCGACCGCGATCAGATCGCGGACGGTTCCCGTGTTGCTGCCCTGGACCGAGTGCGCGCGGAAAACCATGCCGGCGAGCGACAGCGTCATGTCGCCACCGGCGACGCCGACCAGCACGAGCTTGCCGCCTTTGCCGAGAAAGCCGAGCGCCGAATTGGCGGTCGAAGTCGAATTGACGAAATCGAGCACCGCGAGCGCCGGCCCGTCGGCCGCGCGCATCACCGCTTCGGCGAGATCTCCGGCGGCGCCGTCTATTGTCGCGGTCGCTCCCGCCGCCGCCGCGGCTTCGCGTTTGCGCTCGCTGGTGTCGATGCTGATGATCGAGCGGTGGCCGAATGCGCGCAGCATACCGATCGCCGCAAGCCCCAGCCCGCCCGCGCCGATCAGCACGACGGGGCGATCCGGGTCCAACGAGCCCAATTTGCGGATGGCCGAATAGACCGTGACGCCGGAACACGCGAAGGTCGCCGCGACGGCGGGATCGACATCGCCATAGTCCACGAGGTAGCGAGGATGCGGCGCGACAACGTGCGAGCCGAATCCGCCGTGTCTGATGACCCCGATCGCGCTGGGGCTATCGCACATATTGTCGTCGCCCTCGCGGCAGCGAAAGCAGCGTCCGCAGCCGAGCCAGGGATAGACGATCCGAAGGTCGCCGATTTCGACGCCGCTCGCCTCCGGCCCTTTCGCCACGACGCGTCCGACCACCTCATGCCCCGGCGCGCGCGGCAGGGTGACGCCGCGATCTGCGATCGTCAGCGTCTTGCCGCCTCCCATATTGTAGGAGCCCTTCCAGAAATGCAGATCGGAATGGCAGACCCCGCAATGCGTGACGGCGATGACGACTTCCGTCCCCGCCGGCTCGGGGTCCGCGACTTCGATGCATTGCAGCGGCTGTTGGTGTTCGACGACGGCCCAGAGCTTCATGGCGGCGTATCCCAAGCGAAGTCATGCGTGGCTTGCGACGGGACGGGTGTCGTCGCTCCCGAAACCACCCGCGGGATAGGCGCGCCGGCGGTTCATCAAGCCGACGGCGAGACGCCAAAGTCGCGGCGGCGTGACTCCTGTCTCCCTGTTTGCGGCGCGCGCGCCGATTTCATTTGTTCGTGATGTTCATGCCCTGCTTTGCCCACGGCTTCAAGGCCGCGCATGCAAAAATATGAAGCCTTAGCATAGCGCAATAGCCCTATAACGAAGTCGTCTCGGGCGGCGCGTTGACATCGCCCGCTCGTAATGAATTAGCTTCATTTATGCGTCGCGCGATGTCTCTCTCGAAATTGACGCGAAATGGGGGGACGCCTGGATGAAACTTCGATCGTGTCGGGATGCGGACTGTTCGGGCGTTCCACGCGGCGGACATCCGGGAGGAGTTCGGTGAGCGGTCGCGGCGCGGCGTTTTCCCTGCGGCGGATCAGCTTCAGTCAAGAGACGATCGTCTTCATCATCGCCGTCGCGATGTTCATTCTGTTCGCTGTCTTCCTCAAAGGGTTCATCAACGCCGGAAATATCCTGTCGCTGGTGCAGAATGTCTCGATTCTCGGCATTCTCGGCATCGGCATGGCGGTCGCCATTATCGGCCGCGGCATAGACCTCTCGATGATCGCCAACATGGCGATCTCGGTCGCCTGGGTTCTCAACATGGCCAATACGGGGACTCCGCTGGGACTGGCCATCCTCTGGGGCATCGGTCTGA
This sequence comes from Bradyrhizobium sp., assembly GCA_031367195.1. Taxonomy (GTDB): domain Bacteria; phylum Pseudomonadota; class Alphaproteobacteria; order Rhizobiales; family Beijerinckiaceae; genus Roseiarcus. Next base: position 9,403 of record JANLPL010000346.1, read on the forward strand.
GCCTGCTGATCGGCCTCGCAAACGGCATCTTGATCGCCTACGTCGAGATTCCCGCCATCTTCGCGACCTTGGCGATGGGGACCGTGGTGTATGGCTTCGGCCATTCCGTGCTGGTCAACAGCGATGTCATCTTCATGCCGAAATCCGCGCCCTGGTTCCAGGCCATCGGCGGCGGAACTTTGTTGGGCGTGCCGAACCCGGTGATCCTGCTCGCGGTGTTTTCGCTGGCCGCGTTCCTGTTCCTGCGGTTCACGCGCCCTGGCCGATTCATCTACGGCATCGGCGACAACCCGCTGACCGCGCGCGCCACCGGCGTTCCCGCGCGCCCGATGATGGTTCTGCAATATCTGTTGACCTCGGCGATCGGCTTCGCGGCGGGCATCGTCACCGCGACCGCTGTCAACTCAATGAACACGCGCGTCGCCAATTCCACGATGGTCTATGACGTCATTCTCGTTGTTGTGATCGGCGGCGTCGGTCTGAGCGGCGGCAAGGGCGGCGTGAGAAACGTGATCGTCGGCACCCTGCTGATCGGCACGCTGCTCAATGGCATGACGATCATGGATATCCCTTACACGATACAGAACATCACCAAGAGCAGCATTCTTCTGGTCGCGATCGTGGCGGATTCGATCATGAACCCGCGCGACGAGCAGACCTCGCAACAAGGGGATATCTGAAGTCCCCGGCACAGAGCCGAAAACGGTCGAATCGCATTCAACAAGAGGAAACCCCATGTACCTGAAAAAGTCACTCATCGCTCTGGCTGCAACGGCGTCGTTATGCGCGGTCGCCAGCGTCGCCCTCGCCGACCATTTCGACGATGGCCAGTGGAACGCCACGGAGAAGGCCCTGAAGGGCAAGACGGTCGCGTTCGTCCCGATCTCGATGGGTTTCGACCTGCCGCAGGCCTGGGCCGCCGCGCTTCAACACGACGCCGACAAATGGGGCTTCAAACTCGTGATCCGCGACCCCAACTGGGACGTGGCCGCCGGCGCCCAGGCGCTGACGCAGTTGATCGCGGAAAAGCCGGATCTGCTGATCTTCCATCCGCTCGACATGACCGCTTACGCAAAACTGGTGAAGAAGGCGGGCGACGCGGGCATCACGACCGTCCAGATGAACTTGAAGTCGCTCAACACCGGCGACGCTTATGTCGGCGCCGACTGGCACGATCTGCTCACGCAGCAGACGCAAGCCGCGGTCAGGTTCTGCGGCGCCGGCACCTCCGGCAAGATCGCGCTGCTTCAGGGAAATCCGACCACGCCGACCGTCATCATCGGCATGGGCGGCGTCAACGAAGTTCTCGGCAAGAATCCCGGCTTGAAGGTCGTGGCGACGCAATCCGCCGACTGGGACGCCACAAAGGCCCACGACATCACCGGCACCCTGCTCAAACAGAACGAGGATCTGTGCGCGATCGTCGGGTTCTGGGATGGCCAGGACATTGGCGCCGCGGCGGCGATCAAGGAGGCCGGCAAGACCGGCAAGGTGAAGCTGATCACCAATGGCGCCGGGCGGCAGGCCGCCGCGTGTGACAACGTCGCCAACGGCAGCTTCGATTCATATCACAGCTACAATGCGAAGGGGCAGGGACGCGACCTCGCCGCCATCGTCCGCATGCTGCTGCAACACAAGCCGGAGAAGGGTGGCGCGCATCCGTTCGCCGTCTATTCGGACTCGAAGGAAATCACCAAGGCGAACATGACGTCCGAGTCGTGCTGGACGATCGAGGACATCAAGGCGAACGGCGGCTGATCCGCCCGTCCATTGGCGGCGGCGCGCGGGTACAGCGCGACGCCGCCATGTTTCCTCCATCGCGTCAGGCTCCCAGCAAATGTCGACATCGGAAGTCTATGATCGGTGGCGGTCGCGCCTGTTTCCCGACCATGTGATCGGCGAGATCCTTTCGAAGAACTGGATCGACAATGCGATTCCATTTCTGTTCCTGATCGTCACGATCACGACGTTCGGAACGATACTGCCGAACTTCCTGGCGGTCGGAGGCCTCAGCGATCAGGCTCGGGAACTCGGGGAAATTGTGTTCGTCGTGCTCGGGATGACGATCGTCATGCTCGCGGGCGGCATTGATCTCAGCGTCGGTTCGACTTTCGCGCTGAGCAACTTCGTCATGCTCGCGGCGTTCAACTGGCAGCACTTGCCGGTGGGCGTGGCGATTGGCCTCGCGCTGCTTTCGGGAGCGATCGTCGGGTTGGTCAACGGCATTCTCGTCGGTTATCTTCGGCTCCGCGCGTTTCTGACCACCCTGGTGACGCTGATCATCGTTCGCGCAATCGACGACACGCTAGTGCTGAAATATTCCGTCGCGGTCGGCGCGCTCAACGACAGTTCCAATATATGGAATTTCATCAGCGACGGCGACTTTTACGGGGCGCCGCCTGTTTTCATCGTCGCCATGCTGGTCGCGATTGTCGGGCACATTTTCCTCACCCGCCTGCGTCCTGGCTGGCATATTCTCGCCGTCGGCGGATCGCGCCGATCCGCGCACAATGCCGGACTCTCGGTACGGCGGACGGTCGCGATGACCTATGTCATGTCGGGAATCGCGGCCGCCGCGGGCGGCGTATTCTACGCATCGCGCCTCGCCTCGGCGGGCGCCAGCACCGGCGTGGGTCTCGAGGTCACGGCGCTCACCGCCGCGGTGCTCGGCGGCAACAGCCTCGGCGGCGGGCGCGGTTCCGTCGCCAAGGCGCTGCTCGGCGCGGTCATCGTGCTCATCATCAACAACAGCCTCGTGCGCATGGGATTGAAGAGCGGCGCGGGTTCGCTGGTGCTGGGCATCGTGCTGCTGGTGGCGGTCGGCATCGACGTGCGCTGGTTGAAGAACCGATTGAATGTGCTATCGGCGGTCTATGTCTCGCCGAGCTACTTCAAGATGCTGCCGTGCCCTTCGACCGCGGAAGGGTCTGACTCGGTTTACGCGCTCAACGATAAATTGCGCGATGTCGAATTGATCGGGCTGGGAGAAATCGATGGCGCCGAAGATCCGCTGCTCGACGAGGACGACCATCTCTACTTCGGCAATCGCCAGGGCGACATCATCAGGTACTTCGGGCCCGATCACAAGAAATCCGAAATATATGCGCATATCGGCGGCACGCCGCTGGGCATGGCGTTCGACAGGCAAGGCAATCTGACCACTTGCGTCGCCGGCATGGGCCTCTACCAGGTCCGCAAGGATAGCCGCGAAGTCATCAAGCTCACCGACGAGACCAACCGCTCCTGGTTCTCCATCATCGACGATTCCCGGATGCGTCTAGCCGACGATCTCGATATCGCGCCCGACGGACGCATCTTCTTCAGCGAGGCGACGGTCCGGTTCGATCAGCACGAGTGGATGGTCGATGCCCTGGAGGCGCGAGGCAACGGCCGCATCATCTGCTACGACCCGCGCGACAAGTCGACCAAGACCGTCGTGCCCAACATCCGGTTCCCGAATGGCGTCTGCCTCGCTCACGACGCCAAGTCGATCTATTACGGGACGACTTGGGGGTGCACAGTCGAGCGCTTTTGGATCGAGGGGCCGAAGGCGGGCTCGGTCGAAACCATCATCGCCAATCTTCCAGGATATGCCGACAATATCAACCGCTCGTCTGACGGACACTACTGGCTCGCCATCGTCGGCATGCGCACCCCCGCCTTCGATCTCGCGCTGCGCAAGCCCGGATTTCGTCGCCGCATGGTGCGCCGCGTCGCGCAGGACGAGTGGCTGTTCCCGCAGATGAACGTCGGCAATGTCATCAAGTTCACCGACAAGGGCGATGTGATCGATTGCCTCTGGGATAAGCGGGGCGTCAACCACCCGATGCTGACATCGTGCAACGAGCACAAGGGTTATCTGTATCTCGGAGGCGTCTACAACAACCGAGTTGGCAAGTACAAGATTCCGGGCGCGGATCCCACCTTCACCAATCAGCGCTCCTATTGGGGAGCGAAGGCGTGATCGGGTTTCTCAGAGACGCTCTCGACGCCTGGCGAGGCGGCGGGACCTATTCGGTCGCCGTGCCGCCGATGGACGGCGCGTTGCGTCCCAATCAGGCGCTGGAGGAGGCCGACGAGGCGCTGGCGATCGAGGCCCCCGACAATCTCACGCGCTTCGGCGAGCGAGTATTGTTTTCCTCGGGCAGGGCTGTCCACGCGCTCGAAGCGCGCGACGGCGGCTTCGCGGCTTCGCGGTTCGCTCAGTTCGATGCGCCGGTGAGCGCGATGGCGGCCGACTCGAATGGAGGCGTCGTCGTCGGACTCGGCAGCGGCAAACTGGTCGTGCGCGGCGGCAAGCACGACGGCGAGACGATCGATAAAGTGGGCGACCGCCGGACAATGTGTCCTACGGCCCTCGCCTTCGTCGATTCCGATACGCTGCTGGTTGCGCTGGGCTCGCAACAGAACCCGCCGGAAAAGTGGAAACACGATCTGATGCAGCGCAATGCGAGTGGCTCGGTCTGGCGCGTCAAACTCGGCGGCGGCGCGGCGACCTGCCTCGCCGACCGGCTCGCTTTCCCCTATGGCGTCTATCCCGCCGCCGATGGCGCCGTGTTGGTTTCCGAGAGTTGGCAAAATCGCATCCTACGCGTCGTTCCCGGCGCCAAGCCGACCGTGCTACTTGCCGATATCACGGGTTTTCCCGCGCGCCTGGCGCCTCGCGCGGACAAGGCAGGCGCCTGGCTCGCGGTGTTCGCGCCGCGCAGTCAGTTGATCGAATTCGTCTTGCGCGAGCGCGACTATCGCGAGCAGATGATGCGGGAGATGGACGACGAATTCTGGATCGCGCCGTCGCTCGCCGCCCCGAGATCGTTCCTGGAGCCCTTACAGGGTGGGGCGCTGAAGCAACTCGGCATCCTGAAGCCCTGGGCGCCGACGCGCTCTTACGGCCTTGTCGTCCAGCTCGACGATAGTTTCGAGCCGAAGCTCAGCTTCCACAGCCGCGCCGACGGGCGCCGGCACGGCATTACCTCTTGCCTCGAGCTCGGCGGCCGGTTGCTCGCCACCAGCAAAGGCGGCGACGCGATCTTATCGTTGTCCATCTCCGACGCGAAACGGAAGTAGAGCGATGGCCGCCCTGATCGAAATGCGTGATGTGACCAAGGAGTACCGGGGCGTCCCCGCGGTCAAGAATGTTTCGTTCACGCTCGAGAAGGGTGAAATTCACTCACTGCTCGGCGAGAATGGAGCCGGCAAGTCGACGCTCACCAAAATGATGGCTGGCGTTACCGAGCCGACCTCCGGGGAAATGTGGCTCGACGGCAAGAAGACGCTGTTCGCGACGCCCGCCGAGGCGCTGCGTAGCGGCGTCAACATGGTGTTCCAGGAGAACAGCCTGGTTCCCTCGATGACCGTCGCGCAGAACCTTTATCTCGGCGATGAGAAGTTCTTCAACCGGCTGCGGGGCCTCTATATCGCCGCGCAGCAATTTTTGCAGTCGATGAATTTCAATGTCGATCCTTTCGCGACCGTGGCGACGCTGGGCGCGGCGAAAAAGCAGATGGTCGAGATCGCCCGCGCGGTCCGGCACCATGCGCGCGTGATCATTTTCGACGAGCCGACCGCGTCGCTGACTCCGGAGGAGAAGCACTATTTCTTCTCGCTGATGCAGCGCCTCAAGCTGCGGGGCGTGTCGATCATCTTCATTTCGCACGCGTTGGAGGAGGCGCTGCAAATCTCCGACCGCATAACGATCCTGCGCGACGGCGAGCATGTCGTGACCGACGTGACCGCGAATTTCGATAGCGACAAGATCATTCGCGCGATGGTCGGGCGAACGCTTTCCGACAAACTCTACAGCCGACATGACGCGGACGGGGGCGGAGCGCGGCCTCCGGGGCGACGCGTGCTCAGCGTGCAAAACCTGTCGATGGGAAAGCTCGTCCTGAACAATTCCTTCACCGTCTATGCCGGGCAGATTACCGGCGTATTCGGCCTGATCGGCTCGGGCCGCACGGAGACCATGAAGATCATCGCCGGCGTGATGAAGCGTAAATATTTCCACGGCGGCGAGATTCGCCTGGAGGGCCGTTCGATCCGCTATCGCGTGCCGCGTCCCGCGATTCTCGACGGCATCGTCTATGTCACCGAAGACCGCAAGATCGAGGGTTTCTTCGAGACGATGTCGATCGCGGAAAACCTGCACATGGGCGAGCTCGCCTCGTCGCAGTCGAAAGGATTCGTGGTCAGCATGGGCGAGATGTCCGCGCTCGCCGACGAGTGGACCAGGACGCTCAACATCAAGGCGATCAACAGCAACGCGCGCGTGATCGAACTCTCCGGCGGCAATCAACAAAAGGTGGTCATCGCCAAGGCGCTGGTTTCCAAGCCCAAGGTCATCATCTTCGATGAACCGACGCGCGGCGTCGATGTCGGCGCCATCGCGGAGATTCACCAACTCATCAACCGGCTCGCCGACGCGGGCCTCGCCGTGATCGTCGTCTCGTCCTATCTGCCGGAAATCCTGAATATTTCAGACCGCATCCTGGTCTCTCAGAAAGGCCGAATCGTCGAGGAATTCACGCCCTCGACGGCCACCGAGGAAAAGATCATGTACGCGGCGGTGCATTGACGCGGGCGCGCCCCGAACCAATCACCGCCGGTGTGCTTTCTCACTCGCGTGCGCGAAGGTGAGTCCTTGCCAAACAAGATACTAATGAGTAGAACTTGTCGTCTGTTGGTACGTATCCGAGAGTGACGGTATTTCACCCCGCGAATCCGCGTTGGTGGGCTTGTCGCCATGAGATCGCAGTTCGGAATGCCCGCATAGTGAGAAGGTTCGTTCTCGTTTGCGAGCGAGGCCTCTAAAGAAGAGGTTTGTCGGCGTCGCACGAACCCAATTGCGACTAACGTGATCAGGTCTTGGCGCCGCAATCAGACGGCTGCCAAAGAGGGTAGGGAATGGCCGCGGAGCGAGGAAATTGGCGGATCACGCAAGGCGAGATCGTATTGGCGATCTCGATTTTGCTGTTTGCTGTTTTCGCAGTCACGCTGAGAGGATTTCTCGCGCCCGACAACCTGCTGGCCCTCATCCAGAACGTATCCATCCTGGGGATCATGGGCCTCGGCATGGCGATCGCGATCATCGGGCGCGGCATCGACCTGTCGATCGTCACGACCATGACCATGTCGGTCGCCTGGGTTCTCAGTCTAACGGGGCATGGCGTGCCCCCGCTCACGGCCGTGGCCGCGGGACTCGTCTTCACCGTATCGATGGGAATCATCACCGGGATATTGGTCGCGTATGTGGAAATCCCCGCGATCTTCGCCACGCTGGCGCTCGCCAGCGTGGTCTATGGCTTCAGCCGGCTCGCGCTGGTGGGGGAAGATCTGATCTATATGCCGCCCAGCGCGGATTGGACACGCGGGTTCGGCGGCGGCGTCGTTTACGGCGTGCCCACCAGCGTCATCGTTTTCCTGGCCATGGCCGCGCTGGGGTTCGTTTTCCTTCAGTTCACCAAGCCCGGCCGATTCGTAAAAGCCATTGGTGACAATCCGCTAAGGGCGCGTATCGCTGGCATTCCCGTACGCCCGATCATCGTCGTGCAATATGTCGTCTCCTCGATTTCGGGGTATGTCGCCGGCCTCGTGATGGCGACTTTGATCGGCAGCATGAACACGCGTCAGGTCAACTCGACGATGGTTTACGACGTCATTCTCGTCGTCGTGCTCGGCGGAATTGGCCTAAGCGGCGGTCGCGGCGGCGTCCGCAATGTGCTCGTCGGCACCGTACTGATCGGCATCCTGCTCAACGGCATGACGATCCTGAACGTGCCCTATATTCTGCAAAATCTGATCAAGGGCGTGATCCTGCTGGTCGCCATCATCGTCGACTCGTTGATCAACCCTCGTGACGAGCAGACGTCTCAACAAGGCGATATCTGAAAGGGAGGAATGTGATGCGAAATTGGGTCAATACGGTTCTGGCTGCGTCGGCGGTCATCGGGTTCGGCGCCGTGGCGGCGGCGAGCGAGTATGACGACGGCCAATCGGTGAAATACTATGACACAATCAAAGGCAAGAAGGTCGTCCTGATCGTCATCTCCACGGGCATGGACATAGCCCAGGGACTCGCGGCCGGC
>JANLPL010000350.1:0-2233 GCA_031367195.1 Bradyrhizobium sp.
GGGCTCGAAGGGGATCGTCGCGTCCTCGGCTGCGCTGGGCGTGCTGTTGCAGGAGGGGATCGGCGACACGATCCGCGTCTCGCTGACGCCCGAACCCGGCGGCGACCGCAGCCAAGAGGTGAAGGTCGCCAAGGAAATCCTGCAAACGATGGGGTTCCGCATCTTTACCCCGCAGGTCGCCGCCTGTCCGGGCTGCGGGCGCACCACCTCGACCGTGTTTCAGGAACTGGCGCGCGACATCCAGACCTATCTCGCGGATTCGATGCCGAACTGGAAAGCGCGCTATCCCGGCGTCGAGGGGCTCAACGTCGCTGTGATGGGCTGCATCGTCAACGGGCCGGGCGAGAGCAAGCACGCCGATATCGGCATTTCGCTGCCCGGCACGGGCGAGACGCCGGCCGCGCCGGTGTTCATCGACGGCGCCAAGGCGATGACCTTGCGTGGGCCAGGCATCGCGCCCGAGTTCAAAAAGATCGTCGAGGACTACATCGAGAAGCGGTTCGGCGCGCGCGGACAGGCGGCGGAGTGAGATGTACGAGCCGCCGCTGCACCGGCAGGACGATCTCGCCGCGATCCACGCGCTGATCGCCAAGCATCCGCTGGGGCTGCTGGTGAGCCATGGCGCAAGCGGATTGCTCGCCAACGCCATTCCGTTCACGCTGGTCGAGGACGGGTCGCGGTTCGGCCTGTTGCGCTGCCATCTCGCCCGCGCCAATCCGCAATGGCGGGATTTGGCGGAAGGCGGTGAGACGCTGGTCGTTTTTCAGGGGGCCGATCATTACATCACGCCGTCGTGGTACGCGACCAAGCGCGAGACCGGCAAGGTCGTGCCGACCTGGAACTATGTGATGGCGCAGGCGCGAGGAACGCCCCGCGTGGTCGAGACGGCGGACTGGCTGGGCGCGCAGGTGGAGCAACTGACGCGCGAGCGCGAGGCGTCGCGAACGGCGCCTTGGGGCGTGGCGGACGCGCCGGAGGATTTTGTCGCGCAGCAGTTGCGCGCCATCGTTGGCGTGGAGATCGCACTGAGCGACTTACGCGGCAAGTGGAAGGCGAGCCAGAACCGCCATGACGCCGACCGCGCGGGCGTGATCGAAGGATTGGGCGACGATCCGATGGCTCAGATCGTGCGCGAGGCGGCGGTGCGCCGAACGCCGGTCGCTGGCTCGGAGGGGCGGAACGCGAACGGCGCGCAAGAATAAAAGCGTTCGGCGAACACAAGCGCGTCGCAACTGCCCATGACGCCGCGAATTGGCGTATAGTTAAGTTCATAATTGCGCCGACCTTGGGTTTGCTGAGGAATTGCGGTGAACGAGACCCGGAAGATCGCGGCGATATTGGTGTCCGACATCGTCGGCTACAGCCGGCTGACGGGCGCGGACGAAGATCGCATCCTCGCTCGGCTGAGGGCGCTGCGCAGCGATTTCATCGACCCCACCATCGCCCTGCATCACGGCCGCGTCGTCAAGCGCACCGGTGACGGCGCGCTGGTCGAGTTTCGCAGCGTGGTCGACGCGGTGCGTTGCGCCATCGAGGTGCAAAACGGCATGATCGAGCGCTACGCCGGCCTGCCGCCGGAGCGTCGGATCGAGTTCCGCATCGGCATCCATCTCGGCGACGTCGTCGAGGAGAGCGACGGCGACCTGATGGGCGACGGCGTCAACATCGCCGCGCGGCTGGAGGGCATCGCACAGGCCGGCGCGATCTGCCTGTCCGAGGACGCTTACCGACAGGTGAGCGCCCGGCTCGACATGATTGTCGCCGACCTCGGCCCGACGCAATTGAAGAACATCGACCGGCCGATTCGCGTCTATTCGCTGCAAGTGGGCACGCCGGCGCTGCCGAAGCCGCCGGCGGCGGTAAAGCCCGCGCCGAAGCGGCGCGCGGGGATGGCGCTCGCAGCGGTTGTGATGTTGGCGATTCTGGCGGCGGGCGCGTCGGCGTGGCGCTACGTCGGGGCCGAGCGGCCGACGTTGGCTCAAACGACGGCGGTCGCGGTGCTGCCGTTTGACAATCTCGGCGGCGACGCCGAGGCAAGCCGGCTCGCCGACGGGATGACCGAGGACATCATCATCGACCTCGGCCATTTTAAAGATTTCCTGGTCATCGGCCGCAGTTCGATCATGCCCTACAAAGGCAAGTCGGTCGATGCGCGCCAGGTCGCCAAGGACTTGAACGTCAACTACGTGCTGGCGGGCTCGATCCAGCACCGCGACAACCGGCTGCGAGTGAC
>JANLPL010000392.1:0-7274 GCA_031367195.1 Bradyrhizobium sp.
GCAAGAAGTGCGGCGTGATCATCGCCAAGACGGGCTGGCTCTACTGGTCCAGTTATGGGGTGACGTACATCGACCTTTACGTCACGTCGAGCGTGATCAGCGTCGGCGGCGATTCCGGCAGCGCCGCCGTTGTCGTCGGCACGAACGACTTCGTTGGCACGCTGGTGGGCGCCTCCATCGGTTCTCTCATTCAGGACGGGAGCACTCAATTGGGCGCGCTGTCGGCCCTAGCGGGCCTCGCACTTTGAACGGGAGAGTCGCTTGCTTTACTACATTAGCCTCGTCGCACTCGTCATTTCCGCGGTTTCGTTCATCCTGTTCGTGTACTTCCTCCTGCGTGGCCCCGCGCCCCCGCCCCCGGCCGGGTTGGATGCGGGCGTCCAGCACGGTGCGCCCGGCGAATTCGCCAAATTGGCCGAGGCGCTCGCCAAGCTCGTCCAGAGCTTGCAAAAGGCGGGACCCGCAACGCTCTGCTTGTTTTCCTCGCTATTCTTCATAGTTGTCGCGCTAGTGGCCGCGCGCACTTAAGGGCGGCCCGCTTTAGCGCTGACAGGCCGCGCAGTAAAAGGTCGAGCGCCCGCCCTGCGCGATGCGGCCGATGATCCCGCCGCAGCGGGCGCGGCCGCAGACGGCGCCCTCGCGGTCATAGACGGCGAAACTGTGCTGGAAATAGCCGAGCGCCCCGTCGGCCTGTCGATGATCGCGCAGCGTCGAGCCGCCCGCCTCGATCGCCGCCTCCAGCACCTCGCGAATCGCCTTGGCAAGCCGGCGTGCCTCGACAGGCTTGAGCCCGCCCGCCTCGCGCCGCGGCGACAGCCTTGCCCGGTGCATCGCCTCGCAGGCGTAGATATTGCCTAAGCCGGCGATGCGACGCTGGTCGAGCAGCGCGCTTTTCAGCGGCGTGCGGGCGCCGGCGAGCAGCTTTGAGAGCGCGCCGGCGTCGAAGGCGCCCGATAGCGGCTCGACGCCGAGCCCCAGGAACAGCGGATGGCGTTCCAGCGCCGCCGTCGCGGCGATCTGCATGAAGCCAAAGCGGCGCGGGTCGTTGTAAACGACGCGGGCGCCGGCCTCGAAATGGAACACGACGTGATCGTGCGTCGGGGCCTTGCCGCGTGGATGATGAAACTCGCCGACAGGCTGTTCCTCGACCCGGAACGAGCCGGACATGCCGAGATGCATCACCAGCGTCTCGCCGGAATCGAGATCGGCGAGCAGATATTTGGCGCGTCGTCGCAGGTCGAGCACGCGGTGGCCTTGCAGCCGTTCGACGAAACGCTCGGGGAACGGAAAGCGCAGGTTGGGCCGGCGCGCCTCGACGCGGGCGAAGCGCGCGCCAATGAGGCTGGGCGCGAGGCCCCGCCGCACCGTCTCGACCTCGGGCAGTTCAGGCATGGTCCTTCACCACGGCGAGAAAGGCGGAGCCGAATTTCTTCAGTTTCTGTTCGCCGACGCCGTGAATCTCCGCCATCTCCACGAGATTGCGCGGCTTCTCCTTCGCCATTTCAATCAGCGTGCGATCAGGGAAAATCACATAGGCCGGCTGGTTGGAGGCTTTCGCCATCGCCGAGCGCAACGCTTTCAGCGCGGCGAACAGTTCGGCGTCGGCGTCGCGCGGGGTGGGGGCGAGCTTGCGGGCACCCTTGGCCTTGGGCGAGAACACATCCTCGCGCAAGGGGAACGGCGCCTCGCCTTTCAGCACCGCGCGGCCGGACTCGGTGATAACCAGCCGGTCGCGATCCGCGCCGTCGCGGTCGATCATTTTTGCGCTCAGCAACTGGCGCAATACGCCGCGCCAGTCCGCCGGCGAGCGGTCCTTGCCGACGCCGAAGGTCTTTAGCTGATCGTGGCCGTGGCGCTCGACCGCATCCGTCGCCTTGCCCGACAGAATATTGGCGAGATGGCCGAAGAAGAAGCGGCCGGCGGTGCGGTAAACCGCGGAAAGCGCCTTTTGCGCCTCCAGCGAGCCGTCAACCAGCCGCACGGCGCCGTTGCAGACGTCGCAATGGCCGCAAGGGCCGCTCTCTTCGCCGAAAAAGCCGAGCAGCATCTGACGCCGGCAGCGCGCGCTTTCGCACAGCGACACGAGATCGTCGAGCTTGTCCTGCTCAACGCGACGCCGCTCGGGCGTCTTGTCGCCCTCCTCGATCTGGCGCCGGCGCAATTCGATGTCGCCGGCGCCGTAGAGCGTCAGCGTGTCGGCGGGCAGGCTGTCACGGCCGGCGCGGCCGATCTCCTGATAATAACTTTCGATCGAGGAGGGCATGTCGGCATGGCAGACGAAACGCACGTCGGGCTTGTCGACGCCCATGCCGAAGGCGATGGTCGCGCACATCACCACGCCGTCCTCTTGCAGAAAGGCGTCCTGATTGGACGAGCGAATATCGGCGGGCAGCCCGGCGTGATAGGGCAGCGCGCGCCGGCCGCGCTGGGAGAATTCGCGCGCGAGTTCTTCCGTGCGCTTGCGCGAGCTGCAATAGACGATGCCGCTTTCGCCGCGATGGCGCTCCAGCGCGTCCCACAACTGCCGCGTGGCGTCGCCCTTCGGCCGCATGGCGAGAAACAGGTTCGGCCGGTCGAACGAGCGCACGAAGATTTTGGGCGGCTGGAAGAACAGCCTCTGCTCGATGTCGGCCCGCGTCGGTGCGTCGGCGGTGGCGGTGACGGCGAGCGTCGGCGGGCGGCCAAGCGCTTGGGCGGCTTCCTTCAGGCGGATATATTCGGGGCGGAAATCGTGACCCCATTGCGAGACGCAATGCGCCTCGTCGATGGCGAGCAGGTCGATCTTGCAGTTGTGCAGCAGCTCCAGCGTATCGTCGCGCAACAGCCGCTCGGGCGCGACATAGAGCAGCCGCAGCCGACGCGCCGACAGCGCCTCGTAGATCGATTGCCGCTCCGCGCCGTCGGCGGCGGAATTGAGCGCGGCGGCGGCGACGCCATAGGCGCGCATCTGCGCCACCTGATCGCGCATCAGCGCGATCAGCGGCGAGACGACGACCGTGAGCCCGTCGCCGAGCAACGCGGGAAGCTGGAACAGCAGCGACTTGCCGCTGCCGGTCGGCATGATCGCCATCACGTCCTGGCCGTTCAGCACGTCGGCGAGGATTTCCTCCTGGCCGAGGCGGAAATCGGCGAAGCCGAACACCCGATGCAGCGCCTCCCTTGCGCGCGCTATTTTCACGGCCGGAACACCGGCGTCCATTGCACATCCTCGATCTGGTCCGCGCCGCAGGCCAGCATCACCACCCGGTCAAGCCCGAGCGCGGCGCCGCTCGTCTCCCCCATGTAGGGCAGGGCGCGCAGGAAATCTTCGTCGAGGGGATAGCTTTCCCCATACAGTTTCGCCTTCAGCGCCATATCCTCCTCGAAGCGACGGCGCTGCTCTTGCGGATCGGTGAGTTCGCCGAAGGCGTTGGCGAGTTCGACCCCGCAGGCGTAAAGCTCGAACCTCTCCGCGACCCTGGGGTCGTCGCGCGACAATCTGGCCAGCGCCGCCTCGCTGGCGGGATAGTCGCACAGGATCGTCGGCCGGCCGATGCCGAGGTTCGGCTCGACCTTCGCGCTCAAGATGCGGCTGAACAGGTCCGACCAGCTATCGTCGGCGGCGGTGCGAAGGCCGAGCCGGGCGCAGGCGGCGGTGAGGGCATCGCGGGCGTGGACGCCCGCGCTCCCGCCGGCGGCGAACAAATCCACCCCCGCGTAGCGCAGAAACGCCTCGCGCACGCTGAGCCGTTCGGGCTCGGCAAAGGGGTCCGCCTCGCTGCCGCGAAAGCGCAGCACGCTCGTTTCCGCCGCCCGCGCGGCCAGCCGCAGAATCGCCGCGCAATCCTCGATCAGGGACGAAAGCCCCTCGCCGGCGCGATACCATTCCAGCATGGTGAATTCGGGCGCGTGCAGGGCGGTGCGCTCGCGGTTGCGGAACACCCGGGCGAGCGCGAAAATGCGCGTCTCGCCGCCCGCCAGCAGCTTCTTCATCGCAAATTCCGGCGAAGTGTGGAGATAGGCGCGATGGCGCGTCCCGTCGCCGGCGATCAACTCGGTGGCGAAGCCATGCAGATGCGTTTCGTTGCCGGGCGAGACCTGCAACGCCGCCGGCTCGACCTCCACGAAGCCTTCCGCCTCGAACCAGCCGCGCAGGGCGGAAACGGCGCGGGCGCGGGCGATCAGGCGCGGTCTGCGGTCGGCGTGACGGTCAGGCGCCCAATAAGGCGAGGGTATCGACAATTCGGTTCCGATCTGATTTGACGCAGCCCCAATTCGCGCCCGTCAGGGTCGCGCGCCAGCCGTCAAGGGAATAACAGTGAAAGTCATCGCCAGCTCGATTCGCAAGGGCAACATCATCGAGCGCGAGGACGGCCATCTCTGCGTCGTCCTGTCCGCCGAAAGTTTCTTTCCCGGCAAGGGCACGCCGACGACGCAGATCGACATGCGCCGGCTCACCGACGGCGTCAAGGTGACCGACCGTTTCAAGACCACGGAGCAGGTCGAGCGCGCCTTCGTCGAGGATAAGGACTACGACTATCTCTACAAGGATGGCGACGGCTATCACTTCATGAACAACGAGAACTACGAGCAGGTCCAGGTGCCCGACGACGTGATCGGCGACCAAGCGCATTGGTTGCAGGAGGGCATGAAGGTCATCCTGTCGATCTTCAACGAGAAGGCGGTCGGAATCCAACTGCCCGCGCGCGTGACGCTGGAGATTCTGGAGACCGAGCCGGTGACCAAGGGGCAGACGGCGTCGTCCTCCTACAAGCCGGCGAAAATGTCGAACGGCGCGCGCGTGATGGTGCCGCCCCATGTCGCCGCCGGCACGCGCATCGTCATCCAGACCGAAGACGGGTCTTACGTCGAGCGCGCCAAGGACTAACCCGCCTTGAGCGAAACTGGCGTGGCCGGGGCGGCGACGATTGCCGCCCGGCGGGATCGCGCCTAAAAGCGGCCGCGCGCAAAACGCTTGGGAGACGGCGATGCAGCTCGGCATGATCGGTTTGGGTCGCATGGGCGCCAATATCGTGCGGCGGCTGACGAAAGCCGGCCATTCTTGCGTCGTCTATGACCGCGACCCCAAGCCGGGCGAGGCGCTCGCCAGGGAGGGCGCGACGGCGGCGGCCTCGGTCGAGGATCTCGTCGCCAGGCTCAACGGCCCGCGCGCGATATGGGTGATGCTGCCGGCGGGCCAAGCCACCGAATCGACGATTGAAACGCTGACCGGCCTGCTGAGCCCCGGCGACGCCGTGATCGACGGCGGCAATTCGTTCTGGCGCGACGACATCCGGCGCGGCAAGGCGCTGGCGGCAGCGGGGCTCAACTATCTCGACGTCGGCACCAGCGGCGGCGTCTGGGGGCTGGAGCGCGGCTATTGCATGATGATCGGCGGCGACCAGGAGGTGGTGAAGCGGCTCGACCCGATCTTCGCCGCCTTGGCGCCGGGCAAGGGGACGATTCCCCTGACGCCGGGGCGCGAGATGCGCGATCCCCGCGTCGAGCAGGGCTACATGCACGCCGGCACCTGCGGCGCCGGGCATTTCGTCAAGATGGTGCATAACGGCATCGAATACGGCCTGATGCAGGCCTATGCCGAGGGTTTCGACATTCTGCGCAACGCCGACGCGGAGGGCGTCGCGCCGGAACATCGGTTCAACTTCGAACTGGCCGATGTCGCCGAAGTCTGGCGGCGTGGCAGCGTGGTTTCCTCGTGGTTGCTCGACCTCACCTCCAACGCGCTGGCGCAGGAGGAGAAGCTCGAATCCTATTCCGGCTATATCGAGGATTCCGGCGAAGGCCGCTGGACCCTGATGGCGGCGATCGAGGAGGCCGTGCCGGCGGAGGTGCTGTCCGCCGCGCTCTACACCCGCTTCCGCTCGCGCCAGCAACACACTTACGCCGAGAAGATCATCTCGGCGATGCGCAAGGGTTTTGGCGGCCACATTGAGCCGAAGAAGGAGTGAGGTCGTCTGACGCGACGACGCCGTGAAATGCCCGTGTTTCTATATTGTCGCGAGCGGTCGCAATGGAACGCTATATTGCGGCGTGACGTCCGACCTTGCGCGGCGAGCCTATGAGCATCGGACGAGCGCGCTTGACGGATTCACCGAGCGCTAAGCTGCAAACCGCTGGTCTGGTTCGAGCCGCATTCGCGGATGGATGAGGCCATCGCGCGCGAGAAGCAAATAAAGGGAGGCAGTCGGGCCAAAAACATTTCTCTAATCGAGGCGATGAAACCCGATTGGCGCGATTTCTATGAAATTTTGAACAGTTAACCATCACCGCGAGGAGCGAAGCGACGTACAATCCGTCTCGCTGAGATCGTTTGCCAATTGGAAAGGCTCGGCTTGGCGGAAGCGTAGATTGCTTCGCCGAGGGAAACGCATAGCGTTTTCCGGGGCTCGCAATGACGGTGGTTCAACTTGATCGGCAACCGCTTTAGCGAACGCATCGCGGAGCGGCGACCTCCAGGTCGATGACTTCGGGCGGGGTCGTCGAGCTGGAGGTCGATGCTCCTTGAAACTAAAGGGGAGATATCAGGTCGCCGATCCCATCTGATCGGCAACCACCCTAGAGGTGCGCCCATGAACCTGTTCGCTTTCGGCCTTGGCTATTGCGCCGCCCGCGTCATCGCGCGAGGCCGCCTCGGCGCCGCCGGCGGCACAGCGCGCGCAAGCGAAACTGTCGCGGCGTGGCGCGCGCGCGGCGTGGACGCCTATCCCTTCGATGCCGAACTCGCCGGCGCCCTTCGCGGCGTCGCGCTCGTCTCCATCCCGCCCGATGCGCTGGGCGACCCGACGCTGCGTGTCCACGCCGCCGCCCTGCGCGAGGCGGGTTTGCAGCGGGTGGTCTATCTCTCGACCGTCGGCGTCTATGGCGACACGGGCGGCGAATGGGTGGACGAGACGAGCCCGCTCTTGGCCACGACGGCCCGCGCGCGCCTGCGCGTCGCCGCCGAGGCGGCTTGGGAGGAGTTCGGCCGTGAAGCGGGCGTGGCAGTGGATATCCTGCGCCTCGGCGGCATCTACGGCCCCGGCCGCGGCGCTTTCGACCGGCTGCGCGAGGGAAAAGCGCGGCGCGTCGTCAAGCCCGGCCAGGTGTTCAACCGCGTCCATGTCGACGACATCGCGTCCGCCGTGGAGACATTGGTCGCGGCGGCTCGGCCGGGGGCGATCTATAATGTGGTGGACGGCTCGCCCTCGCCGCCGGAGGACGTGATCGCCCATGCGGCGGGACTGCTGGACCTGCCGCCGCCTCCCGCCGAGCCTTTCGCGACGGCGGGGCTGACG
>JANLPL010000432.1:0-30397 GCA_031367195.1 Bradyrhizobium sp.
TGGCTCCCCGAGTTGGACTCGAACCAACGACCATTCGATTAACAGTCGAATGCTCTACCAGCTGAGCTATCGGGGAACGCCGGCCGGGCGCGTATAACAGAATTTTCGCCGAAGGAAAGCGGCAATTTCGCGCCGCGCTTAGGCCCGCGCGAGCCGCGGCGCTCGAAGCAGCCGCGCGAACG
Source organism: Bradyrhizobium sp. (assembly GCA_031367195.1). GTDB lineage: Bacteria > Pseudomonadota > Alphaproteobacteria > Rhizobiales > Beijerinckiaceae > Roseiarcus. The sequence goes on from JANLPL010000432.1 coordinate 183, forward strand.
GGGCCAAAGCGCAGGGGTCGAACGCGGCCGTCGCCGCGCCCAACGCGGGAGAGCCTATCCCCTGGCGCCAATGGGTCGCCGAGCGCCGACCTGACAAAGGCATGGCGGGCGCGCCGGCGAGCACGATGGCGTCCTCGATCTCAGCGCAAGGCGTCCGAGGTGCGAACCGGCGTCGGCGCGCGCCTGGCGCGTGGGTTGACTTGCCTTTGTAGGGACATCTCATGTTCGGCGGCGATCGGCTGGCGGCCCTGCGCTGACCGCTGGCGCGGCTCGCGACGGCGACGCCGCCAGCGGAAAATCTCCACGCCCTTCCGCCTGCCGAAATGGCGACAGGCGGCGCTGCGGCATAGCTCGCGCACGCAAAACCCCGGCCTGATCCGATTGCGCGACTTGATTGGACGTGCGGCGCTGGAGAGCTAAGCGCCGCTTGCTTCCTCTTCCCCAGGGGATACCGCGCCGCGGCTTTGGCGACAACATAGCTTCAATGCAAATGCGCTAACATTGAACAACCATAACCCTGCGGCATGTCTTGTCCGAACCCGCAAAAGTAAACGGCTTGCCGGCGCCGTTCGTGCTGCGGCGGGCGTGGGGTTGGCGAAGCGGCGCTTTGGCCTTTCCCGCGGGGCGCGATCTCAGGCTCTACGCCGAGGATTCGCGCCTGCTACGGCTCGACGAGCGGGGACGGACGGCGCCGCGGCTGTTCGAGGCCGTATGCCCTCGACCCAGATGCGCGGCGCCCTTTGCGGGCAAGCGCGCGGCGACGAGGCGGCGACGAGGCGGGCGGAGCGGTTTGCGAAGGCGCTAAGCGAACCGGCCCCCGCGCGCGCGAGCCGATGCGGCTTTATCCGCTCGCCAGCATCGCCCGCACGCGCGGAATCACCTCGCGGGCGTAGAGCGCGATGCAACTCATCATGCGCGCGTGGGCGAGGCCCCCGGCGCTGTATTTGAGATCGAAGCGGGACAGGCCAAGGCCGCGCGCGGTCGCGGCGATCTTGCGCGCCACGGTCTCGGGCGAGCCGACATAGAGCGAGCCTTGCGCGATCTCGCGTTCGAATTCGTCGCGCCCCATCGGCGGCCAGCCCCGCTCGGCGCCGATCCGGTCGCGCATACCCTTGTAATCGACGAAAAATTCGTCGCGCGCGGCCTCGTCGGTGGCCGCGACGTGGCCGGGCGAATGGACGCCGATCTCGGGCGTCTCGACGCCGAGTTGAGCGCAGGCGCGGCGGTAGAGGTCGGCATAGGGCTTGAAGCGCATCGGTTCGCCGCCGATGATGGCGAGCATCAGCGGCAGTTGGTAGCGCGCCGCGCGCACCACCGATTCAGGGCTTCCGCCGACGCCGATCCAGGTCTTGATCGTGCCGCTCTGGGGCCTCGGAAACACACGTTGGTCAACCAGCGGGGGCCGCAGGTTCCCGCTCCAGTTGACTGTCTCCTGCCGCAACAGCGCAACGAACAGATCGAGCTTTTCCTCGAACAAGGCTTCGTAGGCCGAGAGGTCGAAGCCGAACAGCGGGAAGGATTCCGTGAACGATCCGCGTCCGACGATCACTTCGGCGCGCCCGTTCGACACCGCGTCGAGCGTGGAGAAGCGCTGATAGACGCGGATCGGATCGTCGGAGGACAGCACTGTCACTGCCGAGCCGAGGCGGATGCGCCGCGTGCGGGCGGCGATGGCGGCGAGCAGCACTTCCGGCGCGGAGACGGCGAAATCGGCGCGGTGATGCTCGCCAACGCCGATGAAGTCGACGCCGAGTTCGTCCGCCAGCGCGGCCTGCTCGACGAGGTTGCGCAGCACCTGGGCCTGCGGCAGTTCGGCGCCGGTGGCGTCGCGCGTGACGTCGCCAAAAGTGTCGAGACCGAGTTCGAGCGGTTTCATCAATAGGGCGTCCCGTCCTTGTGGGTGAAGCGCCAGCCGGCCGCGACGAGCCGCGCCTCGATGTCGTCGTCGGGGTAAGACCCTTCATCGCCGGGGCTGCGGTCGCCGATTTCGAGATAGACCACGTCCTGATCGGTCTCGTTGAGAAGATGGTGCGCGTCGCCGGTTCCCGCCTTGAAGCCCGCGCACAGGCCGGGCGCGAGCGCGGTGCGGCCGGCGTCGGTGACGAGCGTGGGAGCGCCTTCGAGGATATAGACGAATTCGTCCTGCTTCGTGTGGGCATGGCGCAACGCCGAAACCGCGCCGGGCTTGAGCCGCGTCAGATTTACGCCGAAATTGACGAGGCCGAACAGGTCGCCGAGCGGGCGCTTTTGTCGCCCGCTCATGCGCGAAGCGAAGGGCTCGGGGTAGTTCGACGCCTTGAGGCGCAAGGGCGCGTCAGCGGCGCGGACGGCGACAGCGCGGGATTCGGGCATAGAACACCTCCGGCCCGGCTTTGCCACGGTCCGAGCGTGGCGTCGAGCGCTCTGGACCGCGCCGCGCCGCTCGGGCAAAAGGCGACCTTCCGCGAGGGGCCGCCATGAACCCGACCGTCTATGTGCTGAACGGACCCAATTTGAACCTGCTGGGCAAGCGCCAGCCGGAGATCTACGGCCGCGAGACGCTCGCCGACGTCGAGGCGGAATGCCGCCGCGTCGGCGCCGAACTCGGGCTCGACCTCGTGTTCCACCAGAGCAACCGGGAATACGAGATCATCGAATGGATTCACGAAGCGCGCGAGACGGCGAAGGGAATCGTCATCAACCCTGCCGCGTTCACGCACACCTCGGTCGCTATTCTCGACGCGCTCCACGCCTTCGAAGGGCCGATTCTCGAGGTGCATATCTCCAACGTGCACAAGCGCGAGCCGTTTCGCCATCATTCCTATGTCTCGGGCGTCGCCAGCGGCGTGATCGCGGGCTTCGGGACGCAGGGCTATGGGCTCGCGCTGCAGAGGATGGCGCGGCTGCTAAAACCCTAAAACCGCGCGGCGCGCTCGGGCGCGCAAAGCCCGATCAGCGCGTGGCCCAGCGCGAGCAGATTGCCGGAGAGCCGCCGACGTCGGGCGGCCGAGCGCGGCGCCTTGGCCAGGTTCGAAGCGAGATCGCAGCCGACGCGACGGGCGAAATCGGCGGCGTTCATATTGCGGCGGCGCAGCAGATACAGCGGGTTGGCGATCTGGGAATAGCCGAGCCCGCGGTCCGACATGCGTCCCGCCCCGACGCCGAGATGCACGCCGAGCGCGGCCCCGACGCGCGCGAGCCGCCCGCCGACGCGCGCGACGCGGGCGGCGAAGTCGCGGTCCTCCAGCCAGCCGTACAGCACCAGCCGCTCGTCGAAGCGCAACGCGCCGACGGCCGCGCGGCGAAACGCCATGTTGCAGCCATAGGGAGAGACGCCCTGTTCGACGCCCTCGTGAGCGGCGGGAGCGGCGCGCGCCAAAATCTCGCACGCTAGCGAGGGCGCGATTTCGCCGTCACAGACCCCGTTGGCGAGGACATGACCGGTCAGGCCCGCCAGCGCGGGGTCGGCGTCGAAGGCGGCGACGGCGCGTCGCAGCCATTGCGGATGTGGCCAAAAATCGTCGTCGAAGAAGGCGACGAATTCAGCTTCGTCCGGCAGGGCGTCTAGAATGGCGTTGCGCTGCCGCGTCAGGCCGGGGGCGCAGGCGATCAGCGCCAGATCGGCGGCCCCGGTCAGACCCGCGACGTCGGCGGGCTCGACATAGGCGACGAAGATGACGGCGGGGCGCAGCGTCTGCCGCCGCAGCAGCGCGACGACGCGGCGTACGTGATCGGGCCGTCCGCGCGTGGCGACGCCTGCCGCGATCCGCCGGGAGAGCGGCGGCGCAGCGGGGAGCAGGCGATTTTCGGCGACATTCCGCATCGTTTCCCCCTTCGGCGAAAGGCTTGGGGACGAACCGATGTTACCCTGCGTTCCTCAACAGAAGCTTAGAACGCCACCCGGTCGCCGCCCTTCAACGCCAGAAGGGCGCGCGCCTCGTCCGGGGTCGCCACTTGCAAGCCGAATTCCTCGATCAGCCGGCGCGCCTTTGTCACCTGCTCGGCGTTGCTTTTGGCGAGTTGGCCCGGGCCGATCCACAGTGAATCTTCCAGGCCTACGCGGATGTTGCCGCCGAGCGCGATCGCCTGCGCCGCCACCATCATCTGGTTGCGCCCCGCCCCCAGCACCGACCAGTGATAGGCGTCGCCGAACAGCCGGTCGGCCGTGCGGCGCATGTGCATGACGTCTTCCGGATGCGCGCCGATGCCGCCGAGGATGCCGAACACGCTCTGCACGAAGAACGGCGGCTTCACCAGGCCGCAGTCGACGAAATGGGCGAGCGTGTAGAGATGGCCGATGTCGTAGCATTCGATCTCGAACCGCGTGCCATTGTCGGCGCAGGTGGCGAGGATGCGCTCGATGTCGGCGAAGGTGTTCTTGAACACACGATCGCGCGAGCCTTCGAGATAGGTCCGCTCCCACTCGTGCTTGAGATCCTTGAAGCGGGCCAACATCGGATAGAGCCCGAAATTCATCGAGCCCATGTTGAGCGAAGCGACCTCGGGCTTGAATTCCGCCACGGGCCTCAGGCGCTCTTCAATGGTCATGGTCGAAGCGCCGCCGGTGGTGATGTTAACCACGCAATTGGCGCGCTGCTTGATGATTTTCAGGAACGGAGCGAACAGCTCCGGCGATTGGTCGGGCCGCCCGTCGAGCGGATCGCGCGCGTGCAGGTGGACGATGGCCGCGCCGGCCTCGGCCGCGCCGATCGCGGCGTCCGCGATCTCCTGCGCCGTGACGGGCAGATGCGGCGACATGCTCGGCGTATGGATGGAGCCGGTGACGGCGCAGGTGATGATGACTTTGCGCGGACTCATGCGGACCTTCTCGGACGGGGCGCCGGCGAGGCCGGCTTGAACAAGGAGAGAGCGCAAAATTCAACCGCTGACAAGCGCCTTCGCCGCCCGAGGCCGCCGCCATTTGACAAGCAAATCCGCTTCGCTCATACGCAAGGCAAACGACCTGCGAATGTAACCCCCGGCGCGCTTCGTAGGCGGCGGTTCTCCTATATCGAACTATCCGGGCTTCAATCGAGGATATCGACTTCCATGTCGGAGCAATATCTTGCCGAGATCGCGCAGAGATTGGCGCGGATCGAAGCGCGCACGCAACTCATCGAGCAATATGCTTCCGAGACCCGCCGTCTGGTCGGCCCCTGGGCGGTAACGCTGGCGGATGGCAAATTGCTGGTGCACACGTTGCACAGCAATCTGATGATCGTCGATTCGACCGATTTGATCATTACCCCGCAACTTGTCGTCTATCGGCAGTGGGAGCCGGAGCTGACGCAACTGTTCTGGAACTCTTTTCGCAGCGACACCGTGTTTGTCGATGTCGGCGCCAATATCGGCTATTTTACACTGTTGGCGGGATCGCGCATTCACGCCGGCAGTCCGGGCCGCGTGATCGCCGTCGAACCCAACCCGGAATGTTGCGCGCTGATCGAGCGCAACATCGTCATCAACTGGTCGATGTGCGACATCGCGCTGCACAAGGTCGCCGTCGGCGCGCAGAAGGGCGAAGCGTGGCTGGCGAGCCCGGCCGACCGCGCCGCCAACGCGCATCTCTCCACCGATGGCGGCGAAGCGGGCGGCGAGCGAAAATTCCGGGTGCCGATGGAGACGCTCGACGCGCTGGTGCCGGACGGGCTCGCGGTCGACATTCTCAAGATCGACGTCGAAGGCCACGAATTGTCGGTGTTCGACGGCGCCACGCGCGTGCTCGCGCAATCCCCCCATATTCGCATCATCATGGAATGGTCGCAGAGCCAGATGTCGGCCGCGGGCGTATCGTCGCAGGCGATGCAGCAGAAGCTGGCGAGTTTCGGTCTCGTCGCCCGCCGCCTGCCGGCGTCGAAATCGCTCAACGACGTCACAAGCGAAAATTCGCCGCTGATTCCGTTCGAGCAATTGTCTCAAATGGCGTACGACAATATCCTGCTGACGAAGGGGGCGTGACGCCTCCGGTTGGGGGCTCATGGTATGGCGCGCATCCGGGTCGCGGTGATCGGAATTGGCAAGATCGCCGTCGACCAGCATCTGCCTGTCATCGCCGGCAATCGCGATTTCGAGCTGGTTGGCGTCGTTAGCCACCGCGGCGTCGGGCCGGCGGGCGCGCTGGTGTTTCGCGACGCGGCGACGCTCTACAAGTCGCTCGACGTGGACGCAGTGGCGATCTGCACGCCGCCGCATGTGCGCCACGCGCTGGCGCGCGAGGCGCTGGCCGCCGGCAAGCATGTGATGCTGGAGAAGCCGCCGGCAGCGACCTTGGCCGAGATGCACGATCTCACCGACGCCGCGCGTTTGGGCCGCCGCGTCATATTCGCCACCTGGCATTCGCGCTACAACCAGGCGGTGGACGCGGCCAAGGCGATGCTGGCAGGGCAGCGGCTGACGCGGCTGCATATCGAATGGAAAGAGGACGTGCGGCGCTGGCATCCCGGCCAGGACTGGATCTGGGACGTGGGCAATTGCGGCGTGTTCGATCCCGGGATCAACGCGCTGTCAATCCTGACCAAGATCGCGCCGGCGCCGATGTTCGTGAAATCGGCCAACCTGTTCTATCCCGAAAACCGCGACACGCCGATAGCGGCCTCGTTGGCGTTCCGCTCGACCGCCGCCACAGCGGATGCGCCGCTGACCGCCGAGTTCGACTGGCGCCAGGAGGGCGAGCAGAGCTGGAACATCGACGTCGAAACAGAGGCCGGGCTGAAGCTGCGGCTGACCCATGGCGGCTCGCGGCTGTTGGTCGACGGCGCCGCCTCGGTTGCGGCGCCGATGCGGGAATACGAGGGCATCTACGAACATTTCGCCGCATTGCTGGCGCGGGCCGAGAGCGAGATGGACGCCAGCCCGTTCCAGCTCGTCGGCGACGCCTTTCTCGTCGGCTCGCGCAAATCCGTGGCGCCGTTTCACTGGTGAGCGGAATCGAGATCCATGGCTACGCCATCGTCAGCCAGGACGACCGCATCGCCGACGCCGCCGGCGCGATGCCGGAATGCCTCAAAAACGAGGCGGACTGGGCCTATTTTCAGGCCGAACTCGACCGCGCCGACTGGATCGCGCTCGGCCGCGCGAGCCACGAAGCGACGCCGAATCTTCGACGCCGACTCAGGCTGATCGTATCGAACAGCAGCCGCGGACTGGAGGAACGGCCGGACGGCTGGTGGTGGCGTCCCGACGCTGTGAGTTTCGCCGAAGCCGCGGCGCGGCTGATGCCGCTGGGCGGACGGCTCGCCGTGCCGGGGGGACAGGGCGTGTTCGAGCTTTTTCTGCGACTGGGCTACACCGCGTTTCACCTCGCGCGGGCGCAGGCCGCGAATTTGCCCGAGGGGCGCGGCGTCTTCGCCTCTTCGGAACGCGGCGAGGCGGCTGAAACCGCGTTGCGGCGCGCGGGGCTCCCGCCTGGAACGGCCCGCTGGCTCGATGAGGCCGCGCGGGTCTCGCTGACGGTTTTCGAGCGGGAGTTACGCACGCTTTGAACCCCCGCCGGCAGTCTCAACCACAGGCTTAGGACCAAGGCCTAACCCTATTTGGCGCTTGTGGCGTCAATGGAGCGGACTTACCCTTGAGTCCGCAGAGCCAATCCATTGTTCGCATATGACGACCCTGGCGACATTTCTGAAGCAGCGGGCCGCTTGCGGCAAGCGTGGCTCCGGCGACGCCGCCTCGTCCAAACGCGGGGGCTCGCGGGGCGACGCCGCGAGGGAGAGTTAGCTTGAACGCCGCCGCTGACAGTCCTGCTTCAGGCGCCAAATGACCGAGTTGACCCGCACCGAGCCTGTCCAAGACCCCTACGCGGACAGGATCCGCTTCGAGCAGATCGACGCTCTCTACCGCAATGTCGCATTCGGCGTTCTTGGGGCGCTGGCGGTTGGATTGCTGATCGCATGGCTGCTGATCACGGTCGATGATCAGCCGCTTTGGCGGCCAATGACGTGGTGGGCGTTCGGGCTGGGCTGCGTTCTGTATCACCTGGGGCTGTTGCGCGCCTACCGCGCCAGGGCGCCACGGCGGCGGGATTGGCGGCCATGGGCGCGCGCGTTCGTAGCTGGCGCGATCGCGGACGGCTGCTGGTGGGCCTTTGGCTTGGTCGCGCTGGTGGGACCGGACAGACCCGCCGAGCAATATATCATCCTGCTCACCGCGTTCACTGTCGCCAACGGCGCCGTCTCCGCCTTCGGCAGCTATCTCCCCGCCTTTTACGCCGTATTTTTTCCGATCACGCTCTCCGCTGCGGTGTGGTTCTTCATCCAGGGCGGCGCGATTCATCTTGCGACCTCGATCGGCGCCTGCGTCCTCATCGTCACGATGATTGGTCTGGCGCGCATCGCCAACGCGAATTTCAACGAAACATTGCGCTTGCGGTTCGAGAAGGACGCGCTCGCGGATCAGTTGCGCGAAGAGAAAGAACGCGCCGTGGAGGCCAATCTCTCGAAATCGCGCTTTCTGGCCGCCGCGAGCCACGATCTGCGACAACCCATCCATGCCCTTGGCATGTACATTGGCGCGCTCTCGCACCACGCCATGAACCAGGACATGCACCGGCTGGTCGGCAATATCGAGGCCTCGATCGCCGCCATGGACGGATTGTTCAGCTCGTTGCTCGACATTTCCAAGCTCGACGCCGGCGTCGTCGAGCCCCGTCCGCGGGCCTTTCCGATCGACCCGCTGCTTCAACGGATCTGCCAGGAATTCGCCGACGAGGCCGAGGCGAAACGGATCACGCTCACAGTCTGTCGTTGCGGCCTGAGCGTTCGCTCGGATTCGGTGTTGTTGGAACGCATCGTTCGCAATTTCGTGTCCAACGCCATTCGCTACACGGACAGCGGACGCGTTCTGGTGGGCTGCCGGCGCGGCGCGCGGCTGCGAATCCAGGTCTGGGATACGGGCCGCGGTATTCCCGGCAGCGAGAGCGAGCGCGTCTTCGAGGAATTTTATCAAATCGGAAATCCCGAACGCGACCGCGACAAGGGACTCGGGTTGGGGCTGGCGATCGTGCGCCGTCTGACTATTTTGCTCGATCATCCGCTCTCGCTGCAATCACGGATCGGCCGGGGCACGGTGTTCACGATTTCCGTGCCGATCGCCCCGAGCGAGAGGACGATTACGCCGACGGCGGTCAAGCCGCCAACTCCGATTTCGCTGGAGGGTCTGATCCTCGTCATCGATGACGAAGCGATGGTTCAGGACGCGATGCGCAGCCTCCTGACAAGCTGGGGATGCCAGGTCATCGTGGCCGGGTCGGGCGCGGAAATGCAGGAGCGGATCGCCAGTTGCGCCGTCGCGCCCGATCTCATTCTGTGCGACTATCGACTGCGCGGCGAGGAAAACGGCATCGACGTCATCCGGGCGCTTCAGGCGGAATTCAACGACGATATTCCCGCCGTGCTGATCACCGGCGACACTGGCTCCGAGCGCTTGCGCGAGGCGCGAGACAGCGGATATATCGTCCTCAGCAAACCGGTCGCGAACAGCAAATTGCGCGCGACGATCGGCAACATCATGAACAAGCCTCAGCGTTCGCACGCCGGCTGAGCGGCCCTAGATCAAACCCGCCAGACGCGCGACATGGGCGGCCTGGGCGCGGTTGACGACATTGAGCGTCCTGAACACGCCGGAGACGTGAACCTTGACCGTTTTCTCCGAGAGGTCGAGCGCGTTGGCGATTTCCTTGTTGGATTGGCCCAGCGCGATCCGCCGCAGCACCTCCGCCTGGCGCTCCGTCAATCGCCCCTGCACAGGCGAAGGATCGGCGGCGACGGGAGGGGGCGGCTCCGGCGAGGCGTCGTTCAGCATCAGCGGCGGCACATAGACCTCGCCCTGCAGCACCAAACGCACGGCGGCGAGCAGCGTCGTCGCGCTGGCCGATTTTGGCACGTAACCGAGCGCGCCCGCGGCGAGCGCCCGCCTCACGTCGCGCGGATCCTCGGAGGCGGAAAACACGATAATCGGCAAATCGGGCCGGCGCTCGCCGAACGCCTCGATCGCGGCGATCCCGCTCATGCCCGGCATTTCGAGGTCCAGAAACACGGCGTCGAGATCGGCGTGCTGCATCGCCAGTTCGAGGCCTTGCGCGGCATTGCCGGCCTCCAATATCGCCGTCCCAGGTTCGACCTGGCGCAACAAGGTCGTCAACCCGTTGCGCAAAACAGCGTGATCGTCGACAATCAGGAAACGCATGAGAATATTATCGCGCCTTACCCGTGGCGAACGCAACTCTGCCTGCGCGTGGGCGCCGCTTATTTTCGTTAGGTATCGGTCGACCCGTGAAAATTCGCTTTTGCCGTAGGGGCCCGCGGCGCCCATGCGGCGCCGCAGCAAGCAAAATGAGACTATCCGTCAAAATCCAGCCGCGCGAGCGCCGCCCGCCATCGTCTAGCATGAAAGCGCGTCGGACGCTCCGATCAAGAAGGAGCGCCGCGGAGGAAACGCGCAACGGAGGATAGTGATGTTGAAACGCAGTCTCGGGCTCGCCGCGCTGGCCGGCTTGCTGTTGTCGGGGACGGCGCTGGCGGCCGACAAGCTGAAAGTCGGCGTGACCGCGACGTTGGAAGGCGCCTACACGATTCTCGGCGTCGACGGCATCGCCGGCTTCAATGCGGCGGTGAAGAAATATGGCCCACCGCCGGGGGACGGGAATTGGAGTTCGTGATCGCCTCGACCGACGCCACGCCGGATTCGGCGATCCGCGCCGTGCGTAAGCTGATCGAGCAGGATCATGTGCAGATTCTGTTGTCGCCGCTCTCTGGCGACGAAGGCATCGCGGTCAAGAACTTCGCCAAGACCCATCCGGATCTGACCTTCATCAACGCGGCCTCCGGCGCGCAGGAAACGACCTATGTCGACCCGGCGCCGAACTTCTTCCGCTTCAATATGGATGGGGCGCAATGGCAGGTCGGCCTCGGCCGCAATGCCGACGAGACCAAAGGTTATCGCAAGATCGCAACGATGGGCGAGGACTATTCCTTCGCTTAAACCCAGGTGTTCGGCCTGGTGCTCGAATTCTGCGGCATGGGCGGACAGGTGACGAACCGCCAGTGGGTGCCGCTCGGCGCCAAGGATTTCGCCTCGACCATCGCCGCGCTGCCGGACGACGTTGACGCGATCTATCTGGGCCTTGGCGGCGCGGACGCCGTGAATTTCCTCAACCAATATCAGCAGGCGGGCGGCAAGGCCAAGCTGCTCGGCGGCTCGATCATGGTCGATCAGACCATCCTCTCGGCCAAGGGCAGCGCCAAGAACGCCGTGATCGGCGCCGTCGCCGCCAGCGGCATGGCCGACACCTGGGAAGATCCGGGTTGGCAGGCGGCCAGAAACTCTATCAGGAGGCCCCGCCCGCCGACAAGCGGCTGCCGAGCCCCGGCCTGCTCGCCACCAATTACTACGGCTCCACCTCGGCGCTGTATGAGGCGCTCAACCAGATCAGGGACGACCTCGGACCCAATGAGGAGAACTTCAAGAAGGCGCTCGCTGGACTCACTCTCAAGGCGCCCAACGGCGACATCAAGCTCGACGCCAACCGCCAGGCGATCGGGACCAATTTCGTCACCGAAGTGGTCGAGGACGGCAAGGGCGGCCTTGTGAGCAAGGTGGTCAAGGTCGTGCCGAACGTCAGTCAGGCGCTGGGCTACGATCCCGCCGTATTCGCCAAGATCGGCTTGCCCGGTCGCACCAATCCGGAGTGCAAGAAGTACTGATGTTTTCCCCGGCCGGCGCCGCGGGGCGCCGGCCGCCCATCGCTTTCGCCCGCCCGCTCGCCCCCTTGGGCGACAACGCTCTTGCTTTCTCGATGCGAATGTTCAACCCTGCTGGCAAAAGGAGACAATTTTCGCGGGAGGGAAAGCTTGAGCCGCGCGCTCGCCGTCTTCCATGGTCGCTTCGGCCGCGCGACGGTCTATCAACTCAATCGCCCTTTCTCCACTTACGCGCACCGCGAGGGGCGCCTGATCTTCCACGTGGCGGGAACGCCGGGCCGTATCCGCGTCGGCGAGGAGAAGCACTGTCTGGCAGGGGATGCGGTGATCGCGGTCAACCCCGGGCGCCACACAATTTTCTGCCGACCGACATCGACGGCGGGGCGCTGTTCTTCGTGCTCTATGTGAACGCCGACTGGTTCACGCCGAACGCGGCCGACCGGCGCGGGTTGTGGTTTGGGCAAAGCCGCATCGCCCAACCGGCGGCGATTGATCGGCATGTCCGCCGCGCGGCGACGATGGTGTGCGGCGCGCCGTTTCTGTCCGATCTCGATGGCGAGTTGCGTCAGCTAATCGCCGCCTGTCACGAGGAAAGCTGGCTGCAATCCAGCCCAGCGGGCGAAGGGCTCGCCTCGATCACGGATTTCCGTGTCCGCAAATCGATCAAGCTGTTGTCCGACGCGGCGGGGTCGGAGATCGCGCTCGATTCCATCGCGCGCGAGGCGGGGGCTGTCGCGACCGCAGTTCTACAAGCTTTTCCGCGCCCAGACCGGGGTGACGACGCATCTCTATCTCAACACCTTGTTGATGGAGAAAGCGCTCGACGCGCTGGTGGCGACCGACGCGCCGATCGCCGAAATCGGCGGCGATCTCGGCTTCTCCGCGCTCAGCGTGTTCACCCGCTGCTTCGCCGGACACGTGGGCATGGCGCCGACGGATTATCGCCGCGCGGCGTAAGTGTTGCGAAACTGACGCGCGCCGCCGGCGGGAGGCGGCCGCGAGGACCCGCTTCATCGAGCGCAATCCGTTCTGGTCGCTGCTGATCCTGATCGCCGCAGCCTTTGTGCTGTGGCTCGTGTTCGCCACCTGGCCGCCCGGTCTCGAACAAGCGATCGGGCGCAAGAAGGTTTTTCTCAACGCCGTGTTAAACGGCGTCACGCTCGGCGGCCTCTATTTCCTCGTCGCCAGCGGCTTCACTTTGATTTTCGGTCTCATGCGCAACGTCAATCTCGCACATGGCTCGCTATATTTGTTCGGCGGCTACATCGGCTACGAGGTCTCGACCGCCATCGGCTCGTGGATACTGGGTTTCGTCGAGGCTTTCCTCGTCGTCGCGGCGGTTGGCGTACTGATGCAATTGCTGGTGTTCCGCCATATGGAGGGGCAGGATCTCAGGCAGACCATGGTCACGATCGGGCTTTCCATCGTGTTCGCCGATTTGATGCTGTGGGTGTTCGGCGGCGATTTCGATCAGATCGCCACGCCGGGCTGGCTGGTCGGTCCGGTCGAGCTGCCGTTCGTCGTCGCCGTCAAATCCTCGGGCGAGGCGGTCTATCTCTCCTATCCCAAAGTGAGGCTCGTCATCTTCGCCGGCGCGGTGGTCATCGGCGTGGCGATGTGGCTCGTGCTCAACCGCACGCGCATCGGCATGATCGTGCGCGCGGGCGTCGACGACCGCGATATTCTCGCGGCGATGGGCGTGCGTATTCAACTGGTGTTCGTCGGCGTCTTCGCCCTCGGGGCGGGCCTGGCGGGCGTGGTCGGAGGCGCCTTCCAGTCGCTCGCGCCCGGCGAGGACACGCGCTTTCTCTTGGATTCGCGGGTTGTCGTCATCCTCGGCGGCATGGGCTCGATCCCCGGCGCGGCACTGGGGTCGGTGATCGTCGGGCTGTCCGAACAGCTCGGCTCGGTCTATATTCCCTCCTACGCCATCGTCGTGACCTTCCTCATCATGGCGCTCGTGCTGGCCGTCCGGCCGCAGGGCCTGATTGCGGCGCGCTGACGATGGCCCTGGTTCAACCCGCCCGCGCCCGCATCGCGCCTTACGATTTCGGCCCGCCGGGCCTGTGGATCGTCGTGGGCGCGGCGCTGCTGCTGCCGCTCGTCTCGAACGGGTTTTTCCTGAGCGAGATTTTCGGCCAGACGCTGATCTTAGGGATCATCGCGTTGAGCCTGATGTTTCTAGCCGGCGATGGCGGCATGGTCAGCCTGATGCTACTGACGATCACGGGCGTCGCCGGCTATATGTATGCATTGTTCGGCGTGTCGGGAAACCAGAACATCAGTCTCAACTGGCCGTGGTGGCTGGCGACGCCGACGGCGCTGGCGCTCGCCACATTGTTCGGCATCGTCGGCGGCGCGCTCGCCGTGCGCACCGAGGGCATCTACACCATCATGATCACGCTGGCGATCGGCGCGGCGTTCTATTTCTTCACCAATCAGAACTACGCCCTGTTCAACGGCCATACCGGCATGAACTCGATCGAGACGCCCGTCTTTTGGGGCGTCGACTGGCGCGCCTCGCTGCCGTTCTGCTATCTGACGCTTGGCCTTGCGGCGCTCTGCTATTTCGCCATCGACTATCTCGGCCGCGCCCCCTTCGGCCTGGCGCTGCAGGGCGTGCGCGACAATCCGCGTCGCATGGCCGCGCTCGGCTTTCACGTCAACGCGCATCGCATCGCGGCCTACACCTTCGCCGCCTTTCTCGCGGCGCTGGGCGGAATTCTGCAGGTGTGGAACTACAAGCAGATCTCGCCCGGCTCGGTCGGCGTCGATGGCGCGATCAACATTCTCATCATCGCCGCCGTCGGCGGAATCACGCGCCCCGTCGGCCCGTTCATCGGCGCCTTCATCTTCGTGCTGCTTCGCACCTTCGCGATCGACTTTCTGCGCGAGATCGGGCTCGACGGCAACCGCTTCTGATTGCTGATCGGTCTGGGCTTTCTACTCATCGTGTTCTGCGTGATCGGGTTGTGGGAGCGGTGGCGGCGGGCCACGCCGGCGCGGCCGGGAGGCGCGCATGGATAGCGTCTCGCAACGCCTTTCCAGCGTCGGCTCAGCCGCTGCGCTCGAACTGCGCGGGGTCACGCGCATGTTCGGCGCGCTGGCGGCGCTGACCGACGTGACGATGACCATGCGACCGGGCGAACGCCGCGCGGTGCTGGGCTCCAACGGCGCCGGCAAGACGACGTTGTTCAACTGCATCTCAGGCGATTTTCCGCCCACCTCCGGCGCGATCCGCTTCTTTGGCGAGGACGTGACGACATTACAGCCCTATGAGCGCATCCGCCGCGGCCTGCGCCGCACCTACCAGATCTCCTCGCTGTTTCCCGGCCTGACCGTCGAGGACAATGTCTATATGGCCTGTCGCGGCGTCTCGCGCGAACGTTTTCTCGTTTCTGCGGCCGAGCGCAAACGATCCGCTGATGCATTCAACCCGCGCATTGATCGACGCTGTGCATCTGACGCCAGTCGCCGATCGCAAGGTCGCCGAGCTCGCCCATGGCCAGCAACGCCAACTCGAAATCGCGTTGGCGCTCGCCGGCGCGCCGCGCTTCATCCTGTTCGACGAGCCGGCCGCCGGCCTTTCGCCAACCGAGCGGCGCGAACTGATCGAAATTCTCACCTCGCTTCCCCAACACATCGGCTATATCATCATCGAGCACGACATGGACGTCGCCCTGCGCGTGGTCGAGAGCGTGACGATGATGCACAACGGCCGCATCTTCAACGAAGGCAAGCCGGAGGAAATCGAGTCCGACCCCGAGGTGCAGGAGCTTTATCTGGGAGGCGGGCATGGCTGAGCCCCGCGCCGGCGCGCTGATCCTCGAAGTGCGCGGTCTCGACGTCTATTACGGCCGCAGCCATGCGCTGCAAGGCGTCGATCTGACATTGACCTTGGGCGTTCTGTCGGTCGTCGGCCGCAATGGCATGGGCAAGACGACGCTGTGCAAGACGATCATGGGACTGGTGCCCGTCACCGGCGGCTCGGTGCGCCTGAGCGGCGAGGACATCACCAATTCGGCGCCCGCCCACGTCGCCCGGCTCGGCGTCGGCTATGTCCCGCAAGGGCGCCGGTTGTGGCGTTCGCTGACCATCGACGAGCATCTGAAGATGACATCGGGGCTGCGTCGCGGCGCCTGGACGGTCGAGCGCATCTATCAAACCTTCCCGCGCCTGGCCGAGCGCAAGAACAATGGCGGCGGCCAACTCTCGGGCGGCGAGCAGCAGATGCTGGCGATCTCGCGCGCGCTGCTGACCAATCCAAAATTGCTGGTGATGGACGAGCCGACCGAGGGGCCGGCGCCCGTCATCGTCGCGCAAGTCGAGGACATGCTGATCCGGCTCGGCGAGAAAGGCGACATCGCCGTGCTCGCGATCGAGCAGAACATCGGCGTGGCGACGGCGGTGGCGCGCGATGTCGCGATCATGGTCAATAGCCGCGTCAACCGGATGATCGAGAGCGCGCGGCAGGTGAGCGATCGCGAGTTGCAACAAAGGTTGCTCGGCGTCGGCCGGCATTCCGATACGCCTGATGAAGCCGGGCCGATCCAGCGAAGCGCCGACCCGCGTGTATGTTTCCAACCTCGTCCTGCCGACCCGCTGGTCGCAACCCATTCCGATCCCCCGCATCGAGGCGGCCGCGCGCACACTTTCGGTCGGCGTGACCCGGCTCGAAGAGGCGCGTTCGCGCCACGAGGGCGGGCCGGCGCGCAGCGCCGGCCCGCCCGCCGTGCTCTTCGTCGGCACGCTCGACACCAAGGGCGAGGAACTGGGCTTCCTGCGCGATCTCGTCGTCGCGGCCGGCCTGCGCGCACGCCTGGTCGACGTCTCGACCTCCGGCAAGGCGCTCAGCGCCGACGTCTCCGCGCAGGAGGTCGCGCTCAACCATCCGCGTGGCGGCGCGGCGGTATTCGCAGGCGATCGCGGCGCGGCGGTGATCGCCATGGCGGAAGCCTTCGTCTGATGGCTCGAACGACAGGGCGAACCGCTCGGCATCCTCTCGGCCGGCGGCTCCGGCGTCGCCTCTCTGGTTGCGCCCGCCATGCGCAGCCTCGCCATCGGCGTGCCGAATCTGCTGATTTCCTCGATCGCGTCCGGCGATGTCGGTCCCTATGTCGGGCCATCCGACATCACGATGATGTATTCGGTCACCGACGTCTCCGGCCTCAATTCGATCTCGCGTCAGGTGCTCGCCAATGGCGCGCAGGCGCTGATCGGCATGGCGCGCGCGCATTGAGGCCAGGCCGCGCGAGGCGAATGCCAGCCTCCCCTCCGTCGGCCTGACGATGTTTGGCGTCACCACGCCCGCCCTGCAGCGCATCAGCGCCGCCCTGCGCGACGAGTTCGAATGTCTGGTGTTTCACGCCACCGGCGTCGGCGGCCGCTCGATGGAGAAACTCGTCGATTCCGGCACGATCGCCGGCGTCGTCGATCTCACCCCACCGAAGTCGCCGACATGCTGGTGGGGGGCGTGCTGCCCGCGACGCCAGACAGGTTCGGCGCGATCATCCGCACGCGTGCGCCCTATGTCGCGCTCGCTCGGCGCGCTGGACATGGTCGATTTCGGCGCGCGCGAAACCGTGCCGGAGCGCTTCTCGCGCCGCAAGCTGCACGTGCATAATCCGCAGGTGACGCTGATGCGCACCAGCTCGGAAGAGAACGCGGAGATCGGGCGCTGGATCGGCGAGCGGCTCAATCAGATCGACGGGCCGGTCCGTTTCTTCATTCCTGAACTTGGGCTGTCCGCGCTCGACGCCCCCGGCGGGCCGTTCTGGGACCCGGAGGCGGATGCGGCTTTGTTCCGCGCTCTGGAGCAGACGGTCAGGCAAACCAGCCACCGGCAGATCCTGCGCGTCCGCCGCAACATCAACGAGCCCGAGTTTTCTTCCACCGTCGTCGCCGCGTTCCGCTCCCTGATGGGCCGCGCTAGCGAGCGACGCCGGATTGTGAGGTAGCTATGCCCCGTTTCGCTCGCGCCGACACGATCGCCAAATTCCACGCCATGGCCGCGCGCGGCGAGCCGATCGTCGGCGGCGGCGCCGGCACGGGACTATCTGCCAAAGGCGAGGAGGCGGGCGGCGTCGATCTCATCGTGATCTACAATTCCGGGCGCTATCGCATGGCGGGGCGCGGCTCGCTCGCCGGGTTGATGCCTTATGGCGACGCCAACGCCATCGTGCTCGACATGGCGCGCGAGGTGCTTCCCCTGGTCAAACGCACGCCGGTGTTGGCCGGCGTCTGCGCGACCGACCCGTTCCGCGACATGGACGTGTTTCTCGACGAGATCATCCGCGTCGGCTTCAGCGGCGCGCAGAATTTCCCCACCGTTGGCCTGATGGATGGGACCGTCCGCGCCAATCTCGAAGAGACGGGCATGTCCTACGCGCTCGAAGTCGATATGATCGCGCGGGCGCGGGCGAAGGATTTGTTGACGACGCCCTATGTCTTCAACGAGCGCGAGGCGGCCGCGATGGCGCGGGCGGGCGCGGACGTGATCGTCTGCCACATGGGCTGACGACGGGCGGCGCGATCGGCGCGGAGACCGCGCTGAAACTGGCCGATTGCCCCGCTTTGATCGACGCTTGGTCCACTGCGGCGCTGGCGGTCAAGCCGGATGCGCTGATCCTGTGCCACGGCGGCCCGATCGCCGAGCCGGAGCATGCGGATTTTATTCTGAAGAACAGCCGGCGATGTCACGGCTTCTACGGCGCCTCCTCGATGGAACGTCTTCCGGTCGAGCGGGCGCTGAGCGGCGGCGCCTTTGGGGAGATTGACGATGTCGGGGATTTTGGTCGGCGAGTTGATCCTGTGGCTGATTGTCGCGGTCGTCGCGATCGTCGCGATCGTGATCGTCGTCTATTTCGTGAATTGGCTCTACCATCGCTCATCCAAGGAAGTATCGTTCGTCCGCACCGGCTTCCTGGGCGAGCGCGTCGTCATCAACGGCGGCGCTTTCGTGCTGCCGTTCATTCACGATTTCACGCCCGTCAATATGAACGTGCTGCCGATGGCGATCATCCGCGCCAAGCAGAACGCCATCATCACGCGCGACCGAATGCGTATCGATATTGAAGCCGATTTCTAAGTGCACGTGCAGGCGACGGCGCAAGCCGTCTCGATCGCCGCCTCCACCCTTGGCCGCCGCACGCTGGAGCCGGAGAAACTGCACGCGCTGCTGTCGAACAAATTCGTTTCCGCGCCGCGCTCGGTCGCCTCCGAAATGACGATGGAGCAGATGCACGAGTAGCGCGGCGATTATGTCGCCCGCGTCTAACAGGCCGCCGCCGAGGCGCTGGCGCAGAATTATCTCGAACTGGAATCGGTCGCCATCACCGACCTCGACCAGACAGATCTGAAGTTCTTCAACCCCTCCAACCGGTTCGACGCCGAAGGCCTGACCCGGCTGATGGAGCACATCGAGGCCAAGCGCAAGCTGCGCAACGACATCGAACAGGATTCGATGATCAGGATCCGCACGCGCAATCTGGAAGCCCAGCGGCAGGCGCTGGACATCGAGCGCGAGAGCGAAACGGCGCGGCTGGATCAGGAGCGCGACATCGAGGTGGGGCGCGCGCTGCAACGCACGGAAGTGGCGCGCGAGCGGACCTTGCGCGAGACCGAGGCGGAGCAGGCGGTCATCACCTCGCGCGAGACGATCGAGCGGGCGCGTATCCTCAACGAGAACGCCATCTCGCAGGCGCGCATCGCCTCCGATCTGGAGACGCGGCATAAGGACATCGAGCGCGCCCCCGCGCGGTCGAAGAGCGCGAGATACTTGCGCGCGAGAACATCGAGACTTCGTGCATCGCCAACCAACGCGCGATCGACTCCGCGCGCATCGGCGCCGAACGCGACGTGCGCTCGCGGGAGATCGAGCGCGTTCGCGTCGTCGAGGAGGCCGAGATCGCCGCCCACGAGGCGACGGAAACGGCGCGCATCGCCCAGGTGCTGGCCATCGCCGCCGCGCGCATCGCGTCCGACGAGCGGATGCGGGGTCTCGAAATTCAGCAAACGCGAACGTTGCGGGAAGCCGAGATGGGCCGCAGAAATCGGTCGAGGCCGCCCGCATCGCGCGCGATCAAACGCTGGCGGCCGAGCGGATCAGGGCCGACGAATCGACGCGGAAGTTGGAGATCGAGCGCAATCGCGCGATCGACGTCGCAGCGATCGTGGCGCGCGAGTCAACCGAGGCGAGCCGGATCGGGCGGGAAGAGCGGGTGCGCGCATTGGAGATCGCGCGGGTTCGCGTAGTCGAGGAAGCCGACATCGCCTCGCGCGAAGCAATCGAGGCGGCGCGCATCACACAAGAAAGAAAGAAAGATCGCGGTCGAGCGCATCCGCTCGGATCAGGAGACCAGGACGACGGACATCGAGCGCAACCGCGCGCTGGAGGAAGCCGAGATCGCCGCGCGCCAGGCCACGCGGGCGGCGCGCATCACGCAGGAAATGGCGACGGTCGCCGCCTCGATTGCCGCCGAACGGCAGACGCGCGGGCTGGAGATCGCCCGCAACGAGGCGATCGAAGCGGCCGAGATCGCCAAAGACGAGGCGCTGCGGGGCCCTGAAATTGCGCGCACGCAGAAGATCGAGACCGCCGACATCGTCGCGCGCGAAAGCGTGGAGAAGGCCCGCATCAAACAAGATCGCGCCTTGCAAGGCGAGCGCATCGCCAGCGACGAGGACGTGCGCGGGCGCGAAATCGAGCGCAACCGCGTGGTCGAGGCCGCCCGCATCACACAGGAAAAGGTGGTCGCCGGCGAACGCATTCGCGCCGAGCAGGAGACCACGTCGCTAAATATTGAACGGGAGAAGGTGATCGAGTCGGCGCAATTGCAGAGCCGCGACGAGATTGAACGCCAGCGCATCGGCGTCGATCTCGCACTCGAATCCGAGCGCATCGCGTCGTGCAAGACGCGCGAGGTGCTCAACATTGACCAGAAGCGCGCCATCGAGGCGGCCGAGGAGGATCGCGTGATCGCGCTTTCCGCCAAACGTTCGCAGCGCATCGACGGCGATCGCATCGTCAAGCAAGCCGGGATCATTGCGCAGAAAGAGATCGAGACCACCGACGTCGTACACGAGCAGGCGCTGGGGGCCGCCAGGCTTGAACGCCGCCGCTCGCTGGAGCAACTGAGGTCGGGCGCGCCCAAGCGCTGCAAGAGGCGGAAATCGCCAGCAACGAAGACGTCGAACGCGCCCGCATCGCCTCCAATCGCAGGCTCGACGAGGCCCGGATCGGCCGCGAGCGCGAGCTGCGAAAACTCGAAATCGCGCGCGAGCGCGAGGTCGAGACGGCGATGATGGAAAAGGCGATCGCGCTCTATCAGAAGTCGCTGGAGGAATCGGCGGCGCAGGCGGACGCCGAGAATGCGCGCGCGCGCGCCACCGAGGCGACGGAGCGCGTCATCACCGCGCGCGAGAGCGAGGTCGCCAAGCGCCGCCGCACCGTCGAGGTGATGATGGCGGAGAAGGCGGCGGACGAAACGCGGATCACCGCCGAGGCCGAGAACGTGCTCACCGTCCAGGCGCGCGATTCGCTATTCCGGCGCAAGTTGCTCGATCGCATCGAGGGCATCGTGCGCGAGAGCGTCAAGCCGATGGAGAAGATCGAAGGCATTCGCATCATGTCGTTCGATGGTCTAAACGGCCCGGCGGGCGGCGGCGGCGGGCGCAGCGCGACCGACGAAGTGATCGATTCCGCGCTGCGCTATCGCGTGCAGGCGCCGCTGATTGATTCCATCCTGTCCGAAATCGGCATCGAGGGCGGCAGCCTTTCCAAGATGGGCGGGCTGATCAGAGAAGCGCGCGATATGGCGGGCATCCGCAAGGAGACCGCGCCTAAGAGCGATCCGAAGCCCGCGAGGGCGGCGGGCCGGCCAAGAAAGGTTGACGCGACATGGCGCGGGTTTACGTCTCCTCGGTGATCAATACGCGCAACGATCGCGTCTGGGCGCGTGTGCGCGATTTCAACGGGCGGCCGACTGGCGCCCCGCGATCGCCGAGAGCCGCATCGAGGGCGGCGAGCCGGCGGACAAGGTCGGCTGCGTGCGCGACTTTCGCCTGCGCAACGGCGACCGCATCCGCGAGAAGCTGCTCGGCCCGTCGGACTACGACATGGTCTGCACCTATTCGATCCTGGAATCGCCGATGGGCGTCGAGAACTATGTCGCAACGCTGCGGCTGACGCCGGTGACAGATGGCGACAAGACTTTCATGGAATGGTCGGCCGAGTTCGATTGCTCGGCCGAGCGCGAGGCTGAGTTGATCAACACTATCGGCGCCGGCGTGTTTCAGGGCGGCTTCGACGCGCTGAAGCGCGCGTTCGGAGGCTGACGCCATGCCGCATGTCGTCAAGAGCACCATCCTCGACGCGCCGACACAGCGCGTCTGGGAGGCGTTACGCGATTTCAACGGCCACGACCGCTGGCATCCCGCGGTGGCGACGAGCCAGATCGAACGCGCGCAGGCCTCCGACAAGATCGGCTGCGTCAGGCGTTTCACACTCAAGGACGGTTCGGAGCTGCGCGAGAAATTGCTGGCTCTGTCGGACGCGGAACAGACCTTCAGCTATTGTCTGCTCGACACGCCGATCCCGATGTTCAACTATGTCGCGTATGTGCGCCTGCTGCCGGTCACCGACGGCGACCGCGCGTTCTGCCGCTGGGAATCACGCTTCACGGCACGGCCCGCCGACGCCGAGCGCATCACGCGCATGGTGGCGCAAGACATCTATCAGGGCGGCTTCGACGCGATCCGCCGACACCTGAAGGAGGCCGCATGAACGCGGGACGCCGACCATGTCGCTGAGCCTGAAGAGCTGCGTCACCGCTGCGGAAGCGGCCGCCGCGCTGACCAACCAACGCGACGCGCGCTACCTCGGCGGCGGCACGCTGGTGATGCGCGACGTCAACGAGGGCGACGCGTCGTTCTCCACCCTGGTGCGCACCAGCGATCGCGCACTGAAGCGGCTGGAGGCCGCCGGTCCGCGACTCGTGATTGGCGCGGGTGTGACTTACGCGGCTTTGTTGGCCGAACGCGATTTCGCCTTCCTGCATCCCGTCGCCCGCTCGATCGGCGGGCCCGCGGTGCGCAATATGGGGACGATCGGCGGCAATATGTTCGCCCCTGCCCCGTTCGGGGATTTCACGACTGCGTTGCTCGCGCTCGACGCGACGGTTCTGCTGCACGGCGGCTATAGCCCGCGCGAGGCGGGAATCGGGGAGTTTCTCGCCGCGCGCGAGCGCAATCTCAATGCGCTGGTGCTGGCGGTTTCGCTGCCGCGTGCGGCCAACCCTGAGGCTTTTCGTTACCGCAAAGTGGCGCGCGTGAAGCCGAAGGGCGACGCCGTGCTCACAATCGCCGCGCATTTTCCGCCGAGCGGGGGACGCGTCTCGGGCGCACGGATCGCGTTCGGCTCGATGGGAGCGACGCCGCTGCGCGCCAAGAGCGCCGAGCGGGCGCTGGAGGGCCGCGCGCTCGGCGCATCAAACATCGCCGCCGCCGCCGCGGCTCCGCTCGAAGGCCTGTCTCCGATCGACGACGCCCTGGCGAGCGCACGGTATCAGCGCGAGGTCGCGGGCGTCCACTTGCGGCGTCTGCTGAGCGGCGAGGCGTGAGGCGATGAAGATCCCCCTGCATTGTCGTCACAACGGCCGCGATGTCGCCTTGTTCGTCGACGGCGGGACCAATCTGCTGGTCGCGCTGCGCGAGCAACTTGGCGATCTCACGCCGAAATTCGGCTGCGGCCAGGGCGGCTGCGGCGCCTGCACGGTGCTGGTTGACGGCGCCGCACATCTGTCTTGCCTGACGCTCGCCGCCAACGTTGACGGACGATTCGTCGAGACGCTGGAGAGCCTCAAGGACGGCCCGCGTCTGCACCCCTTGCAGCAGGCGTTAATGGACCATTTCGCGGCGCAATGCGGTTATTGCGCGCCCGGCATGTTGATGGCGGCGAAGGCGCTGCATGACCGCAATCCAGGCCCGACTCGCGCAGAAGTGGTGGAGGCGATCTCCGGCAACATCTGCCGCTGCACCGGCTACGAAGCCATCATCGAGGCCGTGCTCGACGCGGCGCAACGCCCGCGCGTCCGCGCCTGAGGATCATCCGATGCTAGAGCTGCGCAAGGACTATTTCGTCGACTAACGCGATGACGATCTGAAAGAGATCGGCAAGGGCACGCAGCGTCAGGACATGCTCGGCCATGTCACGGGCGCTTCAACCTTCTTCAACGATCACTTTTTGGAGGGCATGTCGCATCTGAAAGTGCTGCGCAGCGCCCACGCACATGCGCGCCTGCGACGCATCGATCTCAGCGAAGCGGAGCGCTCGCCCGGCGTGCGCCGCATCATCCGCGGCCAGGACGTGCCGCGCAACCTCAACACGCTGCTGTCGCTGATCAACTTCGGCCTCGACGACGAGCCGACTCTCGCGGTCGACAAGGTGCGCTACAAGGGCGAGCCGATCGTCGCCGTGGTCGCCGACTCCCTCCGCGAAGCCGACGAGGCGATGGCCAGGATTCGCCTCGATTACGAGCCGCTGCCGTCCGTGTTCGACGTGGAGGAGGCGCTGAAACCCGGCGCCCCGTCGATCAACGAAACCTACCCGAAGAACGCCTTCATCTATCACGACCGCTACGATCATCAAAGGCTGAGATTTGGGGACATCGAAAAGGCCTTCGCTGAGGCCGAACATGTGATTGAACACCGCTATCAGATGTCGCCAATCGAGCACGCCCCGACCGAGACCAATAGCTGCATCGCCGCGCCCGACACCAACGGTCGTTACCTAGTCTATACCTCGACGCGGGCCTTGTTCTTTTCGCTCGACACCTGCGCCAAGATCCTCGACGTGCTCTCAAATAGGTTTCACTTCATCGGCGGCACGGTCGGCGGCGGCTTTGGCGGCAAGGTCGGTACGCTGACCGAGCCGCTCGCCATTCTCGGCGCCATGCTGACCGGCCGGCCGGTGCGCTATCTGTTCGGCCGCGAGGAGGAGATGCAATACGGGCCGCCGCGCGGCGCCGAGCGCATCTATCTGAAAGATGGCGTCCGGCGCGACGGTCGCATCGTCGCGCGCCTATTTCGACAGCGGCGCCTATACGAGGCTCTCCAGCTACGCCGTCGTCAAATGCGCCGCACATCCACCCGGCCCCTATACCATCCCGAACGTACACTGCGACATCTATTGCGTGTTCACCAACCGAACTCCGGCCACGGCGATGCGCGGCTTCGGCGTCACCGCCATGGATTTCGCGATCGAATGTCAGATGGACCGCCTGGGCGAACTCGTCGGCATGGACCCGATGGAGTTTCGCATTCTCAACGCCTATCGCGACGGCGACATGAAGGCGCATCGGCGCGAGACGAAAGGCGCGGCGTTGATCGAATGTGTGCAGGTCGTGTCCGAAAAGGCGAAATGGCCGGTCCGCGAGGAATTCCGGCGGATATCGTCGCGCCAGGGCGGCGGCTCCCGCGTCGTCCCCGTGCCGCCGCCGGTGCGGCGGAACGAACCGCCGCCGCCCCCTCCCCCGCCAGCGGCGCCGGCCCCTGGGGCCGTTCGTTTCTCATCCGTATTCGGCAGGAGGCGCTGAGATGGCTCGACATCGCGGACGCCGCATGGCCTCGATCAACTATCCGATCGGCATGAACCTGGGCGGCGATCCGAGCCAGGCTATCGTGCACTCCAACCCGACCGGCAAGTTCACGGTTTCGCTCTCCTCCATCGACCTCGGCCAGGGCATGAAGTCGGTGACGCGGCAGATTTGCGCGAAGACTTTGGGCGTGCCGGTCCAGGACGTGTTCGTCGATACCGCCGATTCCGACACCGGGCCGCATTGCATGGGTTCGTTCGCCTCGCGCGGCACGTATCGCGTCGGCAACGCCGTAGCGGCGGCGGCGCGCGAGGCGCGCGGCGTGATGATGGAAGCCGTGGCCTAGGAGCTGGAAGTCAACGCCGCCGATCTCGAAACCGACGGACGCGGCAACATCCACGTGAAAGGCGCGCCGCATCGCTCGATCACCACCAGAGACGCAGCGATGGCGGCGCAGTTCAAACAGGGCAAGACCAGCGCCGGGCGCGGCATTTTCCTGGTGCCGCTCTCCTCGGTTGACCCGGAAACAGGCGAAATGTCGCCCGCCACTTGCTACGCCCATGCCTGTCTGGTGGCCGAGGTCGAAGTGGACGACGAGACCGGCGAAGTGACGATGATCCGCATGGACAGCGCCTATGAGCTGGGCCGCGCGCTGAACCCGCGCCTTGTCGAGCAACAACTCGTCGGCGGCGCCTGGATGGGGATCAGTCACGCGCTGTTCGAGACAACCGTGCCCTATTATCCCAACGCCAAACACGGCCCGCGTGACTTCGTTGAATATGTCATGCCGGGGCCGGGCGATATTTGTCCGCACGACATCGCGGTGCTGGAGCGCCCGGCGCCCGATGGCCCCTATGGCGCCAAGGGGCCTGGCGAAATGTGCGCCAATCCTGTATTGCTCGCCGTCGCCAACGCCATCTACAACGCCATCCGCGTGCGGGTCGACGACTTGCCAATCACGGCCGAAAAAGTGCTGCGCGGTCTGAAGGCGCAAGGCGGCGCAAGACCCTAGGGAAAGCGCTAAACATGACGCCGCGACAATCCATTGTCGGCATCGACAGTCCGGAGGCGCTGGAACGGGCGCTGCGGGCGGCCTATTATCTCGCCGACGAGGGGGTGGCGACGGCGGCCTATCTCGCGCTCGCGCTCGGCAAGCCGCTGCTGCTCGAAGGCGCGCCCGGCCTCGGCAAAACTGAATGCGCCAAGGCGATCGCGGCCGTGCTGGCGCGCCGTCTCATACGAATGCAATGCTACGAAGGAATCGACGCCTCCGCCGCGCGCGATGAGTGGAACTATCCCTGCCAGATGCTGGCGATCCGGCAGGCGGGCGATCAATCGATCGACATCTAAGGCCAAGCCTTTCTGGTCGAGCGGCCGATGTTGGCCGTGTTGCGCGCGCCCGACTCAACCATGTTGCTGATCGACGAGATCGATCTTTCCGACCAGGAGTTCGAGGCCTTCCTGCTGGAGTTTCTCTCCGACTTCCAGATCTCTCTCCCCGAGCGCGGCACGATACGCGCGATCGAGCGGCCGGTGGTCGTGTTCACTTCCAACCGCACGCGCGATCTGCATGAGGCGTTGCGCCGCCGCTGCGTTTATTATTGGATCGATTATCCCGCGCCTGAGCGCGAAGCGCGCATTGTGATGATGCGCGCTTCGACCGTCGCCGAGGCGACTGCAAGGGCTGTGGCCGCCGCCGTGGGCAAGCTACGGCGCGAGCCTTTGAGCAAGGTTCCCGGCATCGCGGAAACCGTGGACTGGGCGGAAGCGGCGACGCTGCTCAACAAAGTCGGCGTGCGCTGGCCGGAAGCGTTCGCGCGCTCGAGCGGCGTCGCGCTGAAAGACGAGGAGGATCTCGCCTATATCAGACCACGCCTGGACGGGCTCATCGCGGAGGCGGCGGCGTGAGTGAGCCGCCGGACATTCCCCGCGCGGCGCGCGCGTTCGTGGATTTCGTCGCGCTGCTGCGCGCGCAGGGTTTCGCCATCGCGCCCGATCAGACAACATCGTTTCTGGCCGCCATCGGACTTTTGGGACCGCGCTCGATGCAGGACATCCGGCAGGCGGGCCTCGCCACACTCGCTCCCCCGCCCGAACGGCGCGCCACTTACGACACCCTGTTCCGCCTCCATTTCCTCGGCGGCGAGCCGCTGTCCACCGAGGGCGACAGCGACGAGACGCTTCGCATTCAGGAGGACGCGCGCGGGCAAGATGCGCCCTTGTCCGCCGACGAGGTCAACGAATCCGGACGAACGGCCGCGCGGGCGGAGGCGTTCGTGGAGCGGCGATTTGCTGACGCCGCCACGAGCGAGCCACTGCGGCGACTGGTGCGCGAGGCGCAGCGCCGCCTGCCGCTACGGCGGGGCAACCGCCGGATGCCAGCGCGGCGCGGGCCATTCGCCGATCTCAGGCGCACGCTGCGAGAGAGCGTACGCAATGACGGCGAGTTCCTGAAACTGAGTCGGCTCAGGCGCCGCCCGCGCGCGCAAACTGTTGGTGTTGATCGACGTCTCCGGCTCCATGAAACTTCGCACGGACGACAATCTGGCGCTTGCCCATGTGCTGACGCAGTCGACGCCGCTGGTGGAGACCTTCACCTTCGGCACCCGACTGACGCGGGTGACGCGCGCGCTGCGTCTCAAGCGACGCGAGCAGGCGTTGAGCGCGCAGCGGCGATACTGGTTATCTCCGATGGGCTCGAGCGCGGCGACGTCGCGGCCCTGCGCGACGCGGCGGCGACACTGTCGCGCCACGCCTGGGCGCTTTGCTGGTTGACACCGCTGGCGACGACGCGCGCCTTCACGCCGCAAACCGCCGGCCTGCTCGCGATCCAGCCCTTCGTTGATGCGATGATGGATGGCGGATCAACCGAGGCGATCGTCGCCCATATCCTTTCGCTGCGAGACCGGAGGGTGGCGTGAGGGATATCGTCGATGCGCATCATCATATCTGGCGGCAAGCGGATCTGCCCTGGCTCATAAGGTCCGATGCAGCCACGCATCTTTGGACCTTATGAGCCCATCCGGCGAGACTATCCCATCCGCGAGTATCTCGACAATATCGCCGGCC
This sequence comes from Bradyrhizobium sp., assembly GCA_031367195.1. Taxonomy (GTDB): domain Bacteria; phylum Pseudomonadota; class Alphaproteobacteria; order Rhizobiales; family Beijerinckiaceae; genus Roseiarcus. The sequence goes on from JANLPL010000432.1 coordinate 28,519, forward strand.
GCCGCGTTGTGCAATCCGTCTACGTGCAAACGAACTGGGCGAAGGCCAACTTCGAGCGCGAGGCCGAGTGGGTGCAGAACACCCACGCCGAGACAGGCTGGCCGCACGCGACTGTCGCTTACGCCGACTTCTGCGTTGACGACGTGCGGCCGTAACCCGACCGACTCGCACGCTGCTCTCTCGTGCGCGGCGCGAGGATGCAGTTGCATTGGCACGAGAACCCGAAGTACCGCTTCGCGCCGCGCGCCGATCTCTGCGACGATCCCGCGGTGCAAAGAAACATCGGCCGCCTCGTCGACTATGGTTGGTCATTCGACCTCCCGGTGTTCACCCCGCAAATGGAGGGCGCGGCGCGGCTGGCTGATGCCTGTCCGAAGGTGACATTCGTGCTGCAACACGCGGGCATGATGGAGGACGCTGACACTGAAAACCGCGCTTATTGGCGGGACGGCATGACGCGGTTGGCGGCGCGACCGAACGTGTTCACCAAACTTTCCGGCCTCGGCACTTTCGTTCACCGCAACGATGAGCGCCACATCGCCTCCGTCGTTGCCTACACCGTTGCGCCATTCGGCGCGGACCGTTGTCTGTCCGGATCCAATTTTCCGATCGAGTCGTTGTGGACCCGCTATTCCACGCTGGTCACCGCCTATGAGAACGCCGTGAAGACACTGCCGCCGTCCAACGCGACGGCGATCTTAGCGGGAACCGCGCGCAGGAAATACCGATTGTAATAACCAAGCGTCGCTTGCGGATACAGCAACAAAAGGGGGAAGGACACATGGCGCTGGAAATCAAGTTGCTCGACTATAGCGATATCGCGCTCGAATCGAGTTTCCTCGTGCTGGAACGCGACTGCGGCCACACGCTGCGCATGCTCACGTTTGGATTTCTCATTCTCGGCGACCCGCACCCGATAGTCGTCGATACTGGCTATCGCTCCAATCAGATCATGGAGACCCGCGGCATTCGACGGCTCCAATACCATGAGAACATGATCGACAATCAGCTAAAACGTCACGGCGTCCGCATGGGAGATGTGCGCTTCGTGCTGCATACGCATCTACATATCGACCACGCCGGCAAGGACGATCTGTTCCCGATGAACACCACTGTCGTCCTCAACCGGCGTGAGCTCGAATATTCCGTTTCTGGCCTCATGCATCTGCGACATCCCGCGCCCGACATCAAACATCTGATCGACCGGCTGCACACCAAAAGCGCGTTGCGGCTTCTCGACCTCGAACTGACAGGCCCGATAGAACTCATACCCGGCGTTTATTGCGAAGCCGCCAACGCTCAAACGGAGGGACCGATGAACGTTCACGTCCACACTGCAAATGGCGTCGCGACAATTTGGGGCGACGTGATCTATGACATCAACGACCAGATCGTCACGCCGTTCAACGAGATTCAAGACAGCGAACCGCGCACAACAGGCAATCACGGCACGAGCAAACGGGCCGAAAAGGCGGCGATCAAGAAGCTGCTCAGCCAATCGCGCTATCTGCTGCCCGAGCACGACCGTCCCGCCAGAGTAGAAGGCGGGGTGGTCGTCGGTCGGCTACAGGACTCCGTGCCTGGCCCGCTGACGCAGTCGTTGCCGAAGCGCAACTGGTTTTCCGCCTGACTGAAGTTTACCGTCATGACGCATATGGCCTTGCGATCTGAATTCGACGCTCCGATCGACGTTTACGCACCGTTCGGTCAATTGGGCTCCGGCTTCACCTTCACCGAAGGCCCCATCTGGCACCCGATAGAGCATCACCTTTTGTTCTCGGACATGCCCGCTGACGTGCGGCGACGTTGGGATGAGCGCAACGGCGTAAAGGAGGTCAGACGCCCGTCAAATAAATGTAACGGCATGACTTATGACGCC
>JANLPL010000029.1:0-1674 GCA_031367195.1 Bradyrhizobium sp.
GCCGCGTGCCGGGGCGCGACGACAACAACGATCGCTCGCGCGCATCGGCGGGCATCGACGGCGATCTTGCGCCGGCAATCCCGTCCGCCGATGGGCGGCGCAGCAAGGATCGCGGCAAGCCTGCGAACACCTCGCTGGCGCCGGCCACAACCGCGCAGACGACGGTGCGGCCGCCGGCATACACCCCGCCCCCACCGCTGCCCTTGATGCCCATGCCAACGGTGCGGTCGGTACTCGATGGGCCACCCGTGCGCGGCAATGCACCGTTGCGGAGCAATCCCAGCCTTGCGCCGCGCCCCGCTCAAATCGTGGCGCCCCGGCCGATGGTAACGCAGCCGGCGACGCAGCTGGCGCCAGCGACAACTCCGGTTGTGCGGAATTCCACCGGCGCGGCGACGATGGCCTCCAAGCCGACACAAGTCGCCCTCCCGCCGATCAAACCCGCGCCGTCGCCTATTGCCGCGCCGCCGCAAAGCGTAGTCGCCGCGACGATTCTCGCTCCGCGCCCGGCGCTTTTGGCAGGTTCGCGCCCTGCAGCGGCAGCGGCTCCGGTGCCAAAGCCAACCGCCGCTCCGTCGATCGCGGCGGTGGTATTGCCGCCCTCGACCGCAGCATTGGCCAGCGGAGCAGGGGCCGAGGCCGCGCCGCGTCCGGTGACAGGCACCACGTTCGACCTTGGCCGGTTTGACCCCAGCCGCGCGCCGGCGAGGTCCGACGTTCCCGCGCCTGCTCCTGCGCCCGCTCCGGCAACAGCTCAACTCGTACCCTCGGCGTCCCCCACTCCTGCGCCCGCAAGCACGACGCCGCCGGCCAACGACTTCGGCTCGGCATTCGGCGGCTTCACCCCTCCGCCGACCGAGCGTCAGGCGGCGGTGGCCGCAGTCGATCTGAGCCAGATCAAGCCGGTGCGTCGGCGTCCGGGCAAAACCGCCGAGGTGGTTGCGGTTGCCGAGGAGCCGGCGCCCACCACGCTGAAGGGCAAGGCCGCGCTCAAGGCCCGGCTCAAGGCGCGCGGCGAGCGGCCCGACGGCCCCCTCGCTTCGCGCAGCGGCGACGAGGACGAGGCGGCGGTTACCGTCACGCGCGGCGCCAGGCTGGGTCCGAAAGCACGCATGGCTGCGCTCGAAGCAGAGGCGCTGGCTCAAGCCGACGCGAAGAGGGCCGGCACCAGGGGCAAGAACGGCAAGCGCGGCGCGCCCGCGAACCCGAGCCGCATCTGGGTGCAATTGCTGACCGCGCCCAACCGCGACGCATTCCCGCGCGAATGGGCCAGGATCACCAGGCAGGCCCCCGCCATTTTTCGCGGGCGTCGCGGCTGGGTCACACCGTGGGGCCACAATTACCGGCTGCTGATGGGCCCTTACGCCAGCGACGACGACGCGCAGGACGCGCTCAACGATCTGACCAAGGGCAAAGTGCGCGCCTTTGTGTGGACCAGTCCAGCCGGCCAGGCGATTGACCATTTGGGCGACGGTGAGTGACGGCCACGCGATCTTCGCGGTTGGTTGACCGGCTTTGGCACAGCTTGTCCACAGGCTGTTCACAGCCTTGTCGAGTTTTGCGCAGCCGCGTCGCGCCGATCGATTGTCGGGGCGCCGCGCGGCGTGAAAGGACTGCGGCCAGCGGGGGCCTTCTCGCTAGCCGTCCTGCAGCCGCCTGCCGTCCTGCAGTCGC
>JANLPL010000050.1:0-19831 GCA_031367195.1 Bradyrhizobium sp.
CGCGGGGTTGGTTGCCGCGCGGCGAGGGGGCCGCCCCCGCCCGGATAGCCGCGGATTCAGGGGATTGGCTGAGCGGTTCCACGACGACTACAAACGGGCCCCAGTAGCGCGGGTGCAGTTCGTCGTCGTTCCTGGTCTGCGCGATCATCGCCAATTCGGCCTGTTGCAGCGCCTCGCCGTGCGACAGCTCGGGATGTTTCGACGAGCCGTCGAAAAGCTTGGACATCAGATCAGCTGTGCCGTCGTCGCTGACGTCCCAGTTGGAGACGACGAGCGAGCGCGCGCCTGCACAGATGACCACCTTTGGCGGCCTCCCGCCGCGCTTTACGTCGTGCGATCTCGGCGGCTTCAGGCGTTTTCTTGACGGCGACAAGACGCAGGGCGAGCGGGATGCCTGACTGGCGCGCAATGCAAATCGGACGATCAATCAGGCCAGAGTCCGCCCCGTTGCGCAACATGGCGAGAATGTCGATCGGCTTGCCGTCGGCATCGAGCTATCGCGCATTCCTCCAACCCGCTCGAACCACAACGTAGGCGCCGGCGTTCAGGATCACGCCGATGCGGTCGGGTTGCAAATAGGCGCGAACGCCGATGCGAATTCCTCCCTTGATGACCGGTGTGCGGTCGAGCCTTTCGCCGCCGTTTTCGTCCGTCAACTCGAAAAAGCCGAAACGCTCGCTCGGCAGATCGAAGGCGCAGTGAACCCGCCACAACTTGTTTTTCGTCTTGGACAGCGCCCCGGCCTTGGGAACCGTGGTGGCGTCGATGAGGCGAATCAGCCGGCCCTGAGCGGCCTTGGGCGCATCAAACGCTAGCGTTTGACCAACGAGCAGGGCGAGCCAATCGCCGCTTTGCCGTAGGCGATAAAGCAACGCCACGTTGGAGATGTCGACCAATCCAATAGCGCTCGCCCATGCGGTCGTGCTTCGCAAACCTCTTGCGCCGAGACAATAAGCTAAAATCATCCGCAGCGGATCGACGGCGCTTTTGATCGCCCGAGCCCGCAAATAGGCGTTCGTCGCGCGCGCGCTCGCATCGAGGTTCGCCATCCCGCCTAGTCGAGCGACAACGCGCATCCAGTCGCGGTTGACAAGTGACTCGTGCGTCATGAATCGCTGGAATTACAAAAAGATTCCCTCAGTCAACCGCTATTTTAGCGCCATGGAGTTGACCCCCGGGGGCGGCCGTAGGAATCAATAATGAGTTTTGAGGCGGTTGGGACTGGCATTCGAAGGGCTGAACACCCCAAACGCCAGGAAGTCGCGTTCAAGCGCCACGCCGAAGTCGCCTGGCTTCCGCCGGACGCGCGGCTCGCGAAGCCCGAGGCGCTGCGAAAGCCCCACGACGGCGCTATTAGGCCGGTCGCCAGCGCGGTGAGGATAGGCTGCGTCAGTCTTGCCGTGCTTCGACCACCTCACGCCGCAGCCTCCATCGCCAACGCCCTATAGCCATCGCGTCCGGCTTTGCGGAGCCGTCCTCGTCCGCCCCCTTCAGCGAGAGCAAATGTCCAAGTTTGTTCACCCTCGAGTATCGGCGGCCTATAGGCCTGAAACGCTTCGTTGCGGTCGAAGGCGCGAAGACCGCGACGCCGCATAGATTCGGATGCGATCGGCGCTGTGTTTCTGCGTGCGCGCGCTCCGCCGAACAAACGAAAAGCCGGCGGTCGCCCGCCGGCCTCTCAATCTCGTTCGCCATCCGCTACAACTGCGTCAGTTGACGGTCACGGTGGTCGAATTCGAGGGAATCGCGTTCGAGATGACCTTCAGGCTGTAGGTTCCCGCCGGCATCGCCGCCGCGGGCGGCATCCTGAAGCTAGCCGTAGAGGCGCTGTTCAACGCGATCGAGCGGTTTGTGAACGAATACGAACGCGCGAAGTAGACTTGGTTGGTGTCCTGGTTGACGAGTTGAACCAGCGGGAAGTTCGTCGACGCCTGCTGGTCGTCGCCGTAAACCCCGTGCGTAATGCCGTTCAACTGTTTGCCGCTGACGGTGTAAATGGTTCCGCGAGTCAGCGTCGTCGAAGACAGCGACGTGATCGTCGGCCGCCAAGCGTCCACGAATGTGCCGAACGGTGTATAGATTTGCACATTGTTTGTGAAGTCAGTCATCAGAACTTGACCGTTCGGCAAATTCAGGAAGTTATAGACGTAGGACGGATTGCCGGACGCACCGGCAGGGTCGGCTCGCTGTACGATAGCGCCGGCGTTGCTGTACTCGAAGAAGTGTGTCGGCGCCGAGAACAATCCTGGCGACGCGGCGAAGAAGATATTCGAGCTCTGCAGAATGGCCGCAGGCGCATCCGCCAGATTATAGTTCTGTCCCGCGATCGTCGGCAAGTTCGTTCCGACGCTCCAGGTATTGGTCCCCGGATTAAAGACGGAGGTTCCCGCCACGCCCGTCGTCAGACCGCTGAATGCGACGACCGTGCCGTTCGGGCGTGTGAGGAGCGGCCCGACTTCAAAGGAAAGGTTGCCGGTGCAGTCCGAGAGCTGTGTTGTCGCATTGCCGGCGCTCGTCCAAGCGCCGGTCCCCGCATTATAGCGCTCCGTGTTGAAGCCGCAAGTGCCGGTGAAGACATAGGCGTCCGTGGTCAGGACAGTGTTGTCATGCAGCAGCGCCCAGCCTTCTTCGTCGTTCACGTCGAACTTGCCCGAACCCGTTGGTGTAAAGGTGAGTGTCGGCAGGTTGAGGATGGCTTGATTCCTCGTGCAGCAATCGGCGAGCATGTATTTGGTGTTGGGCAGAATGATGCTCTGCGCGTCGCCGATTGTGGTCCATCCGGACGGCGGAGCCAAGGCGACCCAGGTGTTGCTTACGGGATTGTAGACGCCGCCGCCGGTGATCCAATGCGCCGTGCAACTTTGATTGCCGTCGTATTCGCCACCGTTGCCGACGACGCGTCCGTCATTGAGAATTTGCGACGCGAAGTAGAGCGGCGCCCACGGCGCGTTGGCGATTTGGGTCCAGGTGCCGTATATGTAGCTGCCGTTCTCGTCCGGCTTCAGCTTGTACCAGGTCGGGCTGCACAAAACGTGGACGATGACCGTACCGTCGGTCAACAGCAGCGGATTGCCGAGCCCGGTAGCCGGCGCCGTGTGCAATAGCGTCGACCAACTGCCGGGAGGCACGGGTGCGTATTTCGGCGGGGCCGGAGCGGGCACGACCGTCTTTGTCGTCGGCGCGCGCGCCATGATGGCGTTCCACTCGTCCGGATGCGCGGCGTAATATTTCGCCTGGGCCATGGACACGTGTGGGGGCACCGCAATATTGCCGGCGAGAGCGGCCGAACCGAAGCCCGCGGCGAGCGCCGCCGCGGAGCAAGCCGCTGCCATCAGCGCAAATTTCAGAAATTTCACTCGCATGGTGTTCCCTCCAACGGATGTACGAACCCCGTCATTCTTATGACATCAACATGACCACAAACGTGATAAATATAATCAGTCATCTCGTCAAGAAATTTTTCCGGCCAATGCCGTAACTTTACGTTATATTTGCAGTGCTTTTCCCAAAATGATACATAGCAATTTCACGCAAAATGCATCGTGCCGCCTTTACTTTGCAGCTCGATGGCAGTTTCGCTCCTATTCTATAAACGCAGTGACGCACGGGGAAATTGTAACTGGCTGAACATGCACTTGGCGGCTGGCAATTAAAACCTTCCGCGAAAGCCTCAGGCAGAGACACGCCTCATATTCAAGTCGCGCAGGCGAAATCAGACAGGGACGCGGCGCCGCGAATAACGAGCGCCAATTCGGTGAAAGTCTCCTCATAGTTGAACTTTGGCGGTGATCGGTCGCAGATGGCCCGAAGCATCGCAGCCATGCGGCGGCTTCCAGACGCGGAGAGCGCGGACAGACCTTTGAACATTGCACACGCCGGAATGGGTGCGCACAGATCAGCGCCGAGTCGTCTAAACTGCATCGCGCCTCCCCCGAGACCAATCGTCGCTCCGCGGCTCGAAGGCGCAAGCGATCGATGAGTTTTATGCGTTCACATAGCGCGCGTCAACGTCTGAATATGTTGCATTACGATTGTGTGCGAAGCCAACTTCGCGATCGCCGCAAGGGCGTCGGCCGAACGAGAACACACGGAAGCCGCCAATAGCGCGCGGTGGCGAACGTAATGAATACGATCACCATTTTGTATCGATTGTGGGGACCGTTCGGCAATTTACTCGCGACAAGTAGAGTGCCTCGCTGGAGGAAAACCCGGTCTTCGGCCTCCAGCAATCAAACGCGTCAAACATCGACCCGAGCGAATCGGAAAAACGGAAATTGACCGACGCTTCAGTGTTTCGGTCTTGCTTGCGAGCGCGGCGCTCGTAGCGGCAGCGCCCTCCTACACGGACTTGCGCGCCGAGTACTCCCTCCTCCGGTTCAATTGTTACGAAACGCTGAATGCGGTCAAGGCGACAACGCTGTCGGCCCCCGGCGCCCGGCCGATCCTCGCCTTGGCGACCTTCCGCTTCGGCGGACGTCAAAGTCACTCTGGCATAAAGTAATTTCACCCGAGCGGAGAAGGCGCCGTCATCGCGCCCCGCTTACTCCCGCCCCCGCCGCCGCCGCCGTGAACGGGCGGCGCGTGCGCTCTAGCCTCGTCGCCTCGCGCGCGAGCACGGCGCGGACCAGTCTATGCGCGGAATTGGGCGCGTGGCGGCGAGGCCAAGCCATGAACGTTGCAAAGGACGCGCCCTCGACGCGAAACCGCGCATCACGCTGGCGGAAAGCCCGCTCGGCAGCGTGGCGAGTCGCCGCGTGCCGCGCAGGAACGCCGGCGCCCCTGCGAAATTGGGCGCGGCGACGACGAAGCGCCTCGAATGGCCGGCCGCTTCCATCGCGCGGTCGAAACTCAGACCGACGCGGCTGGTGCAGACCACTGTGACGGGGGTCGGCGGCGAAATAGTCGGCCGCCGACGCCTATGCCGCGTGGCTCACGCCCGCCGTGATCGAAAAGGGCATCCTCTCCGTCGCGCCGCAGGGCGACGATTACGTCCTCACCTGGGATCTCGCCAAGGCGGTGGCGGCGGCGGACGCGCCCGTCGCATTGAAGGTTTCGCCTTGGGTCAATCGCATCACGCCCACACTCGACGGCGGCAGGCTCGCCCATCGCGCGAGCCTGCCGACCCTGTCGTTCGGCGCGGGCGGCAAGGGCGAGAGCGGAACCCTCGCCTTCGACGGCTTCCGTTTCGACGCTCCGTTCGATCCGGCGGCGCCGGAATTTTTCCGCGCTAAACTCGCGCTCGGCGAGGTTAAGGCGGATGTGAAGTCAAGAGCCGGCGCTGAAATGCAGCATTGGGTTCTGACGCAGAGCGGCGGCGCCGGCGAATTGCGCTTGAGGCCGGGCGGCGCGGGCGCGGTCGATGCCCGCAGGACGCAATCGGCGGCCGCGTCGAGCGAAAAGTCATCCATCGTCGGAGAAGGCGGCGAGGAATCGCCCGCGGGCGAGACGCGGCATGGCGCGGCGACCGCGGAAAGCGCCGTGATCGGGCTGCGCGCGGCGGCGTTCTGCGAACTCTGGCGCTTATTGGTCGCCCACGCCGACCGCGGCCCGCCCTCGGGCGAGGATTTGAGACCGAAGCTCGCCACGCTGGCGCCGCTGTGGCAGGAATTGTCCGGCCGGGTCGAGGTCGGCGACGTCGCCGTCGCGTTTCCCGGCGGAACGCTCAACTTCAAATCGGCGGGCGAGGAGGTGAAGATGAGCGGTGCGCTCGCGCATTCCTCGGCCGCGCTGGCGCTGGTGGTCAAGGACCTCACGGTCGATCTCGAAGCGGCGCCGGATTGGGTCAAAACCATCTGGCCGCTGAGCTTGGCGCTGCAAATCGAATCAGGGTTCGACGGCCTCGACCGAGCCACCGAGATCACGCTCGCCGATCCCGAATTGTTCAAGCCGGGCGATCTAGACGAAGACGCCAGGACGGCCATCAAGCAGACCCTGGCGGGTGGCCATCCGCGCGTGGCGGTGAGCGAGACCCGGCCCGCCATTCCGCTCGTCGAGGCGACCTTCGCGGGCGAGGCGCGTTTCGGCGAACCCGGCCCCGAGGCGCGCGCGAAAATCACCGCCGACGATCTCGACAAGCCGCTGGTGGCGATCGCGGAAATCGCGGAGAGCGAGCCGGACGCGCCAGTTCCCTTTTCTGGCGACGTTCGTGCGCGGCCTCGCTAAATCCGAGGACGGACGGCTGGTCTGGAACCTCGAATATGTCGCGCCCACCGCGGTGAAGGTGAATGGGCGGCTTTTCCCGCCAAATTGAGCGTTATTTCTCGCGCTTCAGTTTCTTCGTCAGGCGCTTGTACTCGGCCTGCGGCGGCGGATCGACGGCGGGCGTGGCGTCGATGGCGTCCACGGTCGGCGGGGGGTCGCCGGCGCCGAAGGTCGGCGCGGGGCCGGCGAGTTGCGGCAGGGCCTGCGCGCCGGTCGCCGCAGGCGGCGCGATGGCGAGTTGTTCGATGCGCCCGTCGCGTTCCAGCACCGCCGAGCGCAGGCTGACCTGACCGACGCGCCAGCCGTCCTGCGCGTCGCCTTGACGCAGCCGGACGACCTCGTTGCTGGTGCGATTGCGCAGCAGCACGTAACTGTTGACCTCGCCAACCACGACGCCGACGAGATCGAACGGCGGCGGTTCCGGCTCTGTCGGTTTGGCGAGGACGGGCTCGGTCGAGGGGGCCGGCGCGGGCGCGGCGACCTCCACCGGCGGCGGCGGCGGGCGGCGGGTTGGCGAAAAAAGCGGCCGGTCCCGTGTCGCCGCGAGCGTTTCCAGCTGCAGCGCGGCGAGCGGATTGCGCGGGCCCGGGGGCGCGCTTTCCGCGAAAACCTGCGTCGTCGCGGCCAGCGCGACAGCCAACGCCAGAACCCGTCTCATTTCGGTCCGCCCCATTCCCCTGACAATGTCAGAGACACGCGCATATCGGTCGGCGCCCGAACGTCCACCTTTTCCGGCCCGCGCGCCTCAAAGGAGTCGACGAACAGATAGGGCCGGCCCGTTTCCAGATCGTATAGCAGTTTTTGCATATCAGGCTGCGCAATGGTCAATTCCGCCTCTAGCGCGACCCGGCGCGGGTCGGCGCGGCCGCCGACCTCGACCTTGGCCGAGGCGAGCCGCCCTTGCGCGGCGGCGACGGCGGTCTCGACCCGCTGTTGCAGCGCCGCACCAGCCAGCGTGACGCTCGGCGCGTCGACAAAGGGGGAAACCTTCGCCGCGTCCTTGCGCGGCGCGACGTTGCGCGCCCGCGCGTCGAGGGCCTGCGCCTGTTCGTCGAGCCCGGCGACATTGACCTGGGCGTCGCGCAGGTCGAGCGCGACGGAGACGGCGGCGCCGGCGAGCAGCGCGACCAGGCCGAACAGGCCGAGCGCGGACAGGCTCTGGCGGGCGACGAGGTTCATGGCGCCACCGTCAGGCGCGGCGCGACCTGCGCCTCGATACGGAACGTTTCGCCCTTGTCGTCGGCCGCGCGCGTGGTCGGGGCGGTGAAGGTGGCGCGGCTGAAATGCGGCGAGGTCTCGATGGCGTGGATCAGCGACGCGGCGTTGGCGGCGACGCCGGCGATCTCGACCTTGCCGCCCTCGAGCCGCATCTCGGTGAGATAGGCGTCGTCGGGCAGCGCGCGCGACAGCGCCTCCAGCACCACGACCGCCGACGGGGCCGTGCGCTTGCGAGCGTCGAGCGCCCGCGCCGCCGGATCCTCTCCGGCGTGTTCGAGCCGCAATAGCGCCGTGCGCTTCTGCGCAATGTCGCCGCCCAGCGCGTCGAAGCGCTCGCTCAGATGCGCACCGAGCGTCTGTTGCGCGATCAGCGCGCCCGCCGCCGCCGCCATCGCGACGCCGAGCAGCGCCAGCAGCGCGAAACGCCAGCGACCGTGTCGGGCGGTCGCGCCGACGCGGCGGCCGAGAATTTCGATCGGCGCCGAGGGTTCCTCGCGCCGGGTGGTGATCGCCACCGAGGCGGCGCCGGCGGCGGCGGCGGCTTCGGCCAGCGCCAGAATCGGCCCGCGTTTCGCGGCGGCGACCCAGACGGCGATGCGGTCGCCCTCGCGCGGCTGCGGCGGTCCCCAGCCGAACGCGGCCTCGCTCGCCCGCCACGGCGTGATGCGGTCGATCTGCGTTCGCACGACGCCTTCGAGAAATTCGCCGGCGCGGGCGGGCAACTCCAGTTCGCGGAACACGCAGCGCTGCGCCACCAGGCGAAACTCGACCTCGCCGCCGCGCCAGTTCGTCGGATCGGAAAACCGGCCGTCCTCCCATCGCAAAGGCGCGCCGGGCTTGGCCGCCTCGCGCAGGAAGCCGCCATCGGCCTGTTCGACGAACACGAAGCGGCGACGCCGGCGCAGGCCGTCGCTCAGCCGCGCCATCGCCCGTGCGGCGTCGTTTAGCCGCGCGTCGATCCAGCGCGAAGCGGCGCTGGGCTGTCCCAGCGACCGCGCGCGGGCCACCGGGGGCGCGCTAGCGAGGCGGGTCGGCTGCGACAATTTCGACGCCTCCTGTGTACCAGTTGACGCGCACCTGATAGGCCGTGCCCGGCCGCGCAAGCGCGACCGTGCCGCCGCACGACATGCCGCTCGGCAGGAAGCCGATGGTGGCGCCATTATTGCGACCGGCGCAAGTCTCGGCGACGATAGCGTCGAAAGCGACGTCGGGCGGCAGTTGCAGCCTGCCCGCGCCCGAACCCGACGTCACGCTATGGTCGGCGGTGCTCAGCACCGTGTCAACGCGCGCGCGCCGTCGCACGGCCGCGACGCGGTCGGCCTTCAGCAGCGCCGCGACCTGAAGCGCGTAGCCTTCGAGCAGCGGCCGCGTGGTGGAATGAGGAATGCGCGGCAGGGCGAGCGCGGACATCAGGGCGATGATGGCGAGCACCGCCACCGCCTCGATCAGCGTAAACCCTGATTCGCGCATACTCACCTTGCCGCGCTCCTGATCATCTTGGAGGCGTCGGCGCCCTGCGGGCCGGACGGGCCGAAAGAGGCGATCTCATAGGGCGCATGGTCGCCGGGGGATTTGTAGACGTAAGCGTGGCCCCACGGGTCGGGTGGCGTCTGCGAGGTCTTTAGGTAAGGGCCGTTCCAGCCGGGATCGCTGGCGGGGCGGCGCACCAGCGCCTCCAGCCCGTCCCCGCCGCTGGGGTAATGGCCGTTGTCGAGGTAGTAGAGGTCGATGGCGGCCGACAGGCTCTCGATCTGGATTTTCGCGGTCTTGACCTTGGATTCGGCGAGGTAGTTCAGCACCCTCGGGCCGACCAGCCCCATGATCAGGCCGATGATGGTGATGACCACCAGCATCTCGACCAAAGTGAAACCGGCCTCCCCGTCCGCTGAGCGAACTCGGCCGGCTCTGAAGCGCGCGATCGCCGACATAACCTCACTCCACCATTTGATCGACGGACAACAACGCCGTCATCACGGAAACGATCAGACCGCCGACGATCGTGCTGATGACGATGATCGCCAGCGGGCCGACCACGCCGACGATACGATCGATGGCGCGGCCGAGTTTGGCCTCGTAATAGTCGGCGACCCGACCCGCGAGCATCGGCAGCTGGTCGGAATCCTCGCCGAGCCGCAGCGTGCGAACCGCCATCGGCGGCAGCACCCGCGCCACCGCGAGCGCCTCCGACAACTTTCCGCCCCTGCGTACATTGTCCACTATATCCGTCCATATTGTGACGTTGGCTGTGGCGGACATCACATCGACGAGAATCCGCAGCGCCGCCGAGAGCGTCACGCCGCCCGACAGCAGCAGGCCGAGATTGCGGCAGAACAGGATGGTGCGGTGGTGCTCGACCGCTGAGCCGATGCCGGGCAGCCGCGCCGCCAAGCTGAACATCGCCGCGCGCGCCGCCGGCCGGCGCAAGGCGAAACCGAGCGCCAGCACGCCGACGGCGAGGGCCGCGCCCAGCGCCAGACCGTTGGCGCGCAGGAAGGCCGAGAGAGACAGGAACGTCGAGAGGATCGGGTCCAGCTTGGCGTTGAAATCTGCGAACACCGCGCCGAACTGCGGCAGCACGAAGGTGAGAAAGAAGATCAGCACCGCGCCGGCCCCGAGCAGCAGGAAGGCGGGATAGCGCAGCGCGTCGATCAGGCGGCGGCGCAACAATTCGGCGCGGGCGCGCTCGGCGGCGATCGCCTCCAGAATGGTCGGCAGCATCGAGGTCGCCTCGCCGACCTTGACCAGCGCGACATAGATCGGCGGGAACACTTGCGGGTGGGCGGCGAGCGCCTCGTTGAAACTCTGGCCGCCGAGCACGCTCTCCAGCAGCGCGGCGACGACGGCGCGCATCCGCCCGAGTTCGCCATCGGAGGCGAGCAGTTCCAGCGCGTCGTTGATCCGCGCGCCCGTCCGCAACAGCAGCGCGAGATCGCGCGAAAAGACGGTCACGTCCTCCTCGCGCGGCTTGCCGCCCCAGGAGACGCGGGGCGCGGCGGCGGCGCGCGGCGGCTCGGCGTCGATCGGGATCAAGCCGAGGCTCATGACGCGGTCGGCGACGCCCTCGGCGCTCGGCGCCTCCAGCGCGCCGTCCACCACCTCGCCGCTCGGCGTCAGCGCCCGATAACTGAAAGTCGGCATCGTTTCACCTGATCGCGGTCACGCGCAGCGCCTCGGCGACGTTGGTGATGCCGGCGCGCACTTTTTCGGTCGCATCGACCGTCATCGTCGTCATGCCGGCGCGCAACGCCGCCGCCTCGATGGCGTGGCTGTCCACACCGGCCCGCACATGTTCGCGCGTCTCGCCCTCCACGTCGATGGCTTCGAACACGCCGACCCGGCCGCGAAAGCCGACGCCGGCGCAGCGCTCGCAGCCCTTGGGCTCGCACACCATTTCGCCGGCGAGGAGGCCGAGAAGGCCTAGCCGTGGGTCGCGCTCGATGTCTTCCCTCGTCAGCGCCCGCCGTGTCCTGCAGCGCTCGCAGAGGATTCGCACCAGCCGCTGCGCGACGACCAGCCGCAGGGTGGATTTGAGCAGGAACGGCTCGACGCCGAGGTCGATCAGGCGCGGCATCGCGCCCGCCGCCGTCTCGGTGTGCAGCGTCGTCAGCACCAGATGGCCGGTCAGCGCGGCGTGGACGGCGATCTCCGCCGTCTCCTTGTCGCGCACCTCGCCGACCATGATCACATCAGGGTCCTGGCGCACGAAGGCGCGCATCGCGGCGGCGAACGTCAGGCCGATCGAGGCGCGCACCTGCGCTTGCACGATGCCCGGCAGTTCGTATTCGATCGGGTCCTCGATGGTGAGGATCTTCACCGCCGGCGTATTGAGCGCGCTGAGCAGGGTCGCCAGCGTCGTCGTCTTGCCGGACCCGGTCGGGCCGGTGATGACAATCATGCCGTTGGGAAATTCGAGCGCGCGGCGAATGCGGCGTTCGTCGCGGGCGCGCATTCCGAGCTTGGGGATCTCCAGCAGCCCGCGGTCGCGCGGCAGCAGCCGGATGACGGCGGATTCGCCGTGCGGCGTCGGCAGCGTGGCCACGCGCACGTCGATTTCGTTGCGGCCCACCTTCAGCCGCGCCGCGCCGTCCTGCGGCAGGCGGCGCTCGGCGATGTTGAGCCCCGACAGGATTTTCAGGCGCGAGATCAGCGCCGCCGGCGGCGCCTCGGCGGGGGCGGCGACGGCGCGCAGCACGCCGTCGACCCGCATCCGCACGACCAGGCCGGCGCGGCCAGGCTCGAGATGGATGTCGCTCGCCCGCAGATCGACCGCCTTCTCAACGATGGCGTCGAACGCGCGCACGACCGGCGCGCCGCTGGCGAGATCGCGTAAGTTGTCGAGGCTCTCCTCCTCGGCCGCGCCGCGCCTCGGCGCCGCGCCCTCCGCAACCGTCTCGCCGAGCTTGGCGGTCAGCGCGCTCGAAATATCCTCGAACGAGGCGACGACGATCTCTACGCGGGCGTCGAGCGCGATCTCAGCGGCGCGTCGTGCGTCCTCGTCGGCGGGATCGGCCATGGCGAGGCGCGCGACGCCGGCCGCATCGGCGAACGGGAAGATCGCCGCCTCGCGCAGGAAGCGCTCGCTGAATGGCGCGCCGAGCGCCTGGGCCCCCATCATATCCGCGAGCGAGGCGCGCGGCAGGCCGAAATCCCCGGCGACCTCGTCGGCGAAATCCTGCGCCGACATGTCGCTCGCTTCGAACATGGCGCGCAAGGTAATGCGGCCGCCCTTTCTTTCGAGATCGGCCGCGAAACGATCGGCGCTAAGCAAACGCCGAGCTATTAACCGATCCAACAGCGCACGAGAGCGGTCTTGCGGCCTCTCAATCTGCGTCGTTCGTTGAATCGTCATTTTCATGGCCTTGGGATCGCGGAATTATGACATAGCGGATATTTGTTTGCTTGACCCCGGAAACGATTAATGGTTTTTGCGGGATCGTTCAATGTCCGGATCGGCGAAGCGTGCATGTACCTTCTGTAAGGAGCGAGGCGTTGCGCGCGGGACTAGGCTGCGCGAGCCTGCTTCTTGCGCTGGCGGGATGCTCGCCCGCCTATTTGCAACAGCGCACCGACGAACCGCAAAGCGCCGCCGATGCCGTGCGCTCGGCCGATCTGACGCCGCGTTTCCCCAAGCCCGTTCGGCAATCCCAAGGCGGCGAAAACAAGGGCGGCGGCTTTCTGTCGTTCGGCTCCGAAACCGCCGGCGCTGTAGTGCAGGAGGAGCCGACTTCCCAGGTTTCGACCGACGCGCCGCTTGAGACGGCGGAGGGCTACACGCTCAATTTCGACAACAGCCCGATCGCCAATGTCGCCAAGGTGGTGCTGGGCGACATTCTGGGCTTGCGCTTCTCGATCGATCCGCGCGCGCAGGGCGCGATCAACCTGTCGTCGACGCGGCCGGTGCCGAAGAAAGACATTCTGTTCGTGTTCGAGAGCACGCTGCACGCCAACAATCTCGGCATGGTCAAGGAAGCGGGCGGCTGGCGCATTACGCCGATCGGCGACGGCGGCGTGTTCGGCGCGGCCGACAACGCCGACGCGCCCGGCGGCGTGCAGCCCGGTTTCGGCATGACGGTCGTGCCGCTGAGATATGTGTCGGGGCCGGCGATCGTGCGGCTGCTCGAAGGCTTCGCCGCCCGGCCCGGCACCGTGCGCGCCGACCCGTCCGGGCGGCTGATGCTGGTCGTGGGCACCGGTCAGGAGCGGCGCGCCGCGGTCGATACGGTGCGCCAGTTCGACGTGGACTGGATGCGCGGCCAGTCGGTCGGCCTGATCCCGATCAAGAACGGCAGTTCGGCGGCCATCGCGAGCGAACTCGAAAAAATCCTGGACACGGGCGAGGCGGGCCTCGGCCACGGCCTCGTCAAATTGCAGGACGTTCCGGCGCAGAACGCCATTCTCGTCGTCGCGGCGCAGGCGAAGCTGCTCCAGTCGGCGTCGCGCTGGATTGAGCGGCTCGATTCCCCCAATCTCACCGCCGCCGGCGTACATGTTTACAAGGTGCGCTACGGCGACGCCAAGCAGCTCGCCAAGCTGCTGACCTCGATGTTCGGCGGCGGCGGCGGCGCGGGCGGGGATTCCGACTCGACCGCGCCGGGATCGGGTTCAAAGCAGCTTTCCGTCACCGATCGGCTGACCGGCGGCGCGCGGCAGTCGCAGCAAGGCGGCGGCCTCGGCGGGCAGAACCCCTCGGTCGCGGGCGGCCTCGGCGGCGCTCCGCCGGGCGCGGGCGCCGGCGGGGGAACGCCGTTCGGCGGCTTGCAGACCGCCGCGCTCGGTTCCGCTTTCGCGGCGGCCGGCGAGGGCGCCGGCGGGTCGTCGCTGATGCCGAACGTTCGCATCACCGCGGACTCGGCCGGCAATTCCGTGCTGGTTTACGCCAGTGCCGAGAGCTACCGCACCATCGAGAAGGCGTTGCAGCAGATCGACCGGCCCCGCGCCCAGGTCGCCATCGAGGTGACGATCGCCGAGGTCACGCTCAACGACAAGCTCAATTACGGCGTGCAGTACTACCTCGCCAACCACATAGACATGGGCTCCGTGGGCCTGACCGGAAGCGGGCAGGCGTTGACCAATGCGGACGCTCCGTCCGGCTTCAATATCCTTGTCGGCCATCAACTCACGCCGCACGTCATTCTCAGCGCGCTGCATAGTCTCACCGACGTGCGTGTGCTGTCGAACCCGTCGTTGGTCGTGGTCGACAATCAGCAAGCGACGCTTGAAGTCGGCGATCAGGTGCCGGTGGCGACCGGCAGCGCGACGGTGCTCTCGTCCAACAACGCCGTGGTCAACACGGTCGACTACAAGAACACCGGCATCATTCTCGACGTTCTGCCGCACGTCAGCCCCGACAACAGCGTGCAGATGGAGATCAACCAGGAGATCAGCAATGTCGTCGATCCGTCCGGCGGCGCCAGCACCGCGTCGAGCAACACGCTGACGCCGACCATTTCGCAGCGCAAGGTCAAGAGCGAGATCTCCGTCGTCAGCGGCCAGACGGTGCTGCTGGCGGGCCTGATCTCCGAGACGCAGGGCAAGGGCCGCTCGGGCGTGCCGGTGCTCGACCAGTTGCCGCTCGTCGGCGGCGCGTTCAGCTCAACCGGCAAGCAGCGCAGCCGCACGGAGTTGATCATCCTCATCAGGCCGCAGATCATCAGGGACGGCGTCGATGCCTCGCGCGTGGCCGAGCAGTTGCGCACCAAGATGCGCGGCGGCCGGGTCGATGCGGTGAACTGGCCGAACGCGCTACAGGTCGGAGCGAAGGCCAAGCCTTGAGCTACGCGGTCGCGCTGGCTTGCGCGGCTGTTGTCGCCAGCCTGTGGGCGGCGCCCGATCTTGACGGCGTCGCCGGCGCGGCGCTGGTCTGCCTGATGCTCGCCATCGCTGTCTCCGACTGGCGGCGCTACCGCGTGCCGGATCGGCTGAACGCGCTGGCGCTGGCCTTGCGCGGGTTCGACATCCTGATCGCGCCGCAGGGGTCGCGCGGAGAAGCCGCGCTCGACGCGACCGTGCGGATGGCGGCGGCGTTCGCGGCGTTCTATCTGTTTCGCGCGGCCTATGCGGCGCTGCGCGGGCGCGAGGGATTGGGGCTGGGCGACGTGAAACTCGCCGCCGTCGCCGGCGCCTGGGTCGAATGGCGAATGCTGCCCTGGGTGGTCGAGGCGGCCGCGGTGTGCGGGCTGGCGCTGGCGATTGCGCGGCGACGACGCGGCGGGCTCAGGGCTGACACGCGGCTGCCGTTCGCGGTCGGCTTCGCGCCGGCGATCTGGCTGGGCTGGTGGCTGGAGCGGGTCGGCTTCTAGCGCTCGCGGATCGGCGTCCAGGCGACGGCGCGGCGGCGCGCTTCGGTCAATTCGTCGAGCGTCAGCTTGCCGGAGACGGCCTCGCGCATAGAATGCCAATATTCGCGCCGGTCGCGCGGCGCGCGGGCGGCGGCGAGGTCGAGCCATTTCGCCGCCTCGATCGGATTTTCGTCGATCCCCTGCCCGCGATCGTAGAGCAGGCCAAGATAGAACTGCGCCGTCGGCTCGCCCTGTTCGGCGGCGCGGTGGAACCACTCGGCCGCCTCCTCGTAGCTTTTCGGCACGCCCCAGCCATTCTGATATTGATAGCCGAGGAATGTCTGGGCGACGGGCCGGCCGCGCTGCGCCTGGCGCAGAAACAATTCCGCGCTAAGATTGTATTGACCGCGCGCGTAGGCGCGTTGCGCCGCGTCGGTGGCGGCGGCGGGCGTCGCGGATAGAAACGCCAATGTCAAAAACGATGCCGCGACGAAACCCCGCATGTCCTCTCGCCCGCTGCGATGACGCCGAGATCCGGCGACTCCAGGAAACCTGCGCGAGCTTCTATCACTTCCCTCGCGGCTTCGGAACATAGCGGCGAAATCTCTTTGGCCCGTCGCGGCGAGGGGCCAAAGATTTTCCAGCAGGCCGCGCGATCAGAACCCCGACAGCACCTGCGTGCCCTTGGCGGCGCTGGCGATCAAACCCGCGAGCGCCGGCGCCGAAAATGCTGCGGCAACCAAGAGCGCGCCGAGCGCAACCAACTCGATGGTTTTCATCGCGCACTTTTCCCCTTGCGAACGAACGCGGGGGAAGCGCTGGAATGGGGACGGGACGCCGATGCGACTACGAACGAATCCGTCAATTCGCGCCGTAGTCGCCGTCGAAATCGTCGCGCCAGAACAGGATCTGATACGGTTCGGCGGCCGTCTCGGTGATACGCAGGACGACCTGGGCCGCCACACGGCGCTGGGGCGTCGTCACGACGATATCGGCGCGCACATTGTCGTTGGGATCGAGGCTGACGAATTCCGCCGCCGGGCCGGCGAGAGCGGCGACCGCCGCGGCGTCCGGCCGCTTGCCCGCCGCCGTGGCGCGCAGCGCGCTTTGGATTTTCGCGGTCATTCCGGGAAGCGCAGCCAGGACGGCGGCATCGGCGACCAGAGGATCGACCTTGGCCGTGCCGTTGTGAACCGTCAGTAAGGGAAGCGCGCGGGCGAGGAGCGCCGGCTCCATCGTTGGCAACAGGGCGAGTTCCAGCGCATTGTCGAACGGCGCGCCGACGGGCTGATAGGAGAGGCCCGCCTTGCGGTAGAGCGCGGCCTCGGCGCGCTTGCTCTCCTCCTTGGGCGCCTCGCGCCAGGCGACGATGCGGTCGGCGAGGAACTGCGCGGCCGTCGTCTTCGCGCCGGCGATCGCGAAAACCCCCGCCAGCACGTCGCGCGCCGCCGCATTGACGTCCACCCGCGCGCTCTCGGAGCGATACACGACGTCGATGCGCGCGACGCCGAGCCGGGTCGAGAAGGCTCCCTGATCGGGACGCGCCGGCTTCGGCCAGGCCAGTTGGCGATAAGCGGTGAGTTCCACGGCGGCCAGGATGGCCTGTTCCGCGCGCATCCGCTCCTGCGGCAGATAGACGCTCGCCGCCGTGTTGACCGCAAAAACGGCGTAAGCCGAGGCGAGCGCCGCCAGCGCCGCGAGCATCCACAGGACCGCCACGACGACGAAGCCGCTCTCGTCGCGCCCGTTCACTGAGTTTTAGCCGGGTCGACCGGCGGCGGCGGCTCGTCCGTTTTCGGCGTTGGCTGCGCGGTGAGACCGGGGCCGGAAGTCGTGTGGAGGAGAAAGGCGGTGGAGGCGACGGCCGCCGCCCCGTTGCTGACTGTAAGCCGCATGGCGCGCGGCAGGGTCGGCGCCTGACTCCACGAGCCGGCCCAATGGCCATCCGGCGCCTGATAGGCGAAGGCGAGCCGGAAAGGCGGATGCAGCACGGTCGCCACATTGCGGAACGGTCCGATCGGCCCCGGCGCGAAATCGGCGCGCGTGCGCTGCGTCTCCACGCCATGCGGCGTCGCGGCGGTCCCGATGCGGACATATTCCAGATGCGGCCCGGCGCCGGGTCCGCTCGCGGCCCGCACAAACATCACCGCATCGGCTTCGCCGCGAAACAGCGGCGGCGCGGCGCTCTTGTCGAGCCTGGCGAATTCGGCGGCTGCGATGTCGGCGACAATGCGGTCGAGGCTCTGGGCGATCAGGTCGGCGTTCTGCACCGCCTGGAACCCATGACGCCAATGCGGCAGCCATTGCCCCGCCACGGCGCCGAGCGTGAGCAGGATCAGGGCCATCACCGCCACCGACGCCAGCGCCTCGACCAGCGTGAAGCCGTCGTCGCCGGTGGGCGGCCCGGGTCTCACGGTCGGCGCAGCCGCACGGTCTGGACCGCGACGCTGCCGCCCTTCCCGTCGCTCACGCCGAGTTCGAGCACTTGCGGAATCCAGCCGGAATCGACCGGCCCACCCGCAGGCAGATCGCGGAAAGTCGCGGCCGCGAGGCGCCAGCGATCAGCGAATATCTGGCCGGAGGTCGTCCCGTCGCGAGAGGCGCGGCGATCCGGCAGCGCCGTCAACGCGGCGCGGGTGGCGGAGGTCAGTTCGAGCCGGTTTTCCGCCCGACGCGCCGCCGCGAGCGCGCCGTAACCAAGCCGCCCGATCGCCGCCAGACCCGCCGCCAGAAGCGCCAGTGCGACGAGCGCTTCAATTAAAGTAAAGCCACGGGCGCCTGCGCGCGGGTCGGGCGACATCATGATGGGATCTCGTGCAAGGGGTCCGCCCTGCCCGGGGCGGGCGGAACTCTGCGCAAGTGTTCGTGACGCTTTTGTGGCCACGACGGCCGATCGTCGGCCGCAGCGGTCAGCCCGGGTGAAGCGGCTGTTACTTCGCATCATTCGTCAAGACCCCGAAATGCGCGAGCGTCGCTAGCCAGAACGCGGTCGAGATCGCGACGTCGGCGGCGTCGCGGCCGCGCCCTATCACGATTCGCCCAATTCGGGCGCGGTTGTGCCGAGCGTCCTTGATGTACCAGCGACCATCGAGGAACACTTCGAACCAGGCGCTGAAATCCATCGGGTTGACGTCGATCGGCACGCCGATGTCGCTGAGATAACCCGTGCAATGGCGCGCGGGTATGTTCATGCAACGGCGCAGCGCGACGGCGAGATGGGCAAGATCGCGGCAGACGCCGACGCGGTCGCGCATCGAGCGGCTCGCGCTGCGCTGGGAGGAGGCGTCGGCGCAGCTGAAACGAATGTGGCTATGGGCGAAGTGGCAGATCGCCTGCACCCGCGCATGGCCGCCATCGATATATTGAAACTGCGACCATGCGAAGTTCGACAGCGCATCGCTGTCGCAATAGCGGCTCGACACGATAAAAAGCAGCACTTCGTCGGGAAGTTTCGGGATCGGCGGCAGCGCATTATAGGCCGGCGCCTCGGAGTCGTAGATCTGGAACCGATTGTTGAATGTGATGAGGCCGGGGGGCGCTTCGAGCCGCGTAACCCGGTCGCCCTAATGATCGAGATAGGCGCTCATCGCCATCGGCTGGTCGGAATAGATGATCTCGGGTGAGCGCAAATCCTCCGTTCTGGACGGATGAATGTTTAGTGGGAGCGGCATCGGCGTCCACGAAGCGCGCTGAAACGAGATCGACGTGCAGGACGTGATCGCCACCTCCGTCGCCGCGCGACTTTCCGTTCAACTCGAACTCGCCGAACGTCGACAGGAATCCTCGTATCCCCGCGACATGCGCGCGCGGACTTCTTGTGCGCGGCAATCATCTGATCCTGCAATTCAACAAGGAAGGCAACGCGCACGCGCGTCGTCTGTTCGAGGAAGCCGTCGAATATGCGCCGCGATACAGCCGAGCTTTCAGCGCGATGTCGCGCACGCATTATCTCGATTGGCGCTATTTGCGGTCGACCGAACCCGACTCGTCGCTGGAGACCGCGGCGGGCCTTGCCCGTCGTGCGACCGAACTCTCGTCCCCGCCCCGCATTCATCAGCCTCCGCGAAGGCGGTGGCGAATCACAACCCGGTTGCGCTGGCGAGCGACTTCTTCAACAGTTTGCCAGAGGACGCACGCCGACGTGCGGACCATGCGGACCCAAATTGCCTTACCCAAACCACCGAACTAGGCCGCTCGTGAAAGGGCCTGCGCCATTTCAAGAAGCCAACGAAACGGCTCATCTGGGGCGATGCATATTGTTCGATATGTGTTCAGGAAGGGGAGCCAAGATTCATTAAAAAACCTCGGCCTTATGTAGCAGCCACCACCGGCTGATGCTTCGTGCGCGGCGGCCGAGCCACTATAGGTGGTGGCGATGAGCGAGTTACCGATTGTCTCGTCGTTGCGCGAGAAGCGATTGGAAGTGACCGAAATACTCGAGGGCCTCGAGCGCCAGACCAACACGCGTCGCGCCGATCTGGCTCATTTGGACGCGACCATTCGCCTGTTTGATCCCAACGACATCCTCGTCGCGGCTCAACCTGCGCGGCGACGCCGCTATAATGACTGGTTCCGCCCTGGCGAATGTCGTCGGAGAATCCACGATGTCTTGCGTGACGCGACGGAGCCGATGA
>JANLPL010000090.1:0-25761 GCA_031367195.1 Bradyrhizobium sp.
ACGCAATCAGCTGTTCGACTTCGGAAGCAAGCATTCCCCCCTTGAGTCAGAAAACGACCGCAACGTCGCCCCCAATCGTCCCCCTCAACCCATTTCCGTCCGACTGTGACTTTGCGGACTCACCCTGGCTTGGGAGTTACCGCCGATTTGTCGCGTGTCCGGCAATTCTCTGAAATGATTGATGAAGACAACCGACTCGTAAAGCGACTCACATTTCCCGGTCCAGCTATCCACCTCAATCCTCCGCTTGGCGAATCAGTGGACAGCGACAGATTCAGCACTTCATCGATTTGTCGAGGACTTCTTCACCCGATTGCCCTGTCGGGCCGCCGTGTTTTCCTTGTTCGCGGGCTTGCGCCGTGTTAGTCGGTCGGTTGGCGCGGGGTATAGCGCAGCCCGGTAGCGCAGAAGTTTTGGGAACTTCAGGTCGCAGGTTCGAATCCTGCTGCCCCGACCACGCCTTCGCCCAAGCCATTGACAGCAGGCGCGAGGTCGCCTCGCGGCGGCGTTTATTTTGAAAAAACAGAAATATCTGTTGACGATTTCGCCGTTTCCGAACATATTGGGTATAGTCGCAGTCGTGTTTCCGGAGGCCAGAGCGCTCGCCGCCGCCCCGGAGGAATCGTGCAAGCGACCGTTTCCCCCCAAGCGGCGGCGGGGACGCAGGCTTCAGGCGGGGCGCGACAATTGCCAATTTTGACCGGCGTCCATCTTCTCCCGGCGACGGGCGAATTCACCTATGACACCATCGCCTACCTGGGTAAGCGGGCGAGCGAGCCGGCGCTCTCGGCGATCAATGCTTATGCCGGCGGAGGCGCCAGGACCGACTATTCCATCGCCATCGATCAGTTGCAGGCGCAGCATCCGGAATGCCGCTGCGTGTCGGTGGTGTGCGCCTGGTTCTGCGATGGGCTGACGGCGGGCGCGTGCCATGTCTATCCCTCGACGACCTATATCGGGGGCGCCTTCGCGCAAACCGGCGGGGGCGCGGATGTGTGGCGTTGCTCGGGGCTGACGCAGACTTCGGCCGGCTTGATTGCGATGCCGACGTCGGGCAATGGCAGCTTCGTCTATGGCGGGACGCCGAGCGATTCCTCGATCGTGCGCTGCCTGGGCGACCTGAAGGCGCGCGGCTTCAAGGTGGTGTTTTATCCGTTTCTGCTGATGACGGCGCCGGGACTGCCCTGGCGCGGACAGATCGGCTACGCGCCCGATGTCAGCGCCGCGGCGACTTCCGCCGTCAACGGCTTTCTCGGGAGCGCGGCGCCGGGGCAGTTCACGCGCGACGCGGTCAATCTGACGGTGGCTTACTCCGGGTCTTCGACGGATTGGACCTATCGGCGGATGATCCTGCACTACGCCCATCTTTGTGTGGTGGCGGGCGGGGTCGATCTGTTCGTGGTCGGCTCGGAGATGCGCGGTCTGGAAAGCGTGCGCGGGCCGGGTTGGACCAAGGCGGGGACGGTCGATGCCGGCGGCCACGCGGTTTGGGATTATCCTTTCGTCGCCGGACTTGTGCAGCTTGCGAGCGACGTGCGCGGGGTGTTTGATGGCGCGGGGCTGACGCGCAATCTCAGCGGTCTATCGAACCTGATCGCCTATGCCGCCGACTGGTCGGATTGGATGGGGTTTCAGCACGCGAGCGCCAACGGGCAATGGCCGCATCTCGATGCGCTCTACGCTTCATCAGCGGTGGATTTCGTCGCGTTCGACAATTATCTGCCAACGAGCGATTGGACGACCGGCACGGGCGGGCTCGATGCTGCGAATTGGCAGGCGCCGCCGCCCGCGAGCTGGCCGACGCCGACGCCTGCGACGCGCGGATTTGGGCTGGCGGGCGCGCCGACGATTCTTTCCCCCGATTATCTCAAGGCCAATATCGAGGGCGGCGAGAAGTTTGACTGGTTCTATGGCGATTCCAACAATCTGGGCGCCGGCGACGATCCGCTGGGCTCGGGCCTGATGGTGTCGCTGCCGGAAGGCGATCGGTTGACGCAGACGCGACAGGCCTATTTTCCCGGGCAGCAGATCCTCGCCAACAAGCAGATCCGCTGGTGGTGGAACAATCCGCACCGGGCGATCTACGACACGGGCGCGGGATGGGCGGCGCAGGGGCCGACGACGGCCTGGGTTCCCCAATCCAAGTCGATCGTGTTTCTCGAATATGGCGTGCCGGCGGTCGACAAGGGGACCAATCAACCCAATCTGTTCTACGCGCCGTCCTCCAATGCGAGCGGCACGCCCTATTGGTCGATCTGGAGTTCCGCGGCCGGCGGCGGCCTCGCGCCGGTGCGCGACGACACATTGCCCGAGATCGCGCTCACCGCGATCCACGATTATTGGCAGGCCAACAACGCCAGCGCGTCCGGCGTGCCGATGATCCAATGGACGTTCGCCTGCGTCTGGAATTGGGACGCGCGGCCGTTCCCGGCTTTTCCAACCCTGGCGAGCGTCTGGGGCGATGCGGCCAACTGGGCCTATGGCGACTGGCAGGGAGCGGGCCGAACGGCGACGCCGCCGGCGACAGGCTCAGCCGATCCCTCGCCGGGGGTCTATCCCACGTTTCCAACGCTGGCGACGCTTGGCTGGTCGGCGATCGTGCGGCCGCGGTTTTCGACCGATATCGCGGCTCATGTCTCCGGCCGGGAAAGCCGGACCAACTCGCGCGCGCTGGCGATCTACGACATCGAACTCAGCTATGACGTGCTGCGCGGCGACGCGCATGGCGAACTGCAAACAATCGCTGGATTCTACGAGAGCATGGCTGGCCGGGCAGGGGCGTTCTGGTGGGCTCCGCCGGGGCTCGCCAGCGTCGCGGGCCAGCGTATCGGAACCGGCGACGGCGTTACGACCTCCTTCGCGCTGACGCGCAGTCTGGCGGGTTACGCAGAGCCGGCGCAGGCGACCAGCGGGGTCGCGGCGGTTTATCTCGGTGGCGTTGCGTTGGCCACGGGTTGGAGCGTCACCCCGGGCTTCTATCCCGCGATTGCCTTCGCCTCGCCGCCGGGCCCCGGAGTGGCCGTGAGCGCCGACTTCGGCGTCCTGTGGTTGTGCCGCTTCGCCGAGGACGTCGCCGATCTCGAAAACTTCCAAACGTTGCTGTGGCGCTGGCGGATGCTCAAACTCCAGACCGTGAGGCCGTAAGACATGAACCTCTCGCCGCAACACCTTAACGGAGCCGTGCTTTGACCACGCCGCCGATGTTCCCAACCCTTGCCGGTCAAAGTTGGTCGGTGCACAAAAAGCCGACCTTCGCCTCGATCGTGGCGAACCACGTCTCGGGCCGGGAAGTGCGTTCGCCTAACTACGCCAACCCGGTCTGGCAGTTCGAACTGACTTTCGACGGCCTCGACGGGACGGCGAGCGGTCAATATGGCGGCATCGGCGCGAATTCGCTGCAAAGCCTGATGGGCCTGTTCCTGCAATGCCAGGGGCAGTTCGGATCGTTCCTGTTCTACGATCCGAGCGATTATTCCGTCAGCGCTCAGGCGTTTGGGACCGGCGACGGCGCGACGACGGCGTTTCAGCTTCAGCGCACGCTCGGCGGCTTCTCCGAGCCGGTGACGCAGCCCTTCGCGCCGGTTGTCCCGGCGCTGTTTCAAGTCCAGGGATCGCCTCTGGCCTATGCGCCCAACAACATCGTCAACAATTCAGGAAATTATAGCAACGCCGTCTGGCTCAAGACCAACATCGGCGTCGTGACCGGCGTCTCCGATCCCTTCGGCGGTACGGCCGCGCAGACGCTCTCGGCCAGCGCGGCCAATGGCCTCATCTATCAAAAGGCGGCGGCAAGCGGCAATTTCGTCGCGTCGGTCTGGTTGCGGCGCAATACCGGCAGTGGCCTAGTCTATCTACGCACGCCGACCAACGTCAATGTGGCGATCCCGGTCGCCTCGTCGTGGCAGCGTTTTATCATGTCGGGCGGCCCGAGCGGCGGCTTCGCCTATCATGCGCTGCAAATCGGAACCTCGGGCGACGCGATCGACGTTTACGGACCGCAGCTCGAACAATCGCTGGGTTCGACGCCCGGCCCGTATTTCCCGACGCTCGCGACCGACTATTTCGGCGGCCCGTGGATCACCGCGGCGGGCGCGCTGGTCGATCCCTCCGCCTATACGATCGCCAATGGTCTCGTGACCTTCGCCAGTGCGCCAGGTTCCGGCGCGGCGCTGGCCTGGACCGGCTATTTTAGCTTCCTTTGTCGGTTCGACGCCGACGATCTCGATTTCGAACAATTCATGTCGAATCTCTGGCGCGCGCAAAGCGTGAAATTCCGTTCCCTGAGGGCGCAGTGAAATCAACCACAACTCCGGTGCTTGCCGCGCTCAACGCCGCGCGCGCGGCGGCCGATGCGCCGTTGGCGTTCGCCGAGTGTTTCACCTTCACGCTGGCGACCGGAACGGTGCTGGCCTGGACCAACACCGATGCGCCGATTACGTACAATGGCGTGACGTTTTCGGCGACCGGGCCGTTGGTGCAGGGCCTCAAATGCAAGGCGAGCGTGGGGCTCGAAGTTGATAAGCAGCAGGTCACCATCGCCGCCAGACCGACCGATCTGATATCCGGCGCGCCGATCCTCAACGCCATCAGGCAGGGCGCGTTCGACGGCGCGATTGTGCAGCGGGACCGGGTGTTTCAGTCTTCGCTGGGGGGCGCGGTGATCGGCGGCGTCACTTTGTTTCATGGTCGCGTGGCGACAATCGACAGCGTTGGGCGCACACAGGCGCAGATCACAGTCGCCAGCGATCTCGTCGTGCTCGACTATGACATGCCCCACAATCTCTATTCGCCGACCTGCGTCCACACGCTCTATGACTCCGGCTGCGGCGTGATCCGCGGCGCCTTTTCGGTGAGCGGAACGGTTGGCGCCGGCTCCAACGCGAGCCTCATCAAGACGGGTGTGGCCGCGGCGGGCCATGCGCAGGGGGCGATCATATTCACGAGCGGCGCCAACGCGAATGTGCGCGCCACCGTAAAGAGCGTGACGGCGGGCGTGTCGTTGTCGCTGATGTATCCGCTGCCTTCGACGCCAACCGCAGGCGACGCCTTCACAGTCGCGTTCGGCTGCGACCACACACGCGGGACATGTCAGGCCAGATTCGCCAATCTCAACAATTTCCGCGGCTTCCCCTTCGTTCCGCTGCCGCAAATCGCCTACTGAAGGCTTACCCGATGTCGCAGGAAGCTCGCGAGCGCGCCCGCGTCGTGGAAGAAGCGCGCGTCTGGCTTGGCACACCCTACCATCACGCGGCCGATCTTCGCGGCGTCGGCGTTGATTGTGCGATGATTTTGGTGCGCGTATTTTGCGACCTCGGTTTGGTCGCGCCTTTCGATCCTCGCCCCTACACCCGCGACTGGCACCTTCATCGCGGCGAGGAACGCTATCTCGACACCTTGCTCGCGCGGGCTCGCGAAGTCCTCACGCCCCTGCCCGGCGACGTGATGCTGTTCCGCATCGGGCGCTGCTACGCGCACGGCGGTATTGTCACCAGGCAAGAGCCGCTTACGATAGTTCACGCCTTTCTGCCCGCGCGATGCGTCGTCGAGGAGGAAGTCGTACGCAACGGCGAACTTGCCGAACGCATGAAACAGGCGAAATTCTTCAGCTATTGGGGCCTTGGCGCATGAGTTGGTTCTACAACCGTCCCAAGACCGACATCAAGCCGTCCTATACCGGGCTGCAATTGCAGACCGCGGTCTCGACGCTGCCGATCCCCATTTTCTATGGCCAAACGAAGGGCGCGCCAAACGTCGTTTACTACAACAATTTTCGCACCACGCCGCAGACCTCGAATGCGGGCAAGGGCGGATCAAACAAGACCGTGACGGGCTACGCCTACAGCGCCGACGTCATCATGGGGTTGTGCGAGGGGCCGATTGCAGGCCTGGGCTATATCTGGCGGGATCGCTCCACCTATACGCTGGCCGGCCTGGGGCTGACGCTGTTTGTGGGAAGCACGCCGCAATCCCCCTGGGGATATCTGGTGAGCAACGTGCCCACCGAGGCGATGTCCTATCAAGGCACAGCCTATGTCTGTGCGGCCAACTACGATCTCGGCGGAGGGGCTTCGCTCGGCAACCACAATTTCGAAATCATCGGCGTGCTCGCGGGGACCGGCGTCAATGGGGTCGATGCGGACCCCGGTCGGATGATCTACGATTTTCTGACCAACGCGCAATATGGCGTGGGGTTCAATCCGGCCTCGATCAACCTCGCCACGCTTTACGGAGCGGGCGGCGACGCCTCGCTTCAGACCTATTGCCGGGCGATGGGAATTGCCCTGTCGGCGGCGCTCTCGACGCCTGAACCGGCCTCATCGACCCTCACCCGTTGGCTGCAACTGACCAATTGCGCGGCGGTCTGGTCGGGCGGACAACTCAAATTCATTCCCTACGGAGACCTGTCGATCGCGGCGGGAAACGTCGCCCGCACGATCTCGACCCCGGTGCCTGTCCCGGCGCAAAAAAGCGATGGAACCTATCCGGCGCCGTCGATCTTTATGGCGACCGC
The DNA here is from genome assembly GCA_031367195.1 of Bradyrhizobium sp. Lineage (GTDB taxonomy): Bacteria > Pseudomonadota > Alphaproteobacteria > Rhizobiales > Beijerinckiaceae > Roseiarcus. The sequence goes on from JANLPL010000090.1 coordinate 6,512, forward strand.
GGCGAATTTCGTCGCCGACGGCGGGGTCGTCTATGCGCTGACGGGCGTCGCGATGACCTATTCAGGCGCGAGCGCGCCGAGTCTGGCGGGGAGATACGGAATTGCGCCTGGAGGAACTTATCTGTTTCACGCCAATGATCAAGGCGCGCAGGTCACCATCTCCTGCACGATTGCGACGCCGGTCTCCTACGTCCCCAATCTGACTCCGGTTTACGCGCTTAGCGACCTCGATTTTGTCGATGAGCGCGGCGACAGAGATCCCGTGCAGGCGCACCGCGTCGATCCGTTCAGCCTTCCCACCATCCAACGCATCGATTGCCTGTCGCGCAACAATCAATATGCCTCCGCGCCGGTCGAGGCCCGCGATCAATCGCAAATTGAAGCGTTCGGGGTGCGGGTCGGCTCGACCATCCAGGCCCATGAGATCTGCGACGAGGCCATCATCGGACCTATTGTGGCGCAAACGTTGCTGCAGCGTTCGCTCTATGTGCGAACGCGATTCTCGTTCAAACTATCCTGGGAATATTGCCTGCTGGATCCGATGGACATCGTCACCATCACCGACGCGAATCTTGGACTCGCAGCGTACCCCGTGCGAATCGTGTCGGTTGATGAGAACGACAAGGGAATGTTGACCTTTGAGGCGGAGGAGCTTGTGCTCGGCGTATCGACGCCCGGCGCCAATCCCTCGAGCGGCGCGGTGTCGTTCCAACCAAATCAGGGCGCGACATCGGGGGCGATCAATCCACCGCTGATCTACGAACCGCCGCCGCTGCTGACCGGCAACGCCGCTCAGATCTGGGTGGGCGCCTCGGGCGGATCAGCCGGCGTCGCCAACCCGAATTGGGGCGGCGCCTTTGTTTGGGCGAGCGTCGACAATGTGACATTCTCGCAGATCGGTACGATCACGCAGCCGTTGCGGCAAGGCTTTACAACATCTGGTTTGCCCAATGCGAGCGGATGGGACACGAGCGACGCGCTTGGCGTGAACCTCAGCGAGAGTGGCGGTGCGTTGTCGGGCACGAGCCTGGGTTCGGCGCAGGCGGGCGCCACGCTATCGCTGATCGACGGTGAGCTTGTCTCCTATCAGAATGCGACGCTGACGGGCGCCAACGCCTATAGCTTGACGGGTCTGCAACGAGGCTACGGCGGAACGGTCCCCGCGGCGCACGTCGTCGGCGCGTCTTTCGCGCGGCTGGACGCGGCGGTCGTCAAATACGTTCTTCCGACGACATGGATCGGCGTTCCGCTCTATTTCAAATTTCAGTCGTTCAATGTGTTCGGCTCGGGCGTACAGGATCTCTCGCTCTGCGCGGTTTACAATTATACGCCGACGGGGGCGTCTTCGCTTGGTCCCATAACGCAAGCGTTGCAGATTGGAACGAGTCTTGATTTCGGCAGCGTCAGCGCGCCGATTGTTCAGGCCGACGATTGGGGCGGCGTTGCCTCATCCGTGGTGGTGGTGGCGATTGATCTGGGCGGGATTTCGGGCTGAGGACGGCTGACGCTTCTGTGGGCGAAGTCAATCTTGAGCGTCAAGGGCGGGGCGCTTGGCGCCAACAGGTCGCAGTCTTCGACGGATACCACCCAAGGCCGCCTGAATCGGCCCTTCACCACGCCGTCGGCCCACGATCAAATGTGGTTGGCGACCAGACGAGCGCGGGCGCTCGAAAGCAAATAACGGGCGAAGCCGAGTGTGACGCCTTTCTCACCAACTCACAAAGGGCTGCAATGATCAAACGCTCGCTCATCGCCGGCGCAGTTTCGCTCGCGCTATTCTCATCCGTGGCGCTTGCGCAGACTTGGACCGATACGGGGGGCACTGTGCTGCCCGGCGTGAATGATCGGTCCAATGCGACGCAGGCCCCTGGTTATTGTCAGATCGCGGTGACCGCGACGGCCAGCTCGCTCGCGACGCTGCTCGCCAGCGGTTCGGGCGGAATGTGCTCTGTTCCGACATGGGCGACGGCGGCGTTTTTCCGGCCGGCGACGGCGGGCATCGCCGTTGTCCGCTGCACCGCGGACAGCACTACGCCAACAGCCGCGCTCGGCTTTCCCCTTGATGGACAGATCAGCTTTCCCATGTCGGGCAGCGTCCAGGGCGGGACGCCGTTTTCAACAATCAAGTGCATCAGCACGAGCGGGTCGTCCGTGACCATGGACATTTTGTGGATGGGGTAATGAGCATGAAAACTTGCTGGCTTTCGAACTTCTCCATCGCCGCCTTGGCGCTCGCGCCTTATGCGGCTTTTGCCGGGGTTCCTTCGATCCCCGCTCCGCCGTCTTTTTCCGCCGCCAATTCGACTCCCGGCGTCACCAACTTCGATCCCGCCATCCTTCCGAAGGCCCGCGCCGCGATGGCGAAGGTTCGCGCGGGGGCGGCACGCATGAAGATCGCCTTCATCGGCGACAGCACGTCCGCGGGTCTGGGTGGCGGCACGGGCGGCGCGAACAACGCGACCGGAGGGCGTAACGCGTCCTTTCCGACTGGTGTCGCCAAGCAACTTGCGGCGGTTGGCGTTCCGGCGGTCTCGGATGCTTTCTTCGCGGACGGGGCGATCGGCGTCCTGGGCGATACGCGCGTGACCTACGGAACAGGCTGGAGCGTAGGCGGACCTGGCACGCTCGGCGGCGGGTTGATTTCGCAAAGCACGACAACGGCGACGTCCTATGCGGTTACGCCAAGCGCCGCGTGGAACGAGTGCGACGTCTATTATGTCAACACCGATGCGGGTTCCGCGTTCACGTTGGACTACAGCGGCGCCGGTACGGTTGCTGTCACCCTGACGACGGGGGCGGCGCTGCTCAAGCAGGCGATCACGCCGACGTTGGGGAATTACACGCTCAACATCAAGGCGACGTCGGTCAGCGGAGGCGCGATCTATATCGCGGGGGTTGATTGCTTCAACACGACAGCGCCCCAGGTGTCGGTCTGGAATTGGGGCATTTCCGGGAACCAATCATCGAATTTCATTGTAACAGGCAATTCGTGGTCAACGCTGACCGCTATTGGCTACTACGCCCCCGATCTCACAATCATCGACATCGGGATCAACGATGAAACGGCCGCTGTGTCTTACGCGACGTTCTACAGCAATATCCAGACCATCATCACGAAGGCAAAGCTCTCGGGCGACGTGATCCTCGTGATGCATCATGACGCCAGCGGCCATTCCACATCTGAGCTGACCACGCTCAACGCGATGCGGGCGCTCAGCGTGGCCAACAATCTGCCGCTGGTCAATTTTATGTATCGGCTGGGTTCATGGACGCAAGCGAACTCGCTCGGCGAGATGTTCGACAGTTTCCACGGCAATGCGACGGGCTACGCCGACGAGGCCAGGATGCTGGCCAACCTTCTTCTGCAACTCTGAGGCGGAGCTTCTGATATGAGCTATCTCGCCAACCCGCGCCACTACGCGCGGGACGAATTCCGCATGTTTGTTGATGGCCTTGCCTGGAACAAAGGCTGGCGACCGAAATTTCCGACGTTGCACAACACGGGCGTTCCCTCGCTTTCGCAGTGGCTCTCCTATGGCGCGACGACGAAGGAGCGGTGGGGCGCGGGACTCAATCGCTATTATCAGGGGCTGGGCTGGCACTCCGGCCCCCATCTCGTCTGCTGTCCTGACTATATCTGGGTTTTATGCGACCTGGAGGCGGACGGCGTTTCCGTTTCGTGCTGGAACCGGATCACGTTCGGCATAGAGATGGTTGGCAATTTCGAGGTCGGCGGCGACGATCCGACGGCGGGCGAGGGCGCCAAGGTGATCGAGAATGCGGTCTGGGCTCTTGCGGTCCTCTCGCACAAGCTTGGCTGGAACATCGGGACGCTTGTTCGCGGTGTCGGCGGGCTGCATTTCCATCGGGACTGTCTGCGCGACGGCCACCCGTGTCCCGGCAGCCGCGTGAGCAGGAGCGATATTCTCGCGCGCGTTCTGGCGGCGATGGCGACGCTAGGCGTGGGCTCTGTCGCCGCGCCAGCTCCAGTTTCGCCCGCGCCGCCGGTCTTGGGGACGCCTGCCTGGGTGCAGATGCGGCTCAATCAACTTGGCGCCCATCCCGCGCTCGCGGTCGACGGCGATCTGGGGCCGGCGAGTCGCGCGGCGATCGAAAGTTTCCAGATGAACCGCGACCTCGACGTCGATGGCGTCGTCGGTCCCGACTCGCTCGCGGCCCTGCAAAAGCCCGCGGCGTGATTTCGCCCTGGCTTGTCTGGCCGGCGATTGGGCTGGCGTTGCTGGTCCTTGGCGTTTACGCGGCCGGGCATCAGGACTGATCCTTGTTGCATATACCCACGCGCGCGGCTTGCCTCCCTGCGGTCGACGGGGCGCGTGCGGGTTCGCCCGGCGTTCAACTGCCCGCCGCGTCGAATGCTCTGGCCCGTCGACCTTCGCAAAACAGGTGAATCCTATGAGTTTCTTGTCGGGCTTCAAAACAGTTCTCGCCGGTTTGGTTCTCGCCGCCGGACCCGCCACGATCAGCTACATCGGCAATATCGACGTGGCGAAAGCCTTCGGCCTTTCGCCCACCGCAGGCGCCGTCGTCGGGGCGCGGATGATCGGCCTGCGCGCGATCACCAATTCCACCATCTTTTCGAGCGCGACGCAGGCGTCGTCGAGTTCGACGGGGCGTTGAGCCTCGACCTGAGAGGCGTCGCCGTCACGTTTCTGACGGCGACCCTCAAGGCGCTTGGCTCGGAAGGGAGTCCGGCGTCGGCCGCGCCTTTCGATAGCCGCGTGGCGTCCCTGAGCGCGTCGCATCTCAGTTCGCTTGGGTCGCTGCTCGGGTTGCTGCCCACCCGCGATCTGGTCGAGATCGCCAGTGGACATGCGACCTGGGATAATGTGCTCGACGCCGCCGCGCATGGCGCCGACATGGTGCGCGCGGTCTTCCCGCCCGCCGCGATGACGGCGATCGAGGTGAAACTGGCGCTCGAAGCCCTGCGATTCATTCTCGACGCCGCGGGCGTCGGCCCGACTCCGTTCAAGATTGCGCCGGGGCAAAATCCGATCCGCGGCGGCTTCGCGGGCGCGCGTGGTCATATTTGACGCGCGTATCTGACGGCTCCCCGAGCAAAGCTGGCAAGAGGACAGGCATCGACCTGACAAAGGCTCGGTGGCAAACGCGCTTTTCCTGAAAGTAGTCGCCTGGCGGCGGCGGAATTCCGCGGCCTGATTTCCGTTTTCGATTGCATTCGTATCGCCCCGTCGGCCGTTCACACGGTCGACGGGGCATTTTTTTTGACGTGACGTCGAGGTGGATGAAAGGGCGCCCATTGTCGAAATCGCACTGATCCGGTAAACGCGGCGTCGATATCGATCCGTTTATCCGGTCGCTGGATTGCTGGGGCGGACACTGTGAAGGGGCGGCATGACGGCGCGCATTTATCTTCCCTCTCGCTCCGCGATGCAGTCCGGACAGGCCAAAGACTCGTGGGCGCTGGCTTTCGAGCCGGAGCGGGCGCGCGAGATCGACCCGTTGATGGGCTGGACCAGTTCGAGCGATATGAAGTCCCAGGTCACGCTGAAGTTCGATTCCAGGGAGCAGGCGATCGCTTACGCGCAGCGTAACGGCATCGCCTATCGGGTCGAGGAGCCGAAGCCCGCGACGCGCAAGATCATTTCGTATTCCGACAATTTCCGCTACAATCGCCTCGCGCCCTGGTCCCATTGAGCGTGAACGGCTCCGTAGCTCAGCCGGATAGAGCAGCCGCCTTCTAAGCGGCAGGTCGCAGGTTCGAGCCCTGCCGGAGTCGCCAGCGGCCACCATGCGGGACACGGCGGACGATGTCCCGATTCTGCCCGGCATATTCCCCGATTATTCAGCTCCGGTCGTCCGCAACGCGCCCGATGGCGTCCGCGAGCTGTCCCTGGCCCGCCGGGGCACGCCCTCGCTCAAGGGGCGCAAATCCGACCCGGGCGTGACAACGTGCGCGACGTCTCGTCGCCACACTGGCGACGATGGCTGGGCGCGGGAAGCCGACGTGTTGCCCCATTCGCGTCTTTTTTAAGAAATGAAGTCGTGCCGGACGGCTCGCGCCCGCTGGTCTGGTTTTCCCTCGACGAAAGCCGGCCGCTCGCGTTCTTCGCCTGCCTCGTCAGCGCAGCATGCCGCCGCGAAGGTCTCAGGCCCGCAAGATCCCGCCGTTGAATTCCCGCGATTTTGTGCCTATTTTCAGGCCTCGTTTGCAAAATCAGAGGCTTATAAAATCGGCCAGAAAGCGACAGCAAATACTGACGCCCCGGTTCGATTCCGGACGAGGCCGCCAAAATCCTCACGCCTCGTAATTGTGGACGAAGTCGGCGGGCACGTTCGGTCCCCAGACGTAGAACGAATCTTCCGGCGGATGATCGTCGGACGGCCAGTTGTAATCGACCGGGACATAATCGATGTCGGCGGAATATTCGCAGAAGCTGCCCCAGGGGTCTTGCACATAGTGGAAGAAGTTAGAGCCCAAAACGTGACGTCCGAGCCCCCAGCCCTTGGCGAAACCCTTGCCCAGCATATGCATCGCGCCGGCGCCGATTTCGTCGATGCTGCCCACGTCCCAACTGAAATGATGATGGCCGGGCGCATTGGAGCGGGCGAAGGCGATCATGTGATGGTCGCTGCCGTGGATGCCGTGCAGGAACGCAATATTGTCGCCGGAGCGATCCGACAGGCGAAGGCCTAGCACGCGGCTGTAGAACTCGATCGCCTTTCCGACATCGCGGGTGAAGATCAGGACATGCGCGAGCCGGCGCGGAAAGGTGCGCTTGACTGTGGAGCGGAACGGCGCGCCGCGCACGCGCGGTCCCAGACTTTTCTGCTCGAAACCGGATTTCTCGTCCGGCGAGGATTTTCCTGTCGCCTTGATCTCGACGGGCGTGCCGTCGTGATCGAGGAACCAAAGCCCGTTTGAATCGACGCCGGACGGCGGATCGAGCCGCGCAATGCCCATGGATTGCAAGCGCTCGGCGAAGCGGTCGATATCGTCCTCGAAGGCGCCGAAGCTGAGATGGCCGAACTTCTTGCGCGGACCTTCCCCGATAGTGCCCCAGAGTTGCGGCGCGCCAAAAGTACGCATCTCCAGCCGGTCGCGGCCGCTCTGCATGTCGAGGCCGAACTCGCCGTAGAATTTCTGCGCGACGGCGAGGTCGGGGACGTTGAAGTGGAAATGGTCGAGCGAATGGACACCGAGCTCGCCGGGGCGGCGGCTGGGCTTCACATAGCCGTGGATAGCGGTCATGGCGCGCTCCCTATTCGTCGATGACTGGATTGGACAAGACGCCGATTTTTTCGATCTCGACTTCTACACGATCGCCCGCCTTCATGAAAACGGGGGGCTTGCGCGACTGACCGACGCCCGAGGGCGTGCCGGTGACGATGACGTCGCCGCTCTCCAGCGTGATCGCCTCGCTGATGGTGGCGATCAGGGTGGCGACGTCGAACACCATATCGTCGGTGTTGGCGTCCTGCATGATCTGACCGTTGAGCCGGGTCTGGAGGCGCAGGCCCTTGGCGCCGGCGGGCAATTCGTCCGCGGTGACGAAGACGGGGCCGAACGGGCCGGTGCCGTCGAAATTCTTGCCGACTGTCCATTGCGGCGACTTGAACTGATAGTCGCGCACCGAGACGTCGTTGAAGATCGAATAGCCCGCGACATGATCGAGCGCGCGGGCGTGCGCAATATGGCGCCCGCCCAGGCCGATGACGGCGACCAGTTCGCCCTCGTAGTCGAACTTGTCCGACACTTTCGGCCGCACCACGGGCGCGTTGTGACCAACCAGCGAGGTCGCGAAGCGGGTGAACAAAGTGGGATAATCGGGTTGTTTGAAGCCCGATTCCGCGGAATGGTCGCGATAGTTGAGGCCGACGCAGATGATTTTTGGCGGCGTCGGGAAGGGCGGCAGCACCTTGACCTTGCCTAGATCGACAGCCGGTCCCGCTGAGAGGCGCTCGCCGGCCTCGCGCAGCGCCTTGCCGCCCATGGCGACAAGCGCGCTCAAGGTTCCGGGAAAATTCGCGTCCCCCTCGCGCAAACCGCGCCAGGCGCCGTTGTGCTCGACGGCCAGGCCGACGCCATTGTGTTCGAACCGGGTGAACCTCACGTTCGCGCTTCCTCGTGCTGTTCGCCGCCTGGTTGGTCGCGGCGAGTTGCGGGGCCAGACTAACGGTGTGCGGGAACGGGTGTCAACGAGAAAAAAGATTTTTCTTGCCTTTCTAGATTTTCGCCTGCAATTTAGAAAAATGGACAACCCACTCTCTCAGACCGGCGCCAGGACGCAGAGCGACGCGGCCTATGAGGCGTTGCGCGAGGCGATCCTGTCCTGCCGGCTGGAGCCCGGCGCGAAGATCAAGATCAACGATGCCGCGGCGGAATTCGATTTCAGCCCCGGCGCGGTGCGCGAGGCGCTGTCGCGGCTCGCGGCCGAGCGCATGGCGGTGGCGACGGCGCAGAAGGGTTTTACCGTCGCGGCGATCTCGGCGGAGGAGTTGATCGATCTCACAAATACGCGCATCGCTATTGAGCAGCTCTGTTTGCGCGCGGCGATCGCGCGTGGCGACGTCGATTGGGAGGCCAATATTCTGGCGGCCTACCACCGGCTGCATCGCCTGCCGATCAGCGAGGGCGCGCGGAAGCATCTGAACCCGGCCTGGGCGATGGCGCACAATTCGTTTCACGCCGCATTGGCGTCGGCCTGCGACAGCCGATGGACGCTCACCATCCGTGAAATGCTCTATGCGCAGAGCGAGCGCTATCGCAATCTGTCGAAAATCGTGCGTCCGGGACGCGACGTCGACGCCGAGCACAAGGGGCTGCTCGACGCCTGTCTGGCGCGCGACGCGGCTGCGGCGTGCAAACGGATCGAGGCGCATCTGCGCCGCACGATGGAGATCTTGCTCGCTTCGCCACGGCTGGCGGAGGCGGGGCGCGCGTAGGCGAAGTGTTCAAACAACGGCCGCTTGTGTCGATATGCGAGCTGTGCTTTGTGAGTTGAAAAGGGCGCGCGCGGGCGCGTGACCAACAGCAAACAACAGGGAGGAGATGGCATGACAAACGATATTGGCGCTACGGGCGTGACACGCCGCCGGGTGGTTCAGGGTATGAGCGCCGCGGTGGCGGCGCCCGCTTATATCGGGCGCGCCCATGCGGCCAAGACGATCAAACTCGGCTTCATCAGCCCGGAAACCGGGCCTATCGCCGCCTTCGGCTCGGCGGACGGCTTTATCGTTGATGAAATTCGCAAGACCATCGGCGACGGACTGACCCTTGGCGGCAAGAAGGTCGCGATCGAAATTCTCGTGCGCGACAGCCAGTCGAACCCCAGCCGCGCGGCGGAACTGGCGGCCGAACTGATCACCAAGGACAAGGTCGATCTGATGCTGGCGTCCTCGACGTCGGACACGACCTTGCCGGTCGCCGATCAATGCGAACTCAACGGCGTGCCGTGCCTGTCGACCGACACACCGTGGCAGCCGTGGTTCTTCGGCCGGGGCGGCAAGCCGGGCAAGGGGTTCGATTGGACCTATCATTTCTTCTGGGGCGCCGATCAGGTCGTCACCACCTTTACTGGCCTGTGGAGTTCGATTTCGACCAACAAGAATGTCGGCGGCGTGTGGTCGAACGATCCCGACGGCGTGGCGCTGTCGGATATGGCGCACGGCCTGCCGCCGGGCTTCCTCAAGGCGGGCTTCAAATATACCGACATGGGCCTGTTCACGCCGCTGTCGAACGATTTCTCGGCGCAGATCGCCAAGCTGAAGGCGGCCAATTGCGACATCGTGACGGGCGTGTTCCTGCCGCCTGATTTCGCGACCTTCTGGGCGCAATGCGCGCAGCAGGGCTATAAGCCCAAGGCCGCCACCATCGCCAAGGCGTTGCTGTTCCCGGCTTCGATCGAGGCGATCGGCGATCGGGGCGTCGGGCTGTCCTCGGAAGAATGGTGGTCGCCCAACCATCCCTTCAAGTCGGGTCTCACCGGCCAATCGGCGGCGGAGCTGTGCGCGGCCTTCACCAAGGCGACATCAAAGCAATGGGTGCAGCCGATCGGCTTCAAACATGCGCTGCTTGAGGTCGCGCTCGACATCCTGAAGCGCACCAAGAACCTGGAAGACCCGAAGTCGATCGTCGAGGCGATGGCGGCGACCAACTACCAATCGATCGTCGGGCCGGTGAACTTCAAGACGGGGCCGATCAACAACGTGTCCGCAACGCCGCTGGTGGGCGGCCAATGGGTCAAGGGCAAGGCGTTCAAATACGACATCGTGATCGCCAACAACTCGGCCTATCCCGAGATCAAGACGGTCAAGTCCTTCGAGCCGATCCCCTATTGACGCATCGCAGGCGGCGGGCGCCGCGCCCGCCGCCTCCCCAATCGCTGGTTGTTCATGACCCCCGCGCTGGAGCTCAGACAAGTCTCGAAGGCGTTTCGCGCCATTCGCATCGCCACCGAGCTCGATCTCGTCGTCGCGCCGAACGAGGCGGTCGGCGTGCTGGGGCCGAACGGGGCGGGCAAGACGACGATCCTCGGTCTCATCACCGGCGCCTTGTCGCTCGACGCCGGCGCCGTCGCCTTCTTCGGGCGCGATATTTCGCGCCTGCCCACGGAAGAGCGCTGCCGTATCGGCATTGCGCGCGCCTATCAGGTGCCGCAGCCGTTCGGCGACATGACGGTGTTCGAGAATCTGATGGTCGGCGCCGCATTTGGCGGCCGCGCGACGCTGGCGCGGGCGCGTGAAAAGTCGCTGCAAATGCTGGAGGAATGCGGGCTCGGGAACCACGCCAACACGCCGGCGGGGCGATTGACGCTGCTCAACCGCAAGCGGCTCGAACTCGCACGCGCGCTCGCCACCGACCCGAAGCTGCTGTTGCTTGACGAGATCGCCGGCGGCCTGAGCCAGCCCGAATGCGAGGAACTGGTGACGCTGGTCCGGCGCGTGCACGCCTCGGGCGTGACGATCGTCTGGATCGAGCATGTGCTGCACGCGCTGATGTCGGTGGTGAGCCGGGCGCTGGTGCTCTATCAGGGCAAGTTCATCGCCGATGGGCCGCCCGGGGAAGTGATCCGCGATCCCAAAGTCGCCGAGATCTATATGGGGATTGAGGCTGATGCCTGAGACGCCGCTGCTCGCGGTCCACACGCTCGAAGCGTTCTACGGCGATTTCCAGGCGCTGTACGGCGTCGATATCGAGGTTGGGCGCGGGCGCATCGTCGCCGTGATCGGCGCCAATGGCGCGGGCAAGAGCACGTTGCTCAACACGCTGGTTGGGCTCAATTCGTCGCCGCGCGAGTCGATCCGCTTCGAGGGCGAAGCTATTGGCGGGCTCGCGCCGCACGACATCGTCAAGCGCGGCCTCGCGCTGGTGCCGGAAGGGCGGCGGCTGTTCGCCTCGCTCAGCGTCGAGGAGAACCTTGTCATCGGCGGGCAGGTCGGGCGGCGCGGCGAGTGGACGCTGGAGCGGATCTACGAGCTGTTCCCGATCCTCAAAGAGCGCCGCCAGCAACCCTCGATGTCGCTGTCGGGCGGACAGCAGCAGATGGTGGCGATTGGCCGCGCGCTGATGTCCAATCCGACACTGCTGCTGTGCGACGAACTGAGCCTGGGCCTTGCGCCGATCGTGGTCAAGGAGATCTACGGCTATCTGCGCGCGGTGGTGGCCGGCGGCGTCTCGGCTGTGATCGTCGAGCAGGACATCGGGCAGGCGCTGAAGATGGCCGATCACGTCTATTGCATGTTGGAGGGCCGCGTCGCCTTGAGCGGGCCGGCCGCCTCGCTGACGCGCGAGGCGATCGCGGCCGCCTATTTCGGGGTTTGAGCGCATGGGAGATTTCGCCAACGCTGTCGTGCAGGGGGTGATGGTCGGCGGCCTCTACGCCATGTTCGCCGTCGGCCTTGCGGTGATCTTCGGCGTGATGAAGCTGGTCAATATCGCGCATGGCGACCTGATCGTGCTGGCCGCCTATATCGGCCTTGTCACAACACAGACGCTGGGGCTCAACCCGCTGGCTGCGCTGGTTGTGGTGATCCCGATCATGGCGGGGGTGGGCTACGCGCTGCAACGCGGCCTGTTCAATCGCACGATGGGGGGCGATCTGATGCCTCCGCTGTTGGTGTCGTTCGGCCTGTCGGTGATCATGCAGAACGGCTTTCTCGCGCTGTTCTCGGCCGACAACAAGCGGCTGCACGCGGGTGCGCTGGAGGTGGCGAGCGTCAAGCTGACCGACGCTATCAGCATCGGCGTGCTGCCGCTGATGCAACTCGGGCTGGCGATCCTGGTCATCGCGGCGTTGCAATTGCTGCTCTATCGCACCGCGCTCGGCCGCGCGTTTCGTGCCGTGTCCGACGATCCGCGCGTGGCGCAACTGATGGGGCTCGACAACAAACATGTGTTCGGGCTCGCCATGGCGCTGTCGCTCGCCATCGTCGGGCTTGCCGGCGTGCTGCTGGCGATCCGCGCCAATTTCGATCCCGCAACCGGGCCGACCCGGCTGATCTTCGGCTTCGAGGCGGTCATCATCGGCGGCTTGTCGAGCTTCTGGGGCACGCTGGCGGGCGGGATCATTCTGGGCGTGGTGCAGAGCGTCGCCTCGACGATCGATCCCGGCTTGCAGGTGCTGGCTGGCCACATCGCGTTCCTGATCGTGCTGGCGGTGCGGCCGCATGGGCTGTTTGGGAGGCCGGCTTGAGCGCGTACGTCGTCAGCCGCGCCTCGCGCGCGACGTGGATCGCCGGCGCTTTCTTCGCCGGCGCCGCAGTGGTCGCCGCCAGCGCGCCGTTATGGGCGAGCAGCGATACGCTGCGGCTGCTGATCGAGATTTTCCTTTATATCGCGCTGGCCAGTCTGTGGAACTTTCTGGCGGGCTATGCGGGTCTGGTCTCGGTCGGACAGCAGGCCTATGTCGGGCTCGGCGGCTACGCTTTGTTCGCGTTTGCCGCGAAGGCTGGCGTTGCGCCGCTCTATGCGTTGCCGCTGATCGGGCTCGGCGCGGCGCTGATCTCGGCGCCGATCGCGTTGTTGCTGTTCCGTCTGCGCGGCGCCTATTTCGCCATCACCTCCTGGGTGGTGGCGGAGGTGTTCCGCCTCGGCGCGGTGCTAATCGTGCCGCTCGGCGGGGGCTCGGGCATGAGTCTCCCGATTCAGGCGGCCAAGACGCTTGGGGCCACCCCGCACGACCGTTTCGTCACCCTCTATGTCACTTCGCTGTCTCTGCTCGCACTGGCGTTGGCGATGATTTTCTTCACCCTGCGCTCGCGTCTAGGACTTGCGCTGACGGCGATCCGCGACAACGAACTCGCCGCGCGCGCCAATGGCGTCAACGTCGATCGCGCCAAGCTGTTGGTCTATGTCGTGTCGGCTGGGGGTACGGCGATGATCGGCGCGGTGACGTTCCTGCAACGGCTGCGAATCTCGCCCGACAGCGGCTTCAGCGTCAACGACTGGACGGCGCTGGTGATCTTCATGGTGGTGATCGGCGGCATCGGCACGTTCGAGGGGCCGATCCTGGGCGCGTTGATCTATTTCGCATTGCGCGAAACATTGTCGCAGCTTGGCCCGTATTATTTGATGATCCTGGGCGCGGTGGCGATTGCGATCATGCTGTTCGAGCCGCGCGGGCTGTGGGGCGCGTTGCGCGCCCGCACGGGGCTGCATTTCCTGCCGCTGAGCTTTATCGTCAAGCGGCGCTAGAGCGCGCCGCGAAAAAGTGGGAACCGGTTTTTCGCGAAAGGCGCGCGAAAACAAAAGAATCTAAGGTCTTTGGCGATTCGAAGAAATCGCCAAAGACCTTAGAGATATTCGTCGTCGCCCGCCACGCCGGTGAAAATCTTTCGCAACTGCCGGAAACGTCGCACGCCGTAGAGCAGCGAGTCCTCGCCGGCGCGATGGCGGGTCGCGATCACGTCGCCGAACAGCACGGAATGGGTCGACTGGTCGTGGATCGAAGCGAGCCGGCAGTCGAACGAGGCCGCCGCGTCGATCAGCGCCGGCGCACCGGAGGCGAGCGTGTCCCATTGCCCGGTCGCGAAGCGGTCGCCGCCGCCCGCCATCCCCGCGAACACCTTGGCGACGCTCTCTTGGCGCTCGGTCAGCACATTGACGCAGAACCGGCCAGCGCGCAGGATTTTCTCGTGGCTTTGGCCGGATTTGTTGACGCAGACCAGCAGCCGCGCCGGAGTCGCGCTAACAGACGCGACGGCAGTGGCGGTGAGGCCGAACCGTTCGCCGTCGAGCAGCGTCGTGATGACGCAGACCGAGGAGACGTGCTGCGCGACGGCGGCGACATATTCCGCCGCCGCGACCGGGGGCAGGGAGGCGAGGTCGGCGTTCATGGGTCAGAATTAGAGGATCGGCGTGCCGGGGTCCATGCCCAGCAGCACGCGCCCGTAAATCTCCGCCCCGGTTTCCTCCAACAGCAGGCCGTGCATCGTGGTCGCCTGAAGATTGCGGAAATTGAGCTGGATCGCGCTTTTCAGCGACAGGCCCGCGGCGCCGCCGATCGTCAGCAGTTTCTGCACCGCGTCGCGACAGAGACGCGGCACAGCGGCGATGTCCATGCGGATGCGGGCGCGCAAGCTCATCGGCATTTTTTCCCCCCGGCGGGCGTAGGCGTCCACATCGTCAGCCGCGCGGTAGAAAATCAGCTCCGCCGCCTCGATCATAGAGGCCGCTTGCCCGAGCGCGATCTGCAACGCGCTCCACTCGTGCGAGATATGCGCGGTGTACATCACCCGCTTGCCCGGCACGACCTTGAGAAAATCCTCAAGCGACCGCCGCGCCGCGCCTAGCGCCGAGGTGGCGATGAACATGCCCAGCGCGGGGCCGGCCTGGCATTTGAAGATGGCGGGCGCGGCCGGGTCGGTGAAGCCCACAGTCTGGTTTTCAAGCAGGGCGGGCAGCGAGACATAGCGGTGCGCGGGCACGATGGCGTCCTTGACCCGCACCGAATTGGAGCCGGTGCCCTGTAGTCCCGCGACATGCCAGTCATCGAGGCGCTCGATGTCGCCGATCGGCGCCGCCAGATCGCCCTCGTCGAGTTTGTTTCCGGCCTCGTCGAACACTTCCGCGCCCAGCAGCATCCAAGTCGCGGTCGCATTGCCGGAGGCGAACGGCCAGAAGCCGTTGAGCAGATAGGAGCCATCGGCGCGGCGGATCGCCTTGCCGCGCGGGCCGATCACGGCGGAGACGGCGGCGATATCGCCGGCGCCGTAAATCTCCCGCTGCGCCTGCTCGCTCATGTGGCCGACGATGTAATCATGCGCGTGATAGACGCCGAGCACCCAGGCGGTGGCGGCGCAACCCTTGGCGACGGTGGCGACCGCATCGACATGCGCGCGCATCGAGAGTTCGGAGCCGCCCCATTTGCGGGCGCGGAACACGCCGAGCAGGCCGGTGTCGTGCAGCAGCTTGATGTTCGCAGGCGGAACCTTGCGGTCCCGCTCCGTCTCCAAAGCGCGCGCGGACAATTCGGGAATGATCGATTCGGCGATCGCCTTGACGTTTCGCTCGTCGATTTGCGGGCTCACGCGCATGTTCATGCAGCTCCTCCCTCGCGCCGCATCCTTGGGCGCTCTATCTCGAACATCATTCAAGTTCGAGTGATTGTCAATACCGAGCGTGACTCGCTTGCATCTTCGATCTCGAACGGCGTTCGATCTTGACGCGGCCGCGACGACGGCGCAAGACTCAAGGCGTCGGAGGTCGGAACGTTTTGCTTCAGTCAAAGTCGAAAGGCCGCGTGGCGCTGCGGCAGGAGCGCAACCGCGAGGCCTTGGTGCAGGCGGGCTACAGCGTGATGTCGGAGAAGGGCATCGACGCGGCGACCATGCAGGAGATCGCTGAGCGCGCCGATGTCGGGGCCGGCACGGTCTATTCCTATTTCAGGTCGAAGGACGAACTCGCCGTCTCCGTGATCGAGCGGGTGATGCACGATCTGGCGGTGCGGATTGAGCAAGTCACCAACACCTTTTCCGATCCCGCGCAGGTCTATGCCTATGGCGTGCGGGCAGTCATCGAGGCGGCGACCGGGGATATGCGCTGGCGCCAGTTGCTGACCCGGCCGGAGGTGATCGCCGAAGCGATGTTTCGCTGTCACGGGCCGTTCGCAATCCGCGATCTCGAAAACGCCGCGCGAGCAGGGCGATTCACGCTGACCGACGCGCGGCTCGGCTTCAAAATCGCCTGCTACGCCATTGTCGGCGCCAGCCTGGCCGTCGTCCAGCAGGAATTTCCCGCCGCATCGATCGGGGCGGCGGTGGTGCGGCTGCTCTGCATGGCGGGTCTGTCAGAACGCGACGCGGTGGAGCTGGCGAGCCGGCCGCGGCCGCCGCTCGCCCCGGAATCGCTCCCCGCGCTTCAGCCCTGACGGCGCAGGAAGCGGGTGATAGTAACCTGCGCCCAAACGCCTGATTTGGCGAACGGGTCGGCGCGGTTGAAGCGCTCGACGGCGGCCCGGTCTGGCGCCTCGACGATCAGCAGGCTGCCGATCATCGTTTCGCCGTCGTCGGCGACCAGCGGGCCCGACATGACGAGCGTCACGCCATAGTCGCCCGCAGTCGGCAGGTGAGCGCGGTGCGCTTCGTGATGGGCAAGGCGGTTTTTGAGCCCGTCGGGCGGATCAAGGGCGTGAACGGCGAACAACATGGAACCTCGCAACGCGGAGAGGGGCGGCCGCCAAACGAGGATGATTCCGGAGCCCGAGTCAAGCGCGTCGCGGCTTGACGGTCTGGCCGCCGAGTCTTAGGGCCGTCGCCAGGCGGCCGACGTGAGGCCCGCGCCGGCGGGCGCTCGCCACACAAACGGAAATTGGAGCCATCGATGGCTGAGAGCAAATCGGACGCGCTGCGGTTGCAGATGATCAACGCGCAGCTGCGCACCTGCGACATCAACGATCTCGATCTTCTCGCCGCTTTCGCCGCCGTGGCGCGCGAGGATTTTGTCGCGCCGGCGCAGCGTGGGCTGGCCTATGCCGACGGCGAGGTCGCCTCGGCCGGGCCGGCGGGCCGCAAATTGCTGAGCCCGCGCACGCTTGGGCTATTGTTGAAGTGCGCGGCGCCGGCGAAGGGCGAGCGCGCGTTGGTGGTCGGCGGCGGCGCGGGCTATTGCGCGGCGCTGCTGGTCGCGCTCGGCCTCGACGTCGTCGCCCTGGAGACGGATGCGAGCGCTGCGCGGGCGGCCAAGCTCGGCCCCGTTGAGATCGTCGAGGGCCCGTTGAGCGAGCCGCCGCCGGGCAAGTTCGATGTCATCGTCATCAATGGCGCATTCGAGGAGACGCCGCAGCGGCTGATCGCCGCGCTGAGGGAAGGCGGCCGGCTGGTGGCTTTGCGCGCGGGATCGCGCGCCAAACAGATCGTCCTGTTCGAGCGCTCCGGCGGCGGCGTCAGCGAACGCGGGCTGTACGACGCCAGCGGCGACGTGCTGCCCGGCTTGGCGCGAGCGCACGTCTTCTCGCTGTGAGGCGCGTTGACGAAACGCCAAGTGTATCTTGTTTGCGACATAGCGGTGAATTTTGCCCCGGCGGAGCGATGCTTTGCGGCGGTAAGGGTAGCCTGTGAGCTAATATCAGCCTAAATATGGGAAGGTCTGCACGGGCCGATTCTCGTGAATTGGGCGGCTATGCGTGGTGAAAACGGGCATGCGTGACGAAAAGCGCAATTCAGCGCGCAAACGGGCCTGGGCTTCCGGCGCGCTCGCGCTGGTTGTGGCGCTGGCGATGGTTTCGGCGGCCGACGCGGAGACGATCGGCGGCGCGCTGATCAAGGCCTATCTCAACAACCCCGACATCAACGCCCAGCGCGCGGCTGTGCGCGCGTCCGACGAAGGCGTGCCCAAGGCCAACGCCGGCTACCTCCCGACCGTCTCGGCCAGCGCCAATGCGGGCGTGAGCAGTTCGATCAACGAAGACGCCGGCTTCGGACTTCCCGGCAAGTCGACCACATTGCCGCGCGGCTATGGCGTCACCGTTCAGGAAAACCTGTTCAACGGCAATAAGACGTTCAACGCGGTGCGGCAGGCGGAATCGACGATGCTCGGCACCCGCGAGCAGTTGCGCTTTACCGAGCAGAATACGCTGCTGACCGCGCTCACCAATTACATGAACGTGATGCGCGACACCGCGACGCTCGATCTCAATCGCAGCAACGTCGATGTGCTGAAGGAACAGCTTCGCCAGACCAAGGATCGGTTCAATGTCGGCGAGGTGACGCGTACCGACGTGGCGCAGGCGGAAGCCGCGCTCGCCAAGGCGCAATCCGATTATCTCACCTCGCAATCGAACTTGCAGGCGTCAATCGCGAGTTATCGCCAGCTGATCGGCGACCAGCCGCGCAGCCTCGCGCCGGTTACGCCGGTCGCACGGCTGCTGCCGTCCAACCTGACGCAGGCGATCGCCATTTCGCAGGTCGAGCATCCCGCGATCACCGCTTATCTCCACGGCGTCGACGTGGCCCTGCTCAACGTGAAGATCAGCGAAGCGGCGCTGTATCCGAGCGTGAATTTGCAGGGCTCGCTGACCAAATCGTTCGACCCTTCGGGACTTACGGGCGGCAGCAAGGTGCTCGTGGGCTCCTTGGTCGGCCAGATCAGCATTCCCATCTATGACGGCGGCGCGAGTTACGCCTCGATCCGCCAGGCAAAGGAGCAGTTGAGCCAGCAGGAACTCACTGCGGATTCGCAGCGCGACAAAGTTCGCGCGGCGGTGGTCGCGGCCTGGGGCGCAAACACGAATGCGCTTGGCGTGTTGAAGGCGGCCCAGGCGCAGGTGAAGGCGGCGGAAGTCGCGCTCGCGGGCGTGCGCGAGGAGGCCAAGGTCGGCCAGCGTACGACGCTTGACGTGCTCAACGCGCAGCAGCTGCTGTTGAAAGCGCGCCTCGACCTAGTCACCGCGCAACACGATCAGGTCGTGAATTCCTACACTCTGCTGTCCAACGTCGGCCGGCTCTCGGTCAGAACGCTTGGCCTTGGCGTCGCCCAATACGACCCGCGCGTACATTTCGACAAGGTCAAGTCCAAGCAGTTCGGCGTACGCACGCCCGACGGACGCTGACGCAAGGGCATTTCGGCGGTTGCGTCGCACGCGGGCATGAGCGATTCTGGAATCGAACGCCCACGCGAATCGGTTCGATTGCGACGGGCGCCGTCCAAGGCCGGGACGGGTGGAGGGTGGAATGAGCGTAGCCGCGTCGAGCAACGAAATCGCCGAGGCCGAGGCGTTGCGGCGGGCGCAGCGCGCTCACGAGCCGTCAATGGAGGAAATCCTCGCCTCGAT
>JANLPL010000095.1:0-5549 GCA_031367195.1 Bradyrhizobium sp.
GGGACAACCTGGTCGATGGGGTGACCAAATTTCATGGCGTCTGGATCGGCGAAGCCGATAACGTCGAGGCGGTGGGCAACACGATCCGACATGCCGCCAGTTCCTGCATCTACGTCGCCTCCGGCGGCCCCAAGGGCCAGACGAGCCACATCGACCTGATCGGGAACCGGTGCGAGGACAGCGGCGGCGCAGGCGCCATCGTCATCGGCAACACCGCCGACGCGCCCGACCACGTGCTGCTCGACAGAAACGAAATTTCCTCCCAAGGCGCTGCGACTTACGGTTACAGCGTTCTGATCCGGCGTGGCGCGAGCGCCGTTCGTCTGGTCGTCGGGCCCATGAGGCCCGGCCGCACGGGACGCGTCAAGGACGGCGGAAAGGACACGAATATCGACGGGGCTAGCCCCTCCCGGTGAGATGAGCCGCGGTGGGTGCGGGAGAGCCTTAAGCCATCTCTTTCGGCAGTATCGGTCTCAAGACTATCATACAATCTTGAAATCCTGGCACCACAGCTTCCCCGTTTGCCCAAGTTCCAAAAAGGATTGTCGAAACGATCATTCCAGTGTCGGAAATCATTCGTCGCATTGCGCTCTCGTCGTAGGCTACGCCTTTACTTGGGTTTCGCGAGTCCAAAACATGGTGAAAAGCCGACGCTCGCTGGTATTCGCGCTGCCGAATCGCTGTTGAAGACGGAATACCAAGATTATGTTCATTTACGAGCGCACATGTCATTACAAGCCTTCCGCCTGGCTTCAAGACTCGAGCGGTCTGCCTGAGATAGTTGTTGGTAATATTCGGCGCTATATGCGTGAATAGAGATCCGGCAAAGGCCAAATCGAAAGACGAATTTTCATAAGGAAAGACAAAATCTTCGCCGCCAATCGCTCCATTTTTGTTGTAAAAATCTGATTTCAAATCGGCATGGGCAAAGCTGAAATTTGGAAAATCTGCATATCGCTCTTTGCACCAATCTATGCCACTTTTAACAATATCAAACCCGCAATATCGACCTCGTGGACTTAAGGTTTTCGTCAAAACACGTGCAAGTTTGCCGTTACCAGATCCGATGTCGAGGACAGCGTCGTCGGCGCGAAGTCTGCCATGAGGCGCAATATATCCTCTGAGATAGCCTTCTCCAATAGCGCAAAAATCTTCGACGCTGCGGCATCCATCGAACATATCCTTTGGATCTGGAATAAGATGACGCTCCAGCGGGTCCAGTTTCGCCAAAACTAAGTCAGATGTTGAACTAGTCACCACTTAACCCTCATTGCGCCAGCGCCGCTTCATCTCTACATTACCTAGTCGCGAGCGCAATCGTAGTACGACGACCGCCTGAGAACTTCCACATTTTGAGAGGCTGCGTGCGCTGGGTTGGGTGCCGATCTATGCGAGCAATCGCGTGAAGGCGGTTTTCGTGGAGGAGTAAATCGCTCGCTAGAACTTGACCGCCATCGCCTGCCCCGCGCTGAAGCAGAATATCGTTTCCGGCTTGTCGGCGAAGAATTCATCGACCGCCTGCAGCGCGCCGGGACAGGACGGCGTGCCATAGTCGTCAAACACGAACAGGCCGCGCTGCATACGCGGATAGCAGAACGCCAGCGTGTCGAGGATCGCCTGATAGATATCGAGATCGACGTGAACCAGCTTCAGCTGGGCCTCCTCCAGGCCGGCGAAGGTGGCGGGAACAATGCCCTTATGGAAATGGACGGGAACGCCCTCGCCGACGATCTCGCGCACCCGCGCCACCGATGTGTCGGCAAAATCGCCTTTGGAATGGAAGTCCCGCGTCGGGTCCGTGTCCGGCATGCCTTCGAACGTGTCGAACAGCCGCAGCTTCGCCCCGCCGTCGCCATAGGCGCGCATGCAATTGGCCAACAGGTTGGCCGTCACGCCCTGAAACACCCCGAGCTCCCAGACTTCGCCCTCGAAGGCCAGGACGGCGCGATAGGCCTGCTCCCGCACGCGCCAGTTCAGCTTCGAATTCAGCGCGCGCATGTTGCGGCTGATGACGGCGCGCGCGGTCTGTTCGACGATCGCGCTGCGGCGATAGTCGAACAGCGTCGGCGCCGGAACGAACGGGCAGTCGTAAAGCTCCTTGTGCGGCAGGCGGGCGGGCGGGCTTCTGCGCGCCCCTGAACACGGTGTAGCCGAGGCTCTCCAGCAGTTTCTGGGCTTGCGCGGCCTCGGTCGCCTCGCTCATGTATGCTCCGGTTCAGGCTACGGGCCCGCCGCTTCCCCTCCCTCGGCCAAATCAGGGCGTTCGGCAACGGTCTTTCGCGGCGCGGAGGGCGCCTGATTCCACTTTACGCATTCGGCTGGTCTTACGTTCTTGTTCAGGACAAAACCGACCACGCGAGTCCGCACACGGCGACGAAACCGAGCGTGAACACCGGCGTTCGGATGAAGGGCACGCCTAACAAATAGACGCCCGCGTGAGCGAGGCGGAGCCAGAAGAACGCCATGGCCCAAAACGCGGTCATGGCGGTCTCCCGGCCCGCGACATGGGCGATCAGCACCAATACGGCAAAGGGCGCGAAGCTCTCAACCGCATTGAGCTGGGCGCGGTTCGCACGCTGCCCCCACAGCGGCACGGGCCGGGGCGTCGGATCGACGTAGTTTTCGCCCGACAGGAAGCCGTTCGTCATGACTTGGGAAATGATGTAAGGTATCCACAGCGCCGCCGTCAGCAGAGCGGTCAACGCGAGATATTTGAGTTCGACGGACATCTGACCTATCTCCTTGGGTTTAGGGGCCGTCGGCCGTCTCGACCGGCGGCGCTCGCCTTACATGTCGAAGGCTTCACATGTCGAAGGCTTCGGCGATTTCGATCGTCCCGCCCGCTTTCAGGAGAGGGCAGCCGCGCGCCTTGCTATGCGCATCTTCGAGGCTGGACGCCGAAATGAGACTGTAACCAGTCGCGGGATTGGCGCCGCCGCCGCTCACGAGCGAACCGTTCGACAGCACGGTCGACGACGCGCCGACAGGGTTGCCGCCATCGATCACCGCCGCGCCGAGCGAGCCGAACCATGCGCCCCAAACGTCCATCACCGCCTTCATTTCAGCAGGGTCGGTCGTCGGTTTGCCGCCGTGATAAACCAAGAGATATTTCGTCATTTCGCATCTCCCTGGATCGCGCCCCTATCGGGCTCGTCATGGCTAGCGCGTCGTAACGTCATCGACGATGGCGGAGCTGGTGGTATAAACGGCGCTGGCGCTGTTAAGAGTTCACAGTATGTCGGTCGCCGCTCTCGATCTCCGGCCGCTGCGGCAAGCGCACGCGCGGCTCGCCGAACTCGGCGTCGTGCCGGAAGCGGCGGCGACCATGAACGCCAGCGCCCGTGAAGCCATCGCGGCGCTACGCAGCGAAGTGCTGAAGGAAGTCCGCGGATTTTCCGAATCCGGCAATCCGAGCGTGCTCCCCGAACTCAGCGATCACTCGAATGCGCATGTCGCCGAACTCGTGCGCCTGTTTTCCGGCGCGGAACTCGGCGATTTCGACTTCGTGCGCGATCACGCGCGTTTGAGGGCGGAGCAGCGCTTTCCCCTCGAACTGACGCTGCACGCCTACCGCTGCGGGCACCGCGTTCTCTCGCGTTGGATGCGCGACGGCGCGGCGGCGATCCGTCCGGAAAGCCTTGACGGCGCGGTCGCCGCCGTCGCCGATTTCGCGATCGAGTACACCGATGTCATCAGCGCAATTATGACGTCGGAATATGTCGCGCACACGCGCGTCGTGGCGGCTGCCGAAGGCGACCGCGACGCGGAACTCCTCAACGTCCTGCTTACCGGCTATGACGAATCCGACGGGAGGATCGCGCGTCTGCTGCGGGCAGGCGGCTATCTCGAGCAGCGCCGCGCGTATTGCGTACTGGCGATCCGATCGGCTAATCCCAGCGAGATGGACGCGCCGGAGCGGGCGCGGCGCATTCTGACCTCGCTTTCCGATCTCCTTTCGGCCACGAACATCGGTTTGCTCGCCGGTCTCCGCAATGGCGTCATCGTCGCCGTGACGTCGACCGCGCGTCGGCAGTCCGGATGGACCGCGCCGCAATCGAGCCTGGCCGAGCGGCTGGCTTCCCTGCTGCTGCGGTGGGGGCCGTCGGTCGTTGTCGGCGCGAGCGCCGACTATCCCTCCACGTCCGCGATCCCGCGCGGGCTTCGCGAGGCCACCGCCGCGCTCGACTTCGCCAGCGTCGACCGGCGGGTCGTCTTGTTCCATTCGCTGCCCGTACGCAGCCTTCTCACCCATGCCGGCGGCGAATATGTGCGCGCGACCGCGCCGGCCTGGAGCGTCGCCCTGTTGGCCGCCGACGCAAAGGCGAACGGCCATCTGCTGAAGACTCTGACCGCGCTGGCCGATACCGGCCTTAACGTGCAGGAAGCCGGGCGGCGTCTGGGCGTCCACGCCAACACGGTCTACGGGCGTCTGGCGCGCATCCGCGACCTAACCGGCCTCGACGGACAGAGGTTTCACGACCTGGTCGAGATGCTGCTCGCCGCCGATTGCGTGCGGGGATGATGGTGTGGACGGCCTCACCCGAACGGCATCAAGTGCCAAGACGTGGTCGCCGGAGCGCCACCAACGGGGAGACCTTCCGTGAGAACCTTTATCCGAATTGGCGTAGATTTGGCGAAGAACTTTTTTCAGGTTCATGCGATCGAGCGGGAAGGCGGGATCGCGGTTAGTCGGAAACTCACGCGAACGAAATTCCGTGAGTTTTTCAAAGGCGTGTCGCCGTGCCCCGTTGGCATGGAAGCTTGCGGGTCGGCGCATTATTGGGCGCGGGAACTGAAGGCGATGGGACACGACGTGGTCTTGATGCCGCCGACCTACACCAAGCCCTACGTCAAGCGCGGCAAGAACGACGCGGCCGACGCGGAGGCGATCTGCGAGGCGATGTCGCGGCCGCAGATGCGTTTCGTTCCAGTCAAGAGCGCCGCTCAGCAGGCCGTCCTGATGCTTCACAAGACGCGGGACCTGATGGTCAAGCAGCGAACGATGAACGTGAATGCGCTGCGCGGCCATCTGGCGGAGTTCGGTCTGATCGCGGCCAAGGGCTCATCGGCTGGAGGAGTTGCTCTCCTTGGCGCGCATGGACGCCGCCTTGCCCGACGAGGCGCTTGCGGCGGTGGAGATGCTGGCGCGCCAGATCGAGCAACTCGACACGAGCATCGACGGCCTGGCGAAGGCTATCGGCAAGACGAACGCGAAAAGTCCGATGAGCCGGCTGCTGATGGAGGTTCCCGCGGTCGGTCCGCTTGTGCGCGGCGGTGACGAAACCGGCCACTGGAGCGGCGCGCGGTGCGACCGTGGCGGAGTAAAATCCTGCCAGGGGTAAGGCGTTTCTTGGTCCGGTGGCCGAAGGGATGTTTGTCGTGGAGGTTTGCGCGGCGGTTCGGCAGTGAGGTCCAGATCGCAACCCTCGCCCAGCCAGGCGTGCTTCGAGCCGTCCTGAAACAGCATCATGCCCGGAAGAGGACGCCGCTCGCGCTTGCGCCGGTGGACCCCGCGCCGAGGCGCTTTCGTCGTCAGCCCGCGCAACTGC
>JANLPL010000128.1:0-46202 GCA_031367195.1 Bradyrhizobium sp.
GGCACGTTGCGGATGCCGAAGGCGATGGTGTAGCCGTCGAAGGCGGCGGTCTCGAACGGCAGCGCCTCGGCGTTGGCCTCGACGAAATCGAGCTGGCCCCCTTCGGCGCGACGCGACGCCCGCGCGCGCCCGACCCGAAGCATGTCGGCGTTGATGTCCGCCACAGTGACGCGCGTCGTCTCGCCGCCGGCGCGGGCGATGCGAAACGCCACGTCGCCGGTGCCGCCGGCGACGTCGAGATGGGCGTAAGGTCGGTGGCGCGGCGGCGCGGCCTTGGCCACCAGCCTATCCTTCCACAGCCGATGCAGGCCGGCCGACATCAGATCGTTCATCAGGTCGTAGCGGTCGGCGACCTTGTGGAACACGTCATCGACCAGACCCTGCTTGGCGTCGAGCGCCACGCGGCGTTCGCCGAAGTGGGTTTGCTGGGAGTCCATGGGCGTATCCGAAGTGAGGCGCGTCTCCTTAAACGCTGCGCCCGCGCGAGGCCAGCGCCGCCCGCGCTCTATACGCTCGCGCCAACGCGTGTTATCCAACGCGTCCGCGCCGAACGCGGTTATGATGGCAGGGAGGATTGTGGTGAAATACATCGTCAGCGCGGCCGTATTCACGGCCGCACTCGTCGCCGGCGCCGCGGGCGCGCGGGCGGACGGCGATCCGGAAGCCGGCAAGCAGGTGTTCAAGAAGTGCCACGCCTGCCACAACGTCGGAGAAGGCGCCAAGAACGCGGTCGGCCCCGAGCTTAATGGCATTGTCGGTCGCAAGGCGGGCATCGCCGAGGGCTACAATTATTCCGACGCCAACAAGGGCTCCGGCCTCACCTGGGACGTCGCCACGTTGCAGATCTATCTCAAGGACCCCAAAGCGAAAGTCCCGGGCACCAAGATGATATTTCCGGGTCTGCCGAACGAGAAGGACGCCGACAACGTGATCGCCTATCTCGCCACCTTCGGGCCGGACGGCAAGACGAAATGACGTTAAGCTAACGCCAATGTAATGTGACGGCGCCTTGCGCGCCGGGCTCCATGCCTTCATATTGACGGCATAGCGAAATGGGCGGGTCGAACGCCCGCTTCGTCCACAGAAGAGGTTTTCATGTCCAACTATGACCGCTTCACGTCTGCGCGCGTAGGCGCGGGCGTCGCCCGGTCCGGAACCGGCGCGATCGACCAGGGTCTGCGCGCCTATATGCTGGGCGTTTACAACTACATGACCCTGGGTCTCGGCGTGACCGGGCTCGTCTCGCTTGGCGCCTTCATGGCCTCGGCGCCGGTTTTCGTCGGCACTCATCTGGTGAGCGTGAATAGTTTCGGCCAAGCGCTGTATTTTTCGCCGCTGCGCTGGGTTGTGATCTTCGCGCCCTTGTTGATCGTGTTCGGACTTTCGGCCGGACGCGACCGCATGTCGGTGGGCGCCGCGCGGCTGACCTTCCTGGCGTTCTCCGCGCTGATGGGTCTGTCGTTATCGACGGTGTTCCTCGTGTACACCGGCGCTTCGATCGCGAACGTGTTCTTCATCACGGCCGCGTCGTTCGCCGCGTTGAGCCTCTATGGCTACACGACGCGACGCGACCTCTCGGCGATGGGCTCGTTCCTGATCATGGGCGTGTTCGGCCTCATCATCGCCAGCCTGGTGAACTTGTTCCTGCACTCGTCCGGCCTGCAATGGGCGATCTCTGTGCTCGGCGTTGGCATCTTCGCCGGCCTGACCGCCTATGACACGCAGACGATCAAGGCGAGCTACTATGCCGGCGGCGCCGGGGAAATGGCGGAAAAGAAGTCGATCTTCGGCGCGCTGACGCTCTATCTCGACTTCATCAACATGTTCCAGTTCCTGCTGATGTTGTTCGGCGACCGCCGCAACTGAGGCAGCGCCAAGCCTACATTTGGCCCGGCCGCGGGAGACGCGGCCGGGCTTTTTATTTTCCCCGTCAAATTTACGGTATAGACAAGTTTATTGCGACTCTGCGTCGCCTGCGAATTTTAGCTGGGAAAGCGATTATGGTTCCGCGAATAATGATTGCGATATTGCTGGGGCTTGCGGGATCGGGCGCTGAGGCCGCCAATTTGAAGATCGCCGATATCAAGGCGACCCTTTATCTGGAGGCGACGGGCCAGTTTTCCGAGCCGCTGGCGGATGGCGCGTCGCTGCACAATCTCGCCAAGGGCGACGGGCCCGACAAGCGCCTCGCCAGCGGGGTGCTGATCGATTTGACATTCTTCGGCGACAAGAATTCCACGCCGAAATTCGCCACCGCCACGGTCGACGTGTTGCAGACCAATCATTCCGGTCAGCAGATCGTCACCCACAAGGGTTTTGACAATTTCGTGTTCGGCGCCGATGGGGTCGAACACAAATCATTCCTGCTGGAGAACGCCACCTGCATGCCGTTGCAGGTGATCGTCCACGCCAACAAGACCTCGAAGACGTTGCGGCTCGCCTTCGATTGCATGAGCTAGCGGCCGTACACGCCGACCAGTTCCGTTTTCGCCAGCGTATGGAAATGCAGGTTGAAACCGACCACCGCCGCCGAGGTCTCCGCGTCGGGGCCGAGCTTGGCTGCATCCGTCGCGAACAGCATGAATTTGTAATGGTGCGGCGCGTCGCCCTGCGGCGGGCACGGGCCGCCGTAGCCGGGGACGCCGAAATCGGTGCGGCTCTGCGTCGCCCCCTTCGGCGCCGTTCCCGCCTTGGGGTCGCCCGCGCCCTTGGGCAGTTCGGTCGCGTCGGCGGGAATGTCGAACATCACCCAATGCCAGAAGCCGCTGCCCGTGGGCGCGTCGGGATCATAGACCATTAGCGCGAAGCTTTTGCTCCCCTCAGGGGCGCCTGACCATTTGAGCGCGGGCGAAACATTCTTGCCGGAGCAGCCGAAGCCTGCGAATACCTGCTCGTCCGCGATTTTCGCGCCCGGCGCCATATCGGGGCTGGTCAGCTCGAAGGCCGACGCGGCGACCGGCAGAAACGCGGCGAACGCCGCGCCGAGGGCTGCTTTCCACATATCATCCTCCCAGGGCGCGAAGCCGGCGCCACGCTCCAGGAAATCACGACGACCCGCACGACGCAACGACGCTCAACTGGAAATCGCCTCCCACAGGAAATCCAGACCCAGCGCGACGAAGCCGGCGCGTTCGGCATTGTCTTTGCCGTAGCCGTGGCCGCCGGCGGCGGGTTCGTAGAACCACGCGGGATAGCCCAAAGCCTGCAACTTCGCCGCCATTTTGCGGGCGTGGCCGGGATGCACGCGGTCGTCGCGGCGGGTGGTGGCGATGAGGATCGGCGGATAGGCCTGGCCGGGCGCTGCGAGATGATAGGCGGAGATCCGTTGCAGGAACGCCCAGTCCTCCGGCTTGTCGGGGTCGCCGTATTCCTCGATCCAGCTCGCCCCCGCCAGCAGTTTTGTGTAGCGGCGCATGTCGATCAGCGGAATCGTGCAGAACAACGCGCCGAACTTTTCCGCGTGCCGCGTCAGCATGTTGGCGATCAGCAGCCCGCCGTTGGAGCCGCCTTCGGCCGCGATGCGCGACGCCGTGGTGACGCCGCGCGCGACGAGATCGGCAGCGACGGCGGCGAAATCGTCCTGGGCGACGCGTTTGCCCTCGCGCACGCCCGCTTTGTGCCAGCGCGGCCCGAATTCGCCCCCGCCCCTGATGTTGGCGACGACGCTGGTCCCGCCGCGCTCCAGCCAAAGCTTGCCGATCTGCGAGCGGTAATACGGCCGCTCGGAAACCTCGAAACCGCCGTAGCCATAGAGATGCACCCGCGCCGCGCCATCGCCTTTGGCCGGCCCGACCTGCACATAGGGGATGGCCTCGCCATCCCCAGCAATGGCCTCGTGCCGCGTGACGACGAGGCCGCGGGCGTCGAACAAAGCCGGCATCCGACGCAGCACCGTCGGCGCCGCGGGGGGCTCGCTGGAGAGATCGACCAGCCGCATCTCCATCGGCGTGATCGGACTTTGAGCGAACACCAGCGCCTCGCCGTTCGATTCGCGCGCGTAGGCGTCAAGCCGGCTCACCGAGACGACGCCGACTTCGGGCACGCCCGTCAGGCGCCGCCGCCGCCAGCCCTCGGCCGGCGTCAGCAGGTCGAACGCGGGCGCGAGATCGTCCAGAATCGACAGCAGCAGCCTGTCGCCGACCCAGGCGTAGGTTTCGAGCACGCATCGTTGGGTCGGCGTGAACAGCAGCGTGAACGGCGCCTCGCCGCCGAGCGGCGCGGCGAGCAGCGCGCCGGCGGGATGGGTCTGGCCGTGTAACGTCCACGGCGTGCGGGTCTGCACGAGGAGCCAACGCCCGTGAATGTCCTTGTCGGCATCATCGGGCGCGTCGATCTTGGTGCGCGTTTCGAGATCGCCGACCCAGAGTTGGTAGGCGAAGAAGCTGGTGCGGCGGCCGAACAGCCAGCGCGGCGGCTCCACCGAGCGATCGAGCCCGGCGAACACCGAGATGTCGTCGGCCTCGCCCTCGAACACGATTTTCGCCGCCTCGAACGGCTCGCCGCGCCGCCACAGGCGCGCCGTGCGCGCATAGCCCGAGCGGGTCGCAGCGCCTTGGGCGGAGCAGACGATCAGCGTGTCGGCGTCGACCCAATCCGCGCTCTGCTTGGCCTCGGGCGCGACAAAGCCGCCGAAGGTTTTCGTATTGAGGTCATATTCGCGTAAGCTGCAGGCGTCGCCGCCGCCTCGGGACAGCGAGAGCAGCGCGCGAACGCGGTCGCCCGGCCGCATCGTTGCGCCGGCCCAGACCCAGTCCTCGCCCTCGCCCGCGCTGAGCGCGTCGAGATCGAGCAGAATCTCCCAATCCGGCTCGCCGTCGCGATAGGCCAGCCACGGCGCGCGGCGCCACAGGCCGCGCTTGTGGTCGGCATCGACCCAGAAATTATAGACCTCGCCGCCGCGCCTTGTGACGAGCGGGATCTTGTCCTTGCGGTCCCACATCGCCGCCAGCGCATCACGGTCGCGCGCGAAAACTTCGCCGCCATATCGATGCAGCGTGCGCGCGGTCTCCGCTTCGACCCAGGCCAGCGCGCGCGCGCCGTCAACCTCCTCCAGCCAGAGATACGGGTCGTCGTCGGGCGCTTCGAGCGTCGGGCGGGGGTCCATGCCTCGAGCCTATCGCGGATGAAGCGCTAGCGATAGAAGGGGCCATGTTTCGCGCCACCTTGCTGACTTTGTTCCCCGAAATGTTCCCCGGCCCGCTCGGCTTCAGCCTCGCCGGCGAGGCGCTGAAGCGGGAGCTTTGGGCGCTTGAAGCGCGCGACCTGCGCGCCCATGGACTCGGCCGACACCGCGCCGTCGACGACACCCCCGCCGGCGGCGGGCCGGGCATGGTGATGCGCGGCGACGTGCTCGCCGCCGCGCTCGACGCCCTCCCCGACGACGGCCGCCCGCGCCTGCTGATGAGCCCGCGCGGGGCGCCGCTGCGACAGTCGCGCGTGCGCGAATGGGCGGCCGGGCCAGGACTGATCGTGCTGTGCCCGCGCTTCGAGGGGGTGGACGAGCGCATCGTCGAGGCGCGCGGGCTGGTCGAGGTTTCGATCGGCGATTACGTGCTGAGCGGCGGCGAGGTGGCCGCCCTCGCCGTGCTCGACGCCTGCGTGCGGCTGATCCCCGGCGTGATGGGCAGAATCGAGTCCGGGACAAGCGAGAGCTTCGAGGACGGCGGGCTCGAATATCCGCACTACACCCGCCCGCGCGAGTGGGAGGGGCGGGCGATCCCGGAGGTGCTGCTGTCTGGCGACCATGCGAAAATCGCGCGCTGGCGGCGCGAGGAGGGGGAGCGGGCGACGCGGGAGCGGCGGCCGGATTTGGTTGAAAAAACTGCTGGTAGATTCCTGAGGAGAGCCAACACGCTTGACGAATCGTCTCTTACCGCAAAAGGTGATCCATGAACCGACATGCGAAAGTTTCCGACGCTTCAAGCGAATTCCTGTCCGTTGCGGCGGGACGTCGATTCAAAACGATTTTGGCCGACCCCCCTTGGCGCTTCCAGAACTCAACGGGCAAGGTGGCCCCTGAGCATAAGCGCCTGAATCGCTATTCCACAATGACACTTGACGAGATCAAGATGCTTCCCGTCACGGAAGCGGCGGACACCACTTCACACCTGTATCTCTGGGTTCCCAATGCCCTTTTACCAGATGGGCTTTCTGTCTTGGCCGCCTGGGGGTTCACGTATAAGGCGAATGTTGTTTGGCATAAGATCCGTAAGGACGGCGGCTCGGATGGGCGCGGAGTCGGGTTCTATTTCCGCAATGTTACGGAGTTGTTGCTGTTCGGCGTCATCGGTAAGAACGCCCGCACGCTGGCGCCAGGCAGAACCCATGTCAACATGATGCAAACCCGAAAGAGGGAGCACTCCCGCAAGCCCGATGAGCAATACGATCTGATCGAGTCATGCTCGTCCGGCCCCTATCTTGAAATGTTCGGACGTGGCACCCGCAAGGGCTGGACGACGTGGGGAAATCAGGCTGACGACGGCTATGAGCCAACGTGGAAAACCTATGCCCACCACTCGCAAGCCGGAAAAGCTCGGGAATTAATCGACTAACTCTCGTCTTCCTCCTCGCCTGCCTCAAGAAGGCCCGCAATCTTTGCTGCTTTCAAGGCCTCGTAGGCCTCTTCGCCATCATCGACAAACGTGCTCGGTTTAATCGCGAAGGTGAGTAAGGGGCAGCCGCCGGCCCCGCCGCCCTCGATTTTGGGCCAGAGCTTCTCGTGGTGGGTGGTCGCCTTGCCGTAAGACGAGCCCTTGCCCAGCGATTTGAATATCTGCTGCAGTTCCCACGCGCGCGTGATCACGATTCCGACCTGAATGGCGCGAAGGTCGAACAGCAGCCGAAAATTGTTCAGGTCTCGGTCGAAGAAGGGGTCCTTGTTGTTCCACTCCATCTCCACCGCGACACCGCCCTTGAAGCAGTCAACGGCGTGCGTCGGACTTGCAATCTCGTTCTTGTCCACGAGAATTTTTGTGTCGAAGCCCTTCTCGATCCATCCGCGTTCATACAGTGGCTTGTCGATCCGCTGACTAATGAGCGAACGGTTGCCCCCGCCGATGCGAACTTCAGACTTAAGCAATCTGAAATTGAGCAAAACGTCTTGGACCTCCGCCCACTCGTTGGGGCACGCGGGATGAAGGATTCCGGTCGCGTTACGCCATTCTTTGACGTGGTGCATCTCTAACAGGGATGCGGGAATCAGGTGCTCGGTCGACATGCTTCGTTATGGAGCATCGACCAAGTTTTCTCCGGTTAGGGCATTTCTCAAAGCTCTCGCAACTCCCGAAAAAACGCCCGCACATCCCCCGCCAGCGCCTCCGGCTGCTCCATCGCGGCGAAATGGCCGCCGCGCGGGAATTCGGTCCAGCGGCGAATGTCGGCGAAGGTCTTTTCCGCCACCGAGCGCGGCGGGCGCACCATTTCCTTGGGGAAAGCGGCGTAGCCGAGCGGCGCGGTCGCGGGATGCTCGGGCGTGACGGGCCAACCGCGATGCTTGCGGAAATAATAGGGATAGAACGAGGAGCCGATCGCGCCGGTGAACCAGTAAAAACTGATGTTGGCGAGCATCTGGTCGCGCGTCAGCGCGGTTTCGACCTCGCCGCCGCAATCGGTCCAAGAGCGGAATTTCTCGACGATCCAGGCGGCGAGCCCGGCGGGCGAATCCGTCAACCCGAAACTCAGCGTCTGCGGCTTGGTGCCCTGAATCCACTGATAGCCGGTCTCCTCGTCGACCCAGTGTTTCAACTCGTCGTTGAAGCGTCGCTGCTCGGCGTCGGCGGCGTTCGTGCGCTCGCGCGGGACGGCGAGCAGATTGACATGGGCGCCGATCAACTTGTCGGCATGAGCCTTCGCCATATAGGCGGCGATGATGGCGCCCCAATCGCCGCCCTGCACGGCGAAACGCGCGTGCCCCAGCGATGCCATCAACTCGACCATGCAGGCCGCGATCTCCTCGACGCCATAGCGAGCCTGCCCCGGCCGGAACGAAAGGCCGTAACCCGGCAGCGAGGGCGCGATGACGGTGAAACTATCGGCGGGATCGCCCCCGTAGGCGGCGGGGTCGGTCAGGCGCGGGAGAAAATCGACGAACTCGAACACGGAGCCCGGCCAACCATGCAGCAGCAGCAGCGGGATCGACTTGGGGCCTTTGCCGGGCACATGCAGGTAATGCAGGTCGATGTCGTCCTGCGCGATTCTGAACTGGGGATAGGCGTTGAGCTTGGCCTCCGCCTTGCGCCAGTCAAAACCGTCGCGCCAATAGGCGACGAGCGAGCGCATGTAATCGACGCTGGTCCCGTAGGCCCAGGGCTCGCCGGGCGCGGAATCGGGAAAGCGCGTGCGGGCGAGCCTCTCGCGCAAATCCGCGA
The DNA here is from genome assembly GCA_031367195.1 of Bradyrhizobium sp. Lineage (GTDB taxonomy): Bacteria > Pseudomonadota > Alphaproteobacteria > Rhizobiales > Beijerinckiaceae > Roseiarcus. The sequence continues at coordinate 8,367 of JANLPL010000128.1, forward strand.
TCTCGGCGTCGGAAACATGGAGTGTGAAAGGTGTCATGTCGTTCCCCCAAAGCCGCGGCCGTCCACCACGCCGCGCCGGTGTTTCCCCGCGCCGATTAGCCGCTCGCCGTCATGCGCCGCAACCGCGAATAGCACACTGGAACAGGTCTTTTCGATCTCGCGCGAGGTGGCCGCGACCCGCCGGCCGAGCGACGTAGCGCTGAGAAGGCGCACATCGACATGGCCGCCGACGGTGACGTCAGGCGTGACGATCGTTTTGGCCTCGCCGGTCATGCCGACGGTGATTTGCGCGAGCGGGTCTTGCATGGCCTTACTCTGCGCGCAGCCGGGCCGGCGACGCAAGCGCCTCGTAAAGCGCCGTCTCGAATCGCAGCGCCCCGCCGTGGGACGCGGGGTCCATGAAGGGGAACAGTTGGCTCGCCCAGAAGCCGGCGACGCCGTTGCGGCGGTCGATCCAGAAATAGAGATTGCCCAATCCGCCCCAGGACAGCGAGCCTGCGGGGCGCCCAGTGGGGGCGTCCTCATCGTTGACGAGGAAGGAATAGGCCCAGGATTTTGATGTTCCCGGAAAAAAGTCGACCGGGCCGGACACGCGCGGCGTCACGGCCGGAAGGGGCCTGACTTTCAGCCCGTCGAGCCCGTCGCGCGCGGCCCAGGCGACGGTTTCCGGCCTGAGCACGCCCGCGCCGTCGTTGAGCCAGACCCCGAGGAAGCGCATGTAGTCGCCGACCGTGCCATACATGCCCCCGCCGCCCGGGACGATCTCCAGGCTCTCACGCGGGGCGCCGTCGAGCGGCGTCAGCGATCCGTCATCCTCGCGCTGGTGCATCGAGGCGAGCCGCGCGCGCATGGCTGGCGTCGGCAGATGCGCCGTCTCATTCATGCCGAGCGGGTCCAGCACATATTCGCGCAGGATCGCGTCGAGCCGCCCGCCGACAATCGCCTCGATCACCATGCCGAGCCAGTCGAGCGACAGACCATATTCCCAGCGCTCGCCAGGCTCGTTGACCAGCGGCTGGCGAAAGCCGATTCGGGTCGCGCCGCGATGCGGCGTCAACCGCTGCTCTTCGAGCAAGCGGCGAATGATCGGATTGGCGAAATCGTAAGCGAAACCGGCGGTGTGCAGCATCAGCATCCGCGCGGTGATGTCGCGCTTCGGGGGGCGGAAGCGGGGCGCGCCGTCGGCGTCGTAGCCGTCGAACACCGCAATTTCCGCGAGCACGGGCAGATAGGTCCGGGCGGGCGCATCGAGGTCGAGCCGGCCCTCCTCGACCAGGCGCAGCGCGGCGGTGGCGGTGAGCGGCTTGGTGCAGGAAAACAGCGAGACTACGGTATCCTCAGTCATGGGCGCCGGCGCGCCGAGCCGACGCAGGCCGGCGGCGCGGGAAAAGAACACGCCGTCCCGGTCGCGCGCCATGGCGACGATTCCGGGAACGCCGTTCGCGACCGTCGCTTCGAGAATGTTATGCGCCTGCGATGCAAAGGCTTCGTTCATGGTGTATCTCTCACGCGACGGGCGGCCCCCGCCCCTGTATCGTAGAGGACAGCACATGAGCATCAAGGTCGGCGACAAGATTCCCCATGCGACGCTTCGTCAGGTGACGGCCGACGGCGCCGTTCCCGTCACGACGGAGGATTTCTTCGCCGGCCGCAAGGTCGTGCTGTTCGGCCTGCCCGGCGCCTTCACGCCGACCTGCCACAAGAACCACCTGCCCGGCTTCATCGCCGACGAGGCCGCGTTCAAGGCCAAGGGCGTGGCGGAAATCGCGATGACCGCCGTCAATGACCATTACGTGCTCGACGCCTGGGCGAAGGCGACGGGCGCGACCGGCCATGTGACCTTCCTGGCCGACGGCAATGGCGAATTCGCGCGCGCGCTCGGGCTCGAATTTGACGCCGGGATGGGCGGGCTCGGCCTGCGCTCGAAGCGCTACGCGATGCTGGTCGACGACGGCGTCGTGAAGCAGCTCAATATCGAGGAGTCGCCGGGCAAGGCCGACCTCTCCAGCGCCGCGGCCCTGCTGGCGCAGATCTGACATTGGCGCGCGGCGGCGCCCGGCGCCGCCGCGTTCGCACGAACGCCGTCTCCGTCCATCCCGCGCCCGGCGAGCCGCAGGTGCAGACGCTGCGGACGGAGCCGTCAATGCGCGCCGCGCCAAGCGCCCGCGTGCGCCGTGGCCGCGAGTGGCCTGATCGCCCAAGGTCCGGAAAGCGTCGGCGATCACGATGGGTTCGAGGCGAGCATCGGCGCCAGATCGATTTTAAGCTCGCGCGAGATCCAGCTCAGGAAGATCTGAAACGGGCGGCGTCGCAGCGCTAGCCTCGGAAACACCAGGAAATGCCCGATATATTTGACATCCACCGCCCGCCCGCCGAGCGCGGGAATGAGCAGCCCGCTGTTGATCTCCCGCTCCGCCAGCCGCGTCGACTCCAGGGCGATGCCGAGCCCGTTCGCGGCGGCCGAAATCGCGAGAAAGCTGCGGTCGAACCGCATGCCGTGCGGCTGCGGCGGCGAAAGCCCATTGGCGGCGAACCAAGCGTCCCATCGCACCTGTTTGTTGTCGCTCTCGATCAACATATGATCCATGACGTCCTGCGGGCGTTGGATGCTGCGGGCGATGCCCGGCGAGCATAAGGGCGTCACGGTTTCTTCGCCGAGCGGCAGCACGACAAGCCCCTCTTGATGGGGACGGCCATAGACGATGTCGACGTCGAAGTCGTCGGTCGTGAATTTCGCATAGTCGGTGCTGGCGGCGAGACGGATTTCTATATTCGGATTTTCGGCGAGAAATCGCGACAGCCTCGGGGTCAGCCATTGCGCGGCGAAACTGGGCGCGGAATGGACCCGCAGCAGCGGGGCGCCGCGCGTGGTCACCAGCGTCAAGCCTCTCCGGATGTCCTCGAAGGCGGGGCCGACGTGCCGCATCAACGAGCGCCCGTCGGCGCTGAGTCGCACCCGGCGGACTTCGCGCTCGAACAAGACGACGCCCAACTCCCGCTCCAGTTTGCGCACGGCGTGGCTCACCGCGCTCGGCGTCAGACGCAGTTCCGCTGCGGCCTCCTGAAAGGAGCCGGTCCGGGCCGCCGCCTCGAAGGCGCGCAGGAGCGAGAAGGACGCCAACATACGATAAGTGAACTGCATTCACCTATCGATGTAAAGTTCTCATTTGTCACCGCATGCGCGCCCGCTGACACTCGCGCCCAAACGGGGCGCCATGACGCCCGAATCCGCAAAAAGGGGGGGGACGCATTTGCTGCTGACCGGCAAGACCGCCATTATCTCCGGCGCCGCGGGCCTTCGCGGCATTGGCCTGTCGACGGCGCGCCTGTTCGCCGAACACGGGGCGCGCGTCGCCATTCTCGATCTCGACGAATCCGCTTCGCGCGCCGCCGCGACCTCGCTGGGCGAGGGTCATGTCGGTCTGGCCTGCGACGTGACCGACCGCGAGGGATGCCAGCGCGCGGTCGACGCGGCGCTGCGCGTTTTCGGCTGGGTCGACATCCTCATCAACAACGCCGGCGTTTCGCAGCCGCTGAAGACGATGGAGATCGATTCCGCAAGCTGGAACGCCGTGCTGGACGTCAATCTGCGCGGCGTGCTCAATCTCAGTCAGTCGGTGATCCCGCATATGCGCCAACGCGCGAAGGGCTCGATCGCCTGCATGTCCTCGGTCTCGGCGCAGCGCGGCGGCGGCATTTTCGGCGGGCCGCATTATTCCGCGGCCAAGGCCGGCGTGCTGGGCCTCGCCAAAGCCATGGCGCGCGAACTCGGACCCGACGGCGTGCGCGTGAATTGCGTCACGCCCGGTCTCATCCAGACCGACATCACCGGCGACAAGTTGACCGATGCGATGAAGAGCGACATCATCAAGGGCATTCCGCTGGCGCGGCTCGGTGAGGCGCGGGACGTCGCAAATGTCTATTTGTTCCTCGCCTCGGACCTGTCCGCCTACATCACCGGGGCGGTGATCGACGTCAATGGAGGCATGTTGATCCACTGAAATGGATGTGACGAGGAAACAAGAACGGCGGAGCACAAGCTCACGTCGGCAGCACAAGGGAGGAAAATAGCAATGAAATTATCTACGTGGTTGAGCGCCGCCGCCGTGGCGGCGCTGATGGGGTCAACGGCGCATGCCGCCGACCCCGATAGCGCCGACGTCGCCGTCGAGGCCGCCAAGAAATATGCGGGCACGACGATCAGCATCGTATGGGAAGCCGGCCTGCAGTCGCTCGACCCGCTGAACTATTCCGGCCCGAAGTGGGAGAAGCTCACCGGCATCAAAGTGAAGGTGGTCGAAGTTCCCACCGACCAGATGTTCACAAAAATCATGCAGGACTTCAAGTCCGGCGCCGGCGCCTATGACGCTCTGAACGTCATCCCCTCCTGGATGCCCGATCTCGCCCGCGCCGGCGCGCTCGAGCCGCTCGACAAATATGTCGACAAATACGGCTATCGCGACGAGCTTCAGGACATCGCCGCCGCGTATCGCGACAATCAGATGCAATACGATGGCAAGATCTTCGGCTTCCCCGATGACGGCGACGTTATGTTGCTTTACTATCGCAAGGACATTTTCGAGGACGCGAAGGTCAAGGAGGAGTTCAAGGCGAAATTCGGCTACGATCTCGCGCCGCCGAAGGACTGGAAGCAGTTCGACCAGATCGGACAGTTCCTCACAGATAAGATGGCGCCGAAGGTCTATGGCGCCGGTTTTTTCCGCTCCGCGCCCTACCCGCAATATATGTTCCAGGAACGCTTCCGCATGGAGGGCGGCAAATTCTTTGACGCCGCCACCATGAAGTCGACGGTCAACAGCGACGTCGGCCAGAAAGTGCTCGCCGACATGCTGGCCGAGAACAAATTCATGCCGCCCGGCGTCGAGCAATGGAACTTCGTCGACAATCTCGCCGCCTTCCTGCAAGGCACGACTGCGATGACGATTTCCTGGCCGCCCTACGGTCGTTGGGCCGCGGCCTATAGCGCCATCGCCAGCGAAAAGGCGATGAACTGGGTGCCGAAGTCGCAGATCTCCGGCAAGGTGGGTTACGCGGTCAATCCGCTCGGCCGTCCGGAGCTCGGCGTCGGTTTCGATCTTTCCGTTTCGACGACGTCGAAGAACAAGGAAGCCGCCTATCTGTTCATTCAATGGTTGAACAGCAAGAAGACAAGCCTCGAACGCGTGCAACTGCCCTACACGCTTCGCGACCCGTTCCGCATGTCGCACTACGCCAGCAAGGAATATGCGGCGCTATGGCCGGACGCGCCCGCTTATCTCGCCACGATCAAGGAATCGGGCGAGAAGGGTCTGCTCGACCTGTCCCTGCTGCAGCAGGACAAATATGACGAGGCGATGTCGAAAGCGATCTCCAGCCTGTGGGCGACCAAAGACCCCAAGGCGACGGTTGATGGCATGGCCAAGGTTTTCGACGCCATCACCGAAAAGGTTGGCGTAGAGAACCAGAAGGCTGTTTACAAGGTATGGGCCGCCAAGCCAGGCGCCTATCCCAGCAAATAAGCCGCCCGCCCGTGCGCGACTCCCGTGGGATGCGCGCACGGACGCTTTTGCCCGCGCTCTGTGAAGACAATGTCAAGTGTAGTTCATGACCTCATCTGCTCTGACTAGTCGCATCGGTCGCGCCCTCGACGATCGCGTTCCCTACCTGGTTGTCGTACCCGCGATTCTGATCCTGCTGCTGGTTGGGTTGTTCCCGCTGATCTACTCCCTCATCGTGAGCTTCCAGCACCTCACCATGACGGAAAACGACACCGCCTTCGCCGGCCTGCTCAACTACCGCGAGCTGTTCAGGGACGCGCGGCTGTGGGGAGCGTTGGGTCACACCGCCGTCGTCACCGTCGTTGCGCTGCCGCTCGAACTCCTAATCGGCTTTCTGATGGCGCAATTGTTTCTCGAACACATGCCGGGCCGGCAGGTGTTCGTGGCGCTGCTCGTGCTGCCCACCGTGATTTCGCCGATCGTGGCGGGCGCGACATGGCGATTGATGTTCGATGTCCGCTTCGGCCCGATCGGCGAGATCATCAGCTTCTTCACCGGCGAACCCGTCAGCATTCTTTGGACCGTCAACCCTTCGCTGGTCTATCCCGCAATCATTATTTGCGAGGTTTGGCAGTGGTCGCCGTTCATGTTCCTGTTGCTGCTCGCCGCGATGTCGAACGTCGACCCTTCCCAGCTCGAGGCCGCCGAACTCGACGGCGCATCCTATTTCCTGGTGCTGCGCAAGATCGTCCTGCCCGCGATCGCCCCGGTCATCGCCGTCGCCTCGCTGATCCGCGGCCTCGATCTGGTGCGGATATTCGACATCATCTGGGCCCTGACGGAAGGCGGCCCGGGCTCGATGACCGAGACGATTTCGCTCTACACCTATGTGCAGGGCTTCTCGCAGTTTGAGACCAGCTATACCGCAGCGATCGCCTTCCTGGTCATCGCGCTCCTCACCGCCATCACGACCGTCATTCTCAAACGCATGGAGTTGGTGCGATGAGCGGGTTTCGTTCCGCCCGCCGTCGGCGCACGCTGGCGTTCAGATATTTGGGCGCCGTCGCGCTAACGCTGATCTTCATGTTTCCGGTCTATTGGTTGTTCATGATTTCGTTCAAGACGCCCGATGAGATCTACCATGTCCCGCCGGTCTGGTTTCCCGCGCATATTCAGTTTTCAAATTATCTCGTGCTGTTCAAGGACGGGGATGTCTTCGCGATCTGGAACAGCCTTGTCACCGCCGGCGTGAGCTCCGCGCTCGCAGTCATTCTGGGCACGTTATGCGCCTATAGTCTCGCTCGATTTCGCACCGGCGGCGACAATCTAGCGATGTGGATTCTCTCGCAACGCATGATTCCGCCCATCGCGGTGGTGTTTCCGATCTTCCTCATCTATGTCAAGTTCGGTCTGGTTGATCGCTACGCCGGGCTTATCCTGCTCTACACCGCCTTCAACCTGCCCTATGTCATCTGGATGATGCGCGGTTACATCGCCGATGTGCCGATCGAACTGGAGGAAAGCGCGCTGGTCGACGGCTGCACGCGGTTCGAGGTCATTTGGAAGGTCGTATTCCCGATGGTGCGCTCAGGCCTGATGGCGACCTCCGTTTTCACCTTCGTCTTCGCCTGGAACGACTTCATCTTCGCGCTGGTGCTGACAAGAACGGAGGTTATCACCTTCCCTGTGCAGCTCACGCATTTCTTTGGCGGACAATCGAATTTCTGGGCCAAGATCGCGGCTATGTCCGTTTTGGGAACGCTGCCGATTTTCGTCGCCGTCACGGTGATGCAGCGCTATCTCGTGCGCGGCATCTCGCTCGGCGCGGTCAAGGGATAGGGAGAACCTGGTGGCTGACGTCAAACTCTCCGGGCTGCATAAGTTCTACGGGCCGGTGCATGCGGTCAAGGGCGTCGATCTGACGATCGCGCACGGCGAATTCACGGTGTTGGTTGGACCCTCCGGCTGCGGCAAGAGCACGTTGCTGCGCACGATTGCGGGATTGGAGGATCCGGATCGCGGCGAGATCGCCATCGGCGGCAAGGTGGTCAACGATCTGAGACCGCGCGAACGCAACATCGCGATGGTGTTTCAGAATTACGCGCTCTACCCCTATCTCACGGTCTATGACAACATCGCCTTTGGTTTGCGCGCGCGTCGGGCGCCACAGGCCGAGATCAAGAAGCGCGTCGCCGAGGCCGCGGACCTGCTGAACATCGGCGGGCTACTTGAGCGCTATCCGCGTCAGCTCTCCGGCGGTCAGCGGCAGCGTGTGGCTATTGGCCGCGCGATCGTTCGCAAGGCCGAGTTGTTTCTGTTTGATGAGCCGCTGTCCAATCTTGACGCAAAGTTGCGCGACGAGATGCGCACCGAAATCAAGCGCCTACATGGCGAGATCGATGCGACGATGATCTATGTGACCCACGACCAGATCGAGGCGATGACGCTGGCGGATCGCATCGTGCTGCTGCGCGACGGCCAGATCGAACAACAGGGGGCCCCGCTGGATCTGTTCGAGAGCCCGAGGACGCAGTTTGTCGCCAGCTTTCTGGGCTCACCCTCAATCAACCTCATCCCGGTGAAGCTTGCTTCGTCCGCGACGGAGTTCTCCGTGCGCTTCGAAAACGGAGAGTCGCTAGCTTTGCCAACCGCGAAGCGAACGGCGTTGACGGGCGCGGACGGTCGCGCGATGATTCTGGGGGTCAGGCCGCAACATATCGCGCGCGCCGGCGAGACCGGCTTGCGCGACGGCGTCGCGCGCTATTCCGCGGTCGTCGGCTTGTTGCAACCCACGGGAACGCGCACCTATGTCACGATGAAGATCGGCGGCGTCGAGACGGTCGCGGAATTGCAGGCCCACGATGTGCAGGCGCACGGCGAGCGCATCGAGGTGATGATTGATCTTAACCGCGCGGTCTTGATTGATCCCGCGTCGGGTCGGGTTGTCGCGTAAGTCGCGCCTTGGGAGCCACGCCATGACAGCACCTTCATCCTTGCCGCAAAGCAATGTTAGCCTGGCCGAGCGCGCCTATCGCATCCGCCGCCACGCGCTACTCATGGGTGAAGTGCAGGGGCAGGGTTACATCGCGCAGGCGCTCGGGATCGCCGATGTGCTGGCGGTCTCCTATTTTCACGCCATGACCTATCGCGCTGATGAACCCGAATGGGAGGGGCGCGATCGCTTTCTGCTGTCGGTCGGCCACTACGCCATCGCGCTCTATGCCGCGCTGATTGAAGCTGGACTTTTGCCGGAAGAGGAGTTGTTGACCTACGGGTCGGACGACAGCCGTCTACCAATGTCCGGCATGGCCGCCTATACCCCGGGGATGGAGATCACCGGAGGTTCGCTCGGTCAGGGCCTGACGATCTCGATCGGCATGGCGCTGGCGCTAAAGCGCAAGCGTTCGAACAGTTTCATCTACACGCTGTTCTCCGACGGTGAACTCGACGAGGGCGCGACCTGGGAGGCGGCGATGTCGGCGGGCTCCTATAAGCTCGACAATCTGATCGGCATCGTCGACGTCAACAATATGCAAGCTGACGGGCCCTCGACGGGCATATTGAATTTCGAGCCCCTGGGTCCGAAATTCTCCGCGTTTGGTTGGGAGGTGTTTCGCATCGACGGCAATGATATCGAAGCCGTCGTCGATGCGTTCGACCGCGCGCGCCACAGCGACCGCGGCCTGCCGAAACTGATCATTTGCGACACGCTGATGGGCAAGGGGGTCGACTTCCTCGAACGGCGGGAGCGCAACCATTTTCTCAGGGTCGAACCCGAGGAATGGAAGCTGGCGCTGGAAGTCCTCAAGCGGGGAGACGCGGCATGAGGCGAGACAAATATCGACGTCCCGCGACCGGGAGCGCGGGCGCGGGGCTGAAGACTTCTGCGATGATCGCCTCGATTGCCGACGACAATCAACCGACCCGGCTCGCCCCGTTCGGCACGGCTCTGGCTGAACTTGCGCACACTCGCTCTGATATCGTGGGTCTGACGGCGGATCTGGCCAAATATACCGATTTGCATGTTTTCGCGCAGGCGCATCCCGATCGCTTTTATCAGATGGGCATGGCGGAGCAATTGTTGATGGGCGCCGCGGCGGGATTCGCGCGCGAGGGCTTCACGCCCTTCGTCACCACCTATGCCGTATTCGCCTCGCGCCGGGCCTATGACTTCATTTGCATGGGCATCGCGGAGGAAGGGCTCAACGTCAAGATTGTTTGCGCGCTGCCCGGGTTGACGACCGGCTATGGCCCGAGCCATCAGGCGACCGAGGATATCGCGATCATGCGCGCCATGCCGGGCTTGACGGTGATCGACCCGTGCGACGCGCTCGAAATCGAGCAGGCGGTGCCCGCCATCGCCGACCATCCCGGCCCCGTCTATATGCGGCTGCTGCGCGGCAAGGTGCCGCTGGCGCTCGATCGTTACAACTATCGCTTCGTCATAGGACGCGCGCAGATGCTCGTGGAAGGCGATGAGCTTCTGGTGATCTCCTCGGGCTTTATGACGATGCGCGCGCTCGAGGCGGTCGAACAACTCAAGGCCGAGGGCCGCGAGATGGCGGTGCTGCACGTCTCGACCATCAAACCGCTCGACGCCGGGACAATCCTGAACGCGGCGGCGCGCGAACGGCGGCCTGTCGTCGTCGTGGAGAATCATTCGGTGATTGGCGGGTTGGGCGAGGCGATCGGCGCCCTGTTGGCGCGAAGCGGAGTTGGCGCCCGGTTCCATCAGATCGGGTTGCCCGACGAGTTCCTTGACGCCGGCGCGCTGCCGACGCTGCACGAACGCTACGGTCTGTCAACCAAGTCGTTGGTTGCCGCGTTTCGCGCGTTTGCTCGAAGCTAGACTGGGCCGAGAACGCAAATTTGGGAGGAACAGATGGCTTCACGATTCTTCGCCACCGGAGTCGGCGCGCCGGAGGGACCAGTCTGTCTTGCCGACGGCTCCATGTATGTGACCGAGATGTCCGCTGCGACGCTCTGCTTCACCAGGCTCGATCCGCAAGGCCAGCGTCATGTTCTCGCCAAGACCAACGGGCGTCCGAACGGCCTGACGACAGACGGCCACGGCCGGATCTGGATCGCCGAGGCGGGGCTTCCGGCGCTGATCTGCTTCGATGAAACGGGCCGAGAACTCCGCCGCATGGAGGGGGAAGGCGCGAGCCGGTTTCTGTTCCCCAACGATCTCTGCTTCGGCCCGAACGGCTTGCTCTATATGACCGATTCCGGCATGGCCGCGAAAGACTTCATCAACGGTCAGGAATTCGCTGAAGGCTATAAGGAGTTTGATTGGGACGGGCGCGTCTATGAAATTGATCCGGTCGCCATGAAGGTCCTGCGCGTTCTGGATCGAAAGATCCGTTTCACCAACGGCATCGCGTTCGGTCCCGACAATTGGCTTTATGCAAACGCGTCTTTCACCGGCGAAGTATACCGCTACGACGTGTTGGGCGAGCGCCAACCCAAGCGCGTCTTGCACGGCAATGTCTTGCAGCCCGACGACAGCGCTGACTTCAAAGGCCCTGACGGCATGGCGTTTGGGGCGGACGGACGGCTCTATTGCACGGTTTACGGGCAAAAGAACATAAGCGTGCTGGATCGCGACGGCGCGGTCGCGCAGCGCTTGCCGCTCGCCGGGCCTAACCCGACCAACTGCGCCTTCGCGCTCTCCGGCCACAAGCTGCGGGTGACCGAAGTGGGCGAGGGCCGGATTGAGGAACTCGATACGCCGTGCGACGGGCTGCCGCTGCATAGGCCCAAGTTTGCTTAGATGTCGCGGCGCGGCGGCGGGCGAATTCACAGGCTGGGGATTATCTCATTAGACGGACCGCAGCGCTAACGGAGGATCAACTTTGACGTTGATCGTACTATTCGGCGCGGGCGGAAAGATGGGCTACCGCTTGGCCACGAACCTGCGGGGCTCGCGTTTCCAGGTTCGTCACGTGGAAGTGGCGACGGCCGGCCGGGCGCGGTTGAAGAGCGATCTTGGCTTCGATTACGTGTCGCCTGAAGAGGCGCTGACCGGCGCCGAGGTCGTTATCCTCGCCGTTCCCGACACCCATATCGGCAAGGTCGCCGCCGGCCTCAACGATTCCCTCAAGTCAGGCGTGATGGTCATCGCGCTCGACGCCGCGGCGCCCTTCGCCGGCCACCTGCCGGCGCGCTCCGACTTGACCTATTTCGTCACACATCCCTGCCACCCCCCGATCTTCAACGACGAGACGGATATGGCCGCTAAGCGTGATCATTTTGGCGGCGTCGCGGCCAAACAACATATCGTCAGCGGGCTGATGCAGGGCCCCGACAGCGCCTTCGCCCTGGGCGAGGAAATCGCAAAGGTGATCTGGGCGCCGGTGATGCGCTCGCATCGCGTCAGCGTCGAGCAGATGGCGCTGTTGGAGCCGGGCCTGTCCGAGACCGTCTGCGCGACCTTGCTGGTTGTTATGCGCGAGGCAATGGACGAGGTTGTCGCGCGCGGCGTGCCGGTTGAGGCGGCGCGCGATTTCCTGCTCGGTCACATGAACGTTCTCGGCGCCGTGATTTTCGGCGAGGTGGAGGGCGTGTTCTCCGACGCATTCAACAAGACGATCGAGTTCGGCAAGCCGACGCTGATGCAGCCGGATTGGAAGCGCGTGTTCGAGCCTGGGGAAATCGCCGACAGCATCCGGCGCATCACCTGAAGCGCGACATGAGCGAGTTTCACGGCGCTTTGGTTGGTTGCGGCTTCTTCTCGATCAACCATTTTCACGGCTGGCGCGGCGTCGAGGGCGCCGAGATCGTCGCCATCTGCGATCGCGATTCCCAACGCCTCGCGCTGGTCGGAGATCAGTTCGGCATCGCGCGCCGTTACCTCGACGTGGAGGAGATGCTGGCGCGCGAAAAGCCGGATTTTGTCGATATCGCGACCACCGCGCCCTCGCGTCGGCCGCTGGTCGAACTCGCGGCCGGGCACGGCCTCCCCGTCATCTGCCAAAAGCCGTTCGCGCTATCGATGAACGACGCGCGCGCGATGGTCGCTGCCTGCGAGAGGGCCGGCGTCGCGCTGATGGTGCATGAAAATTTTCGCTGGCAAAGCGCGATTCGCAGCCTCGCCGCGGTGATCGAGAGCGGCGAGATCGGCGCCCCGTTCTGGGGTCGCGTCTCGTTCCGCTCGGCCACCTCGGGACGCGACAATCTCAAGACGCTCGCGCTGGTCGAGGCGGCCTACGCCTCTGCAAAGACGCGGGAGACGATCGACGTCGCGACGCTATGAAAGTCGTAGCGGTCGCGATGTTTGCTCACAAGCCGCACATTCTTCCCGCTCGTCAGGCGCCTTGCGGCTCCACCCTATCAGATGATGCGGCGAGCGGTCATCGCTGACGACGACGACTACTTCGTCGGAATCAGGGACGGCGCCGCGTGATGCACGCCAAACCGCACGCGCCCCGTCAGGGGCAAATGGTCCGACGCGACGCGCGCGAGGGGCGAGGCGTGAACGGCGAGATCAACAACCAGTCCGGTTGGCCAACCCAGAATGCGATCGAGCGCGAAAATCGGTCGCCGCGACGGAAAACTCAGCGGCGAGGCGTTGCCGCCAAAGGTCGGTTCGAGAATGGAAAGAGAGGAGCGCCGCCGCCGCCGCCATTCGTTGAAATCGCCCATCAGAATGGTCGGCATCGGCTCCATCTCGCGATGCGCCTTCAACAGCGCGCTTGCCTGATCGAGCCGCGATTGCCGCAACAGCCCGAGATGGGCGGCGATCACGCGAAACTCGCCCTCGCCGAAATCCAGCTCGGCGACGATCGCGCCGCGCGGCTCGAAGCCCGGCAGGCGCAGCCGCGATCGATGATAGGACTTGGGTTCGGCGCGCACCAGCAAAGCATTGCCATGCCAACCATGCCCCTGCGGCAAATCGGATTGCACCAGCAAACGCATGCCGGTTTCTCGTCGAATGGCCTCCGGGTCGAGCAGCCCGTCCTTGCGGCCAAACCGTTTGTCGACTTCCTGTAACGCGATCAGGTCGGCGTCGAGTTCTTTGACCACCTCAAGGATACGCTCCGGTCGCGTCAGACCATCGGCGCCCCGGCACTTGTGGATGTTATAGGAAGCGACCTTCATGGCGCGCGCTTGCTTTCAGAGATAGGGCATGGCGAGACGAATCGCCGCGTCACGTAGTTTGATAACAATATGGCGACTGTCGAGTTCGCTTAGCGTCAATCTCTCGCCGCGGCGCGCATCGATCGACCGTTCGATCTCGCTCGACAGGGCGCTGTCGCGAAACTCGACCGTCAATTCGAAATTGAGCCGAAGGCTGCGCGCGTCCCAGTTGGCGCTGCCGATCAGGCACCAACTACCGTCAATCGTCATCAACTTGGAATGATCGAACGGCGGCGGGTTGAACCAGATCCTGCAACCAGATTCAATCAACGGACGCACGTGCGCGCGCGCGGCCCAGGCGACAAAAGGATGATTGTTGTTGGCGGGCAGAACGATGTCGACCGCCACGCCCCTGAGCGCTGCCAGCCGCAAGGCGGTGACGAGTTGTTCATCGGGCAGGAAATAGGGGGTTGCGATGCGAATCGAACGCCGCGCGGCGTTGACGGCGCATAGCAGCACCAGCACGAGATGGTCCGTCTCCTGATCCGGTCCGGAGCCGATGGCGCGCGATAGGCCTGCCTCCGCGGGCACGGTCGCGGCGGACGAACGGAGCAGCCGCTTTCCGGTTGCGAATTGCCAATCCTCGTCGAACTCGCGCTCGATCTCATTGACAACAGGGCCCAGAATCTTGAAATGATGATCGCAGACGGGTTTCTTCGGGTGTTTCGCCAGCACGTTTTCCGACCCGATGTTGAGGCCGCCGACGAAGGCGACCTCGCCGTCGATGGCGAGGATTTTCTTGTGCAGCCGCAAGTTGAGAAACGCCATCTTCCACGGCAGCAACGAATGCAGGAACCGCGCCGCCTCAACGCCCTCGTGATGCAGCCGCCGATAGGCCGGCGAGCGCAGGAAGCCGCCGCCGAAACCGTCAATCAGCACATTCACTCTGACGCCGCGCCGTTGCGCCGCGGCCAGCGCGGCGATAAAGGTTTCACCGACGTCGTCGGCGCGAAAGATATAGCTCGCCAACCGAACGCTCTGCCTGGCGGCGCCGATCGCGGCCAGCATTTGGGGATAGGCGGCGTCGCCGCAGAACAGGTGAGCGGCCACCTTCCCCGCCGTCGGGGGCCGTCGCGTCACCGCGCCGACGGCCGTTTCGAGATCGGTGAGCGGATCATCGGCCGCGCCGTCGCGGCCGGCATAGGCGGGCGGCAGATCGGTACGCATCAATCGTCGTGCGCGCCGCCGCACGCGGTTGATGCCGAAAGCGAAATAGAGCACTGCCCCGAGCGCCGGCGCGAGCCAGGCCATGCCGATCCAACCGATCGCCGCCGGGACGTCGCGTTTTCGCAGCAAAGTGTGGGCGGTCACCAGCCCCGCCGCGCCCACATGAGCAAACAAAACCAGGATCTCCTGGGTCGAGGTTGGACTAAAGGTGATGAGCGCCAACTTAGCCTCGCCGACCGAATTGCGGCGGACGCTTGGCCGCGAATGCGGCGCGCCCTTCGCGAAAATCCTCGCCCATCGCCGCCGCTTCGACCAACGCGCGAAGTTCGCCATGGTTCGATCCCAGCGCGGCGCGGACGGCCTTTTTGGCGCCGCGTATCGAGACGCGGCTGAGCTTCGTCCAGTCCCGCGCCTGACGCTCGACCGCATCGTCCAGATCAGCGGCGGCGAGACGGCGGTTGATCAGGCCGAGCCGCAGCGCCTCTTCCGTCTCCACCCGCCGGGCGCTGAACAGCAGATCCCTGGCGGCGGCGGCGCCTATCGTCTCGACCAGCAAGCGCGTCTCCACCGGCCCATAGAGCAACCCCAATTTGGCCGGGGGAATGGCGAGATGCGCCTCCTCGGCCGCGAAGCGCAGATCGCAGGCGAGCGCCAAGGCCAAACCGCCGCCGACGGTCGCGCCCTCGACCTTGGCGAGGCTCGGCCGGTCCAGCCGCGCCAGCGCCTCCAGCCCCGTTTCGATCGCCCCGAGATAGGCGCGGGCGGCGTCGAGATCGGCGAAGACTTCGTCGAACTCGGCGATATCGGCGCCTGAGCAAAAGTGGCCGCCGACGCCCTCGACGATGACGGCGTCGATCTCCGATCGCCGCTCGATCTCGCCGCAAAGTTCCGCCAGGCCGCGCCACATCGCCGCCGACATCGCGTTGCGCCGCTCCGGCCGGTCGAGCACGAGGCGCGCGAGCGGAGCTTCGACGACAAGGCGAAGACGGGACATGGGCGACGGCTCCTGATCGGGTGGCGTGCGTTTCTCGCGCAAATACCAACTTGGAGCAAACCGCCCGGCCGGGCTAACCTTGGCGGCAATGCGACCCCGGAGAATTCCTTACGATGACCGACTACCCGCGCGACATGATCGGCTACGGCCGCACGCCGCCTTTTGCGGACTGGCCCGGCGGCGCGCGCGTCGCGTTGCAATTCGTCGTCAATTACGAG
This sequence comes from Bradyrhizobium sp., assembly GCA_031367195.1. Lineage (GTDB taxonomy): Bacteria > Pseudomonadota > Alphaproteobacteria > Rhizobiales > Beijerinckiaceae > Roseiarcus. Next base: position 24,383 of record JANLPL010000128.1, read on the forward strand.
GAGGGCGGCGAAAACAACATTCTGCATGGCGACGCCGCGTCGGAGGCGTTTCTCTCGGAAATCGTCGGCGCCGCGCCCTGGCCGGGCCTGCGCCATATGAATATGGAATCGATCTACGAATATGGCTCGCGCGCCGGTTTCTGGCGGCTCCACCGCATGTTCGTCGATCGCGACATGCCGGTGACGGCCTACGCCGTGGCGACCGCGATGGCGCGCAATCAACCGGTCGTGGACGCCATGAACGAGGCGGGCTGGGAGATCGCCACCCACGGATACAAATGGGTCGATTATCGCGACACGCCCAAGGAGGTCGAACGGCACGATCTGGCCGAGGCGATCCGTATTCACAATGAGGTCGCGGGAACGCGGCCGCTCGGGTTCTATCAGGGCCGGTCTTCGATCAATACGATAGAACTGGGATGCGAAGAGGGCGGCTTCGTCTATTGCGCCGATTCCTATGCCGACGACCTGCCCTATTACATCGACGGCCCGCGCGGCCCCCAACTCATCGTTCCCTACACGCTCGATTCCAACGACATGCGCTTCGCGACGCCGCAGGGGTTCAATTCCGGCGATCAATTCTACGCCTATCTCAAGGATTCCTTCGACGTGCTCTACGCCGAGGGCGAAACGGCGCCGAAAATGCTGTCGATCGGGCTGCATTGCCGGCTGGTCGGTCGGCCCGGCCGCGCCGCCGCGCTGGCGCGATTTCTCGACTATGTCCGAGGCCACGACAAAGTCTGGGTCGCCACAAGGCTCGACATCGCGCGCCACTGGATCGCCAAGCACGCGCCCCCCGGCGGCTGGAAGCCGTCGCAACTGACGCGAACGCTGTTCGTCGAAAGGTTCGGCGGCATTTACGAGCATTCGCACTGGGTCGCGCAGGCCGCCTTCGACCGGGGCTTGAGCGCTGAGGCGGATACGGCCAAGGGGCTCGCGGCCGCCCTGGCGAGCGCCGCCGCGGCGGGATCGCCGGCGCAGAAAAGCGCGCTGATCGAAGCCCATCCCGATCTCGCGGGACGGCTGGCGCGCGCCAAGCGCCTGACCGCGGAGTCCGCCAGGGAGCAGGCGGGCGCCGGCCTCGACCATCTTAGCGCTGAGGAGGTCGGGCGGTTCGGTGCGCTCAACGACGCCTACAAGGCGAAATTCGGCTTTCCCTTCATCGTCGCGGTCAAGGGCAAGACCAAGGCCGCGATCCTCTCCGCCTTCGACTTGCGCTTGAGTAACGACAAGTCGGCGGAAACGGCGACCGCGCTCGCCGAAATCGACCGCATCGCCGCCCAGCGCCTGACGGACATCCTGCCGTGACCCACATCGTCAAAGGTCGCCTGCTGTCGTTCCGCGACGCGCCGCGCCACGCCGGCGCGGCGGCGCATGTCTATCTCGAACAAGGCGCGCTGCGGATCGAGGCCGGCAGAATCGTCGAAGCCGGCGAAGCGCGCGACGTGCTGGCGCGGGCTCCGGCGGACGCTGATATCGACGATCACGGCGCCAAACTGATCCTGCCCGGCTTCATCGACACGCATATTCACTATCCCCAGACCCGGGTCGTGGGCTCCTATGGCGTGCGGCTGCTGGAGTGGTTGCAAAAATACACCTTCATCGAGGAGCAGAAGTTCGCCGATCCCGCCCATGCCGGCGCGGTCGCCCGCTTCTTTCTCGATGAATTGGCCCGACAGGGCACGACGACGGCAATGGTCTATTGCACGGTTCATCCCGAATCGGCCGAGGCGTTTTTCGCGGAGGCCGAGCGGCGCAACGCTCGAATGATCGCGGGCAAAGTGATGATGGACCGCAATGCGCCGCCGGCGCTGACCGACGATCCGCAGCGGGGCTACGACGAGAGCAAGGCGCTGCTGACCAAATGGCATGGGCGCGGCCGGCTCGGCTATGCGATCACGCCGCGTTTCGCGATCACCTCTACCGACGCGCAACTGGAGGCGGCCGGCGCACTGGCGCGTGAATTCCCCGATGCGCATGTCCAGACCCATCTCAGCGAGAACGGCGACGAAATCGCGCTGACGAAATCGCTCTATCCGCAAGCGCGCGACTATCTCGACGTCTATGAGCGGGCGGGTCTCGTGGGCCCCAAATCGGTGTTCGGGCACTGCATTCATCTGGAGCCGCGCGAGATCGCCTCGCTGGCGCACAAACGCGGCGTGGCGGCGTTCTGTCCGACCTCCAACCTGTTTCTGGGCTCCGGCCTGTTTGATGAAGCGGGGCTCGACGCGGCGGGCGTGCGGGTCGCGCTGGCGACCGACATCGGCGGTGGCACCAGCTATTCTCTGCTCCAGACAGCCAACGAGGCTTACAAGGTGTTGCAGATGCGCCGGCAGAGCTGGCCCGCGTTGCAGGCTTTCTATCAACTCACCCTCGGCAACGCCCGCGCGCTGGGGCTCGACGACAGGATCGGCGCGCTGGAGCCGGGCCGCGAGGCCGACCTCGTCGTGCTCGATGCGCGCGCGACGCCCGCGATGGCGCATCGGATGGAGGCGGTGGACGGCGATCTCGCCGAAGAACTGTTCGTGCTGATGACGATGGGCGACGACCGCGCCATCGCCGAAACCTATGTGGCCGGAGAGCGGGCGAAGCGGAGCTAGCGCAACTCGCGGTCAACCCTTTCCGCGCGCCTTCTTGCGCCGTTCCCCCGGCGCCTTCTTCTTCGCCCGCTTGTGGAACGCCGAGAAATCGACTTGGCTCAACAATGCCGCGAGGCCCGGCTCCTCCACCGCCTGCGCCGCCTCTTCGAGCGTGAACCAGCGCGCCTCGCGCTGGCCTTTCTCGCGATAGGCGTCGAGCCGTTTCTCGTAGCCGAGGACATAGACTTCGACCCGGCAAAGATCGAAATGGGCGGCCCGGGCTTTGAAATAGAGAAACTCGCCTACCGGCCGTTTGTAGGTCTTGCCCAGCAGGCCCGCCTCCTCCTTGGCTTCCTGCGCCGCCGCCGCCCAGTTTTTCTTGCCCTTCATCGGCCATCCCTTCGGGATCACCCAGCGCCGCGTTCCGCGCGACGTGATGAGCAGGACTTGCAGCTCGCCCTCCGCGAAACGGATCGGCAAAGCCGCAACTTGCAGCAGGCCGGAGGAAGGAGGCGGCGTGGCTTCCGGCGTAGGTTCCAATTCGGCGAGGCCTAAAGTCGAAGTTGTTGGTTGGCGCTTGGGAGTTATCGATATGTCGAAGAATTCGCACGTTTAGACGCTCATTCCCGCGATGCAAGGCCGTCGCTCGAACGCGCCAATGTTCCGAACACAAAACGGGGATCTAACCCGGAGGTATTCCCGAGGCGCGCGTCTGGTTATATCAGTCACGCGATCGGGGTTCCTGAGGTTGGAAGGCAGGCATGTCGGATTTTGGCCTTAACGAGGATCGCATCGCCATTCGCGACATGGCGTTGGCCTTCGCGCGCGATAGAATTGCGCCGCACGCGCTCGAATGGGACGAGAAGCGCTTTTTCCCCGTCGACGTGATTCGCGAAACCGCCGCGCTGGGCCTGGGCGGGATCTATGTCCGCGAGGACGTTGGCGGCTCTGGCCTCACCCGTTTCGACGCGGCGCTTATTTTTGAGGCGCTCGCCACCGGCTGCCCCGCCGTCTCCGCCTTCACCTCGATCCACAACATGTGCGCGTGGATGATCGACGCTTACGGCAGCCAGGCGCAGCGCGAAACCTTCCTGCCGCGCCTGCTGTCGATGGAGCGGCTGGCGAGCTATTGCCTGACGGAGCCCGGCGCGGGATCGGACGCGGCGGCGCTAAGCACGCGGGCCACACGCGAGGGCGACCATTATGTGCTGAACGGGCAGAAGCAGTTCATCTCCGGCGCTGGCAACGATTACGATTTCTATGTCGTCATGGCGCGCACTGGCGACGACGGCCCTCGCGGCATTTCGACCTTTCTCGTCGAAGGCGGCACGCCCGGTCTCAGCTTCGGCGCCAACGAGCGCAAGATGGGCTGGAACGCGCAGCCGACGCGCGCAATGATGTTCGAGAACTGTCGGGCGCCGGTCGCGAACCGGCTCGGCGAAGAAGGCGTCGGCTTCAGAATCGCGATGGCGGGGCTTGACGGCGGCCGGCTCAATATCGGCGCCTGTTCGCTCGGCGGCGCGCAATCGGCGCTCGATAAGGCTCTTGCCTACATGAAGGAGCGCAAGGCGTTCGGCAAGCGGCTCAACGAGTTCCAGGCGCTGCAATTCCAGCTCGCCGACATGGATACGGAGCTGGAGGCCGCGCGCACGCTGCTGTGGCGCGCCGCCGCCGCCCTCGACGCCAAGGCGCCGGATGCGACGCGGCTCTGCGCGATGGCCAAGCGCCTCGCCACCGACACCGGCTTCAGCGTCGCCGACCGCGCGCTGCAAATGTTCGGCGGCTACGGCTATCTCGCCGAATACGGCGTCGAGAAGCTGGTGCGCGATCTGCGCGTGCATCGGATTCTGGAGGGGACCAACGAGATCATGCAGCTGATTATCGCGCGCGAGATGGTGGGGAGGTAGGGGCCGCTCCCGAGTCTGGAAGCGCCCAAACCGTCGTTTGCACGAGCGCTCAGCGCAATTTCTTCTCGATTTTGGCGATGCTGGAATCTTTGCGGCAGACCGAGAGCGGGCGCGCCTTCCCCGAACTGATCTTGGTGACGGTCTTCTCTCGCGCATCGACATCCACGGTCAGGCAGGCGCAGCCATATCCGTAATCGGCCGCCCCGAGCCTGATCCATTGTCCCGGCGGAAAATCGGGGGGCCAATCGCCTTCCGCCTGGTGGCCGCCCTGTACGGCGATGGTCCATTCGCCGTCCTGGTCGAACAGGGAGGCGTTGCCCGGCGAGGGATTGTCGAACCAGCCGCAACGCAGGCCTGCGGCGCGTGACGGCGTCGAAACCAGCACGAGCGCGCAGCCCACGATCAGCCCCGTCAGCGCGAGTTTCCCGCGAAAGCGGGTGATGATCACCTCCATCGACTCGGAGCGCCCTCGATCGCATCGTCGATAGGCGGCGCCATCTTGACCCACATACGCGAGTCCAGCAGCACGGCCTCAAACCCCTCCGCGAGTTTCGCGATGTCGTCGGCATGGTCCATGCCGTTCACCATCTTGCGGGCGTGCTTATAGTCCCGATTCTGGCCGCCGAAGAAATCGGCGAACTTGTGGCTGTTGGCAAAACCGAAGCCGGTCCGCATGCCGTGCGACATCAGCGCGAAAGCGGTGGCGGGCACCAGGACGAGTTCGGGATTGACCAATAAATCGAGACCGCGATTGAGCGCGACGCTGGACTTGGCGTAATTCGACCACCACGTCAGTTGCACATAACCGCGGCCGTAATAGGCGTTCTCGTCGCCGGAATCGCCGTTGTAAGCCCTCGCGACCGCGCCGCCGTCGGTCGAGCCCAGCACAGCGCCTCGGTTGATGGCGCTGATGGCGCTGCCGGTAGTCACCGAAAACTGGTCGCCGTCCTGCTCGGTGACGCGAACGCTGCCGTCGGCGAGCGTCGCCACCTTGACCGGCTCATGATAGGCGCGGCCCTTGCCATGACCCACCTCATTGACCGGGGCCATCGTCATCAGCCATTTCTTGTGCTTCACCGTCACCGGCACGCCGTTCTTGAGAACGGGCTGGCCGCGTCGGTTCTTGACCGGCTCCTCGACCACAGTCGGGTATGTCGTCTCCCACATCACGGTCGCCAGCAAATAGGCCGCCCAGCGGACGTCTTTGATATCCTGATCGTGGTTGATCAGGTCAACAAGGGTCGTCATGCTCGGGAAAGCGCCGGGATTGTAGCGAGGGTTTTTCGAGAATTTTTCCATGAACCGAGTGTTGAAGATGGACAGGTCGTAAAAGCCTGTAAAACTGAATTCGATTGCCATTGCGGCGCTCCTGGATTAGCGCTTCGACGCTGGCGACATTTACGGGATGCGGCCTTGGCTGAAGCGGGACCCGGCCGATTTCCGTGATTTCGGCGCTGGTCTCATCGACGGGAGCTGTCGAAATGGCGCTTGTCGATCTTGATTGTCCGGACGCGTCTCCCCCGCCTGCGCACGCCGTCTTTACCCGATCCATCCTTGGCGCCGGATTCGAACTTGTTCAAGCGCATCTCCCTGTACATCATCGCTTGGGCAGGGCCAGCGGCAAGTTCGACCTTAGAAGATTGCCGATTATATGACGAAGTGAGGGAAAGTCACATTCTTATGTGAAATGTATTCTCCTGAACGTCCGCTCCCCGCCCTCCAGCAACATCCCAACCCGGGCGGAAAATTCTGCGGCCGATCCGCTAACCCGCGCCAAACACCCGCGCAAAAATCGCATCCACCGCCTTAAAATGATAGCCCAGATCGAACAAAGCTTCCAGCTCGCCCTCCGACAGCGCCGCGCGCACTTGCCTGTCCGCCTTCAGCAGGTTAAGGAAATCGCCCTCGCCGCGCCAGACTGGCATGGCGTTGCGTTGCACATAGAGATAGGCGTCCTCGCGCGAGACGCCTTTCTGCGTCAGCGCCAGCATCACCCGTTGCGAATGGATCAGGCCGCCGAGCCGGTCGAGATTCTTGCGCATGTTCTGGGGATAGATGACCAGCTTGTCGATCACCCCGGTCAGGCGGGCCAAAGCGAAATCGAGCGTGATGGTGGCGTCCGGCGCGATGCCGCGCTCGACCGAGGAATGCGAGATATCGCGCTCGTGCCAGAGCGCCACGTTCTCCAGCGCGGGCGTCACGGCGCTGCGCACGAGCCGCGCGAGGCCGGTCAGATTCTCCGTCAGCACGGGATTGCGCTTGTGCGGCATGGCGGAGGAGCCTTTTTGCCCTTCCGAGAAATATTCCTCCACCTCCAGCACCTCGGTGCGTTGCAGGTGCCTGATCTCGGTGGCGAGCCGCTCGACCGAGGAGGCGACGATTCCGAGCGCGGCGAAAAACGCGGCGTGGCGGTCCCTCGGGATGACCTGGGTCGAGATCGGCTCCACCTTGAGGCCGAGTTTGGCCGCCACATGCGCCTCGACGCGCGGATCGATATTGGCGAAGGTGCCGACGGCGCCGGAAATCGCGCAGGTCGAGATTTCCTCGCGCGCCGCGACCAGCCGCGCGCGGGCGCGCGAGAATTCCGCATAGGCGCCGGCGAGTTTCAACCCAAAGGTGGTCGGCTCGGCGTGGATGCCGTGCGAGCGCCCGATCGTCGGCGTCAGTCTGTGCTCGAAGGCGCGACGCTTCAGCGCCGCCAGGAGGGCGTCGACATCGGCGATCAGCAGATCGCTGGCGCGCTGCAACTGCACCGCCAGACAGGTGTCGAGCACGTCGGAACTTGTCAGCCCCTGATGCACGAAGCGGGAATCCGGCCCGATGAACTCGGCCAGATGGGTCAGGAAGGCGATGACGTCGTGTTTGGTGACGCGCTCGATCTCGTCGATCCGCGCGATGTCGAATTCCACGTGGCCCGCCTTGTCCCAGATGGCGCGCGCGCTCGCCTTAGGGATAGCGCCGATTTCCGCCATCGCGTCGCAGGCGTGCGCCTCGATCTCGAACCAGATGCGAAAGCGCGCCTGCGGCGCCCAGATCGCGGTCATTTCAGGACGGGAATAGCGGGGGATCATGTCACTCTCGTGGGCTTACCGAGCGCCCGAAAAGAATTCGGCGCCCGGAACGCCCGGACGCCGTCATGTCTGGCGACGTTGAATCGGCCGTTCAGAGCAGGTCGCTGGAGAGCACGCCGACGGATTTGAATTCAGCCTGGGCGGCTTCGAACCAGCTGCGAAGCTCCGCCAGTCCCGCGCTCGCTGTCCAGATATCGACGTCCAGCGCCTGGCTGATTTCGTCCTCGCTCATGTCGAGCGCACGCTCGATGGAAACGCCGAAACGCTCCATCGGCCCCCAGATCTCGGACTGACAACGCGGCAGGCGCACGAAGATGAGATTCAGCTCCTTGTTCGACGCAACGAGCCGCTCCTGCAATCCCATCGCGCCGAAATTTCCGGCCGCCTCGTTGAGCACGATATAGATATGCCGGGGGCGCAAAGCATTGCCTTGACCAATCAGATGCACCAACCGCTGAATGTCGTCGGTGGCGTGTTTCTCGGCCTTGCAGATGCAGAAAATGTCGAACTTCGGCGCGCCTTTGCGGGCCAGAACGGTCGACAGGCGACGATCTTCGGCCCATTCGAACACGCTCTTCACGACATTCGCGCCAACGTCGAGAATATATCCGCCGGTCAGAAAGAGATTGCCGAGTTCGTCCCAATAGCGCACGGACGCGTTCATGTTGTTTTCGGAACGCACGGCGGTGAGGTTGGCGCCGGTGCCGAATTCCAAAACCTTGTTCGGATAAAGCTTGCCGATCTTGGAGCGCCCGGATTCGTCGAGAAAATCGGCGGCGGCCAGCCGGAAATGGCCTCCCGCCTGTTTGCCCCAGATATATAGAAGCTGCGCGAGCGTCGTTTTGCCCTGCCCACCGGCATGTGCGACGCTAATCAAATTCCCCAGCAAATCCGCCTCCTTTGCATGCTCCAGCCCCTGCGACTGACGCAGTTCCCTCACTGCCGGACTCGGTCGAGACCGCTGTGGCTGTTGATCCGGGATCTGGCGACCAACGCCAGACGACACGTCCTGAACTGATCCGTCGTTCTTTTTCACAAGTGAACCGTCCGCTTGCGATTCCGCTGAGGCGCGAACAAGTTGGCTCGCCCATGCAGCGCGCTACATCCCGCCGACCATTCCCACGCCAACTTGGAAACCGCGTCCCTGCGCCTCATCGCAGCCCTTCCGAAGTCGAAAGCCCATTCGCACCAAGTCGTCAAGCAAAATCTAAATTGTCGGATCGACCGGGGAACAGCCGCACATGGTTCTCAGCGGCGATGGGATGCATTCCATGATTTGGATCAGATCGGATGCGTCGTGTAGTCGCGGCCTGCCTCGGCGGCATGACGCAATGGGGAATCAAGCGTGTCGCGGTCCAAAGCCTCGTAGGTCGGCGGCGAGGGCGACGAACCAAAGGCGATCACATTTCGACCCGCCGGCAAATCGCCGGCCTTCGCATCGGCCAGCGCCCGAAGCGATTCCGTCCGCTGCTCCAATTCCCGCAAGGTCTCCGCGGCTCTGACGGCTTGCGCATCGACTTCGCCGGCGAGCTGGGCGACTTTTCTGGCCGATTCCGACGCCGCCGCGGTCATCGCGGACAAGAGATCGTCGCCGCGCCGGGTCAGCAAGGATATAAGACCTGCCGTCTTGCGCTCGAAGTCGCCCAGCGAGCGCTGGCTGACCGCATCGACGGCTTGCGACAAATGCTCGCGCCGAGACTCGAGCGAATCGAGGAAAAACGATCCCTCGCGCTCCAGCAGCCCGCGCAACTCGTCGATTCGCGTGGCGAGCGTGCGCGCGACATCGACCCCGCGCGACAGAAAGATGTCGTCCGCATGGGACAAGGCCGATTCGAATTTGCGCTGAAAAGTCTCCGCATTGGCGGCCAAGGTGGCGGCGAGCGCATCCGCCTCGCGCGCGAACGCCTCGTTCAGCTGCCGGCGCTGCAACGACGATGTCGCGGCGACGGATTCCGCCAGCGCCTGCGTGGCTGCGGCGAGTTGCGTCCCTTCCGCCTCGATGCGGGTCAGGGTCTTGGTCAGCGGCGCGACGAACCCGCTGTTCATGCGTTCAGCGCCGCCTTCGAAGGTATGATGCAGCAGCGCCTGCTGGCGCGCAAATTCGGCCGCAAATGACTCGGCCGCACGCGAAACCGCGCCGGTGAAGGCCGACTGGCTTTCGCCAAGCGTCCGGGCGGCCCTCGTCGCCTCGTCTTCAAGCGCCTGCCGGCTTTCGTTTCCGCGCTGCAGCAGCGTTTCCACGATCGCCTTGGTCGCGTCGGTCACGCCGCCAAGCAGGCTCTCGCGTCGCTCATCGAGGGCGCGCGCGGCTTCGATCGACCCGGCTGCCAAGGAACGGCTGGCCTCGACCCTGTGATGGGCAAGCAGACTGTCCGCTTCGGCCGCGGAACGCTCGATCGACCGGACCAACCCCGCATGGGCCGTCTCCAGTTTGTTCACGACTTCGGCGACGGTCGTTTCAAGCTGTTGCCGCTGACCCACGAAGCCCGACGTCAAAGTCTCGGCGCCGCTTCTTGCGGTCGTCTCTATCGAGGCCATCAACGATTGCCGCGCATGGTCCAAAGCCCTGGCGGCTTCCGCGGCGTCCTGCTCGATCGACGCGCGCGTCAGACGCGCGCCATCCGCCAGGGTCTGCATCAGGGTCTGCGTCGCCTGCGCGAGGGTTCTGGCGATCGCCCGGCCGCGCTGCTCCAGTCCGCTGTCGATGCGCGCGGCGAGCGCATCCAGGGATTCCGTCGTCGCGCGCAGACTCTTGCCAAAGCGCTGCTCGGTTTGGGCGGCGCCGCTCTCGATCGCGACGATCCATTCGCTCTGCCGGGCGTGGACGGAATCGCGCAGGGTTTCGCCGCGCGACCCGAGCGCTTCGGCGATGGCGCTGACTTCGCCGAGCAACCCGTCGACAAGCGCGCGCGACGTCGTCGTCATCCGATCGAGGATTGTCGTTTCGCGCTCGATCGATTGGCTTTGCAGCATCGAGACGGCGGCGTTCATTTCCCGCGCCAGCGTCGCGCGATGAATTTCGAGCGTTTCGCTGAGCAGCGCCCGATGCTGGCCGCCCGCTCCCTCCAGCCGCGTCGCCGCCTCGTTGACGCCGGATGCGGCGGCCTCGACGCTCCGTTCGACGCTGGATTGCAATTGCGCGATCTTGCCTTCCGCATTGTCGAGCGCGCCCTGCAAGGCGAGAGATTGCGCCGCCAACTTTGCCATGAACGCGTCGCCGCGTTCCGCCAGCGTCGATTCAAAGGCGTCCAGGCGATGCGACATCGTCGATTCAATGGTCGCAATCGCATTTGACGCTTTTTCGAGCGAGGAATGGCTCTGCCGCGTCGTCGATTCCGCGACCGAGACGAATTCCGCGGCGAGGCCTTCACGGCGGGAAGCCCATTGTCGATCCAGCGTCTCATCGACGGCGCATAGCTTCGCGCTCAAGACTTCAACCTGGCCCTCGATCCTCGATTCGATACGTTGCAACGCACGTTCGAGCATTTGATCGATGACGACGGCGGCTTGCTGCAATTTCGTTTCGATCGCCGCCACGGCGCTCGTCGCGCGCTCGTTCAGGGCGTGTCCAGCTTCGTCCATCGCCGTCGCGGAGTGTTCGACGCGCCGCGTTACGGCGTCCCACTGGCTTCCAATAGCGCCCACGCTGGCGGATTCCAGCTGAAGGGCGATCTGGCGGGTATGCTCGGCAAGCCGCTGATCGATTGCGTCGACGGTTCTGCGAAGCGTGTCCGACGCCGCCTCTCCGTGCCTGGCGATATTTGCGGCCGCAGCCTCCGCCGTAGCCGTCATACGCTCGTTCAACTGTTCGCCGCCATCGCGAAACTCGCGCGCAAACGACACGCTCGCGAAATTCAACCGCGACGAGATCGACTGCGCGTAGAGATCGAGGGCCTCCGTCAACTTCGATTCCTCGGTCGCGAGAACGCCGGCCAGGTCGCTCCTATGCGCCGCCAACGACGCGCCGTCAGCCGATGGCGTGTTGTTGCGCGTGTTGTTGGGCGTGTTCTTGGACGTGTTCTTGGACGTGTTCTTGAAAAAACGGGCGGCGAACATATCGAACGGATTTCCGAACAACGGCCGGTTGCGACGCGCGGCGCTCTGAGTTGCGAAGCGTCCGCCGCCGCTGGCGGCCAGGTCTCCATCGGAAAAATTCGCGGACGTCAGCCCCGCGCCCAAATTGTCAGCGCCCGTGCGCCAAAGCCTGGCGGTCAACCAAACGAAACTCGCCATCAACCCCGTCGCCATCAAGCAAATCAGAAAGAAGCGGAAACCTCCCGCGGGTGAGGAAAATAAGACTGCCAGTCCCACAGCGAAGGCAAGCGCGACGACCGTCGTCGCCGCCAACATCGGCAAAGAACCCCCAAGCCCCTGAGCGAATGAACGCCCTGCTCCACCCTGCGGTCGCGCCGAGATCGGGGCGACGAGCTTTCGGGCGCGGGCGCCATCGGCTCCGGTTTCCGTCACAGCCACCTCTCGGAAAAAATCAGACTCCAACGTTCAGGTTTGCGCCCAACAATCGATGCCGAACGTCGCCAAAGAACGCGCGCTTTCAACGTACATTTACTGCCAGATCACAATTTGCCCCGAGCCCACGCGAACAACTGTACCCGGAGATTGCAAAACTCTACGAAAGCCAAACGCTATACTATGTGCGCGGGCGGCACAAGACCAACGGCGCGGCCGCCCACAACTTTCCGTGAATCACAGCGTTCTAAAGCAATTGCGTGCAAAATTCTGAAAGCAAAGCAGGAAAAAAAGTGGGTTGCGAGAATGTGACGCGCCGCAAGCGCGAAGCGATGCCGGGTCGCGCTTTTTTGCAAGCATCTCGGAGATTATAGTCGCGCTTCTATCCAAAAAATAGACTACAAATTGCACAAATATTTCTGCATCTTAAATGTAGCTGAACGTGTCAACGTATAATCTGAATTTGATTATTACGATGTTTTTTGCTCCGCATCCGCCTGCGTTCTAACCCGCGAGGCGAATCTGACGGCGTCAGGCCAAAAACACCGAATTAGGGCGAAGTCCCTCGCAACTCGGCCGGAGATTTGGCGGCCCCGGACGCGGGCGCGGAATTGAAGGCGTCGACCACCAGCGCGCCAAACGGGTTGGCGGCGGTCGGCCGCATCGTCTTCGCAGGGCGGACGGGCGGAGCGGGCGGCTCCTTTTCGACAATCGTCTTGCCCTCGGATTCGATTCGGCGGCGGACCGGCGGCAGCGGAGGCGGCGCAAGCGCGGAGGCGCGGGCGAGCGCATCGGCGTTGCCGCCGCCAGACATTTTGGTTTCGGTCAGGGCCAGCGCGGTTTTCGGCGCGCTCCGAACGCCCTTGGTGATCGCTTTGGGAAGCGCGTTGCTTTCGATCAAGGTCGCGATCAGATCGTCGTTATTGGGAAACGCGGCCTTCCTGTCGGTCGCGGGAATCGTCAGTTCGCTGGGCCGGCGCGGCGGCACGGGCGCAGCCAGATCGAGCGACGCCAGGAGCGCGGCCGGTCTACGCGGCGGCAGCGGCGCGGCGGCCACGACGGCAGGCGCCGATTCAGGCGAATCCGCGGGGGCGCTCTTCGCATCGGAGGCCTCCGCGTCGTTCGCCGTCGGCGTCGCCGCGGCCTCAACAGGGGGCGGCGAGGGAGGCGGCGGAGCCGGAACCGGAGACGGCGCACTGGCCGGTTCCGGCTTGACGGCCGTCGCCACCATGAGCGCGGGGCCGCCACGGCCGACGCCAGCCATAACCATCGGCGGACCGCCGCGACCGCCCGCCATCACACGTGCGCCGCCCGCTTCTTCCTCGTCGTCCGCCCCGCCGCCGCGCGCGCCGCCAAACAGCCAGTTGAACAGGCCGCCGCCCGAGGAACTCGCCGTCTGCACTTCGCCGCCGCGCGATTCGATCATCGCCTTGGCGTCGGCGTAGCGCTCCATCGGTTGCCCGTCGGACGGTATGAATACAGTCCTTCCGTCGGGGAAAAGTCGGGCCAACGCACCACGGTTCATGCGCGGCCAATAGCGGACGGTGCCCGAATCGACGTGAATCCACGGCGTCGAGCCGATCGGATAAAAGCCGACCCCTCCCTCCTGCATCCGCATCGCGATGTCGCGAATCGGCTTCGGCCCGACATCGATGAAATGCGCGTCGATCGCCTTGCCGCGCATATGCTGGGAATGTTCTGCCACCAGGCGCGAGCGGCGGCGTAGCATCGAGTTGGTCTGCGGCGACCGATAGGCGGAAAGCACGTCGATCGGTTGGACAGAGCTGGATTCGCGGTAAACTTCCCACAGGATGTCGAACAGCCGCGGGTCCATCTTGATCTGCTCGTTGGTCCGCCAGTCCCGCATGAACCAGTTGATCTTTTCGAGCGCGGCCTCATCGTAATAGCCGTTCGCGCGATAGGTGAACTCGCCGGTCTCGTGCGTATGGTTGTTAACAAAGGTGAGCGTGCGCGTGTCGCCGTTGGCGATCGCGGGCTCCGTGCTCGCGGGCGCTTGCAGCAGCGCATAGAGGGCGACGCCGCCGAGCACGGCGACTTTATGACGCCATCCCCCCTTGCCCGTCCGCTCTGTCTCGACCGACGCCAACCCGCCCCTCATCAGCTCCGCCAAACGCCGAACGCACAGGCGCGACAACACCCGGCCTGCCCATAATTCAGGCGTCCGCCGGAAGGACGCCAATCCGATCTATAGTCCGATGCCGCCATCAGTTCAATCGCGCCGAAAGACCGGCCAGGACCGTGGCGACTTTCCCCGTCAATCCATAAAGGTCTTCGCGCTCGTGCAAAGTCCCGCTCTCGTCCACGAATTCTGTGAAATATTCGAGGTGAACAGGGACCGGCGCCGGCAGGGAAAAGGTGCGCTCCTTATCGCCAAGCAGAGATTGCACTTTGCGCTCGGTCCAGCCTTTTGCGGCGCCGCCCATCAGAAGTTCGGCCAGCCGGGCGGGGTCTTCCACCCGCACGCAGCCGTGGCTCAGGGCGCGATAGGAGGCGGAAAACAGCGAGCGCATCGGCGTGTCGTGCAGATAAACCGCGTGTTCATTGGGGAACAGAAACAACATCCGCCCCAGCGCGTTCGCTTCGCCGGGCGGCTGCTCCACCACCATCTGACTGCCCACGTAACTCACCTTATAGCCGTGGCGCGCGAAATAACCGGGGTCGGCGGCGAATTTCGGCGCCATTTCCTTCTTGATGATCGATTCCGGCACATGCCATGCCGGATTAAACAGCATGTATTTGATGGAATTGGAGAAAATCGGCGTCGGCGTGTCCGGCTTGCCGACGATGACGCGCGCCTTGTGGACGACGGAATCGCCATTCATCAGCTTGAGCGAGAAGTCGGCCACGTTGACCTCGACCCTGATCTCCCCCATCTCGCGCGGCGTCCAGCGCCACATCTCCATATTGGCGAGGATGAGCTGTTCGCGCCGCTGGCGCGCATTGACCCCCTCCAGCGCGCTCGCCGTCGCCTCCGTCAGCGCGCCGCTGGCCTTAAGCCCGTGTACGCGCTGAAACGCGGCCACCGCGCTCGCCACCTTCACGTCATAGACCTGCGACGCCTGGGGATCGCCCGCCGCGCCAAGCCCGAAACGGGCGCGGATGAGCGGCACGCGCGGATCGGTCATGCCGAGTTTCAGCACCGGCCCCGGCCCCAGCCGCGCGACGGGCGCAAGCTCCTCGTCGCGCAACGCCGCCAGGGCGTCGCGCAGGGCGCGATAACCGGGATGCGGCGGATTGAAGTCGCCAAGCGCGGCGTCCGGGTCGGCGGCGGCGGCGACGCGCTTCAAGGCGAAACCGGGGTCGACGACTTCGCGCTTGGCGCTGACGTCCTTGGCAAGGCTGCCCGGAACGATTCGGGCGCCGCTCGCCTGCATCGCATAGGCGACGATGGCCGTGGAAAGCGCGAGATCGGCCTCCGCCAGCGCGGGCGGCGCGGCGGTGGCGAGATCAGCTTTGGGCGCCGGCGCGCCCGCGAGATCGAGCCCATCCGAGCCTGCGCGCGCAAGCCGCGCCAGCGCCGCCTTGGCGTGCGCGCTGAAATGGTCGCCGTCGAGCCAGAGCGGGGCAAAGGCGCGCTCGGCGTAAAGCGCGGCGACCGCTTTGCGCGCCGCGCTCCAGTCGCCGGCCCCGATGGGATGTCCAGCCGGCTTGGCCTCGACGAGCCGGTCGACGGCGGCATGGACCTCGGCGGCCAGAGCATCGGCTGCGCCGGTAGGCTGGGCGACCGGCGTGGGTACAGCGGCCGGGGTCGGTTCCGGCGCGGCGATCGCGGCGGGAGTCGGCGGCGGCGTCTCCGGCGCGGCGTTGGCGAGAGCAGGCGATTCCCGGCTGGGCTCGACGGCCGGCGGGGGCGCGAATGAGGGCGTCGGCGCCTCGGGCGGCAAAGCCGGCAGCATCCCCGGCGGCGGCGACAGGTCGAGCCGGGAGATCGCGGGCGCGGCCTCGCCCTGCGCGAGGCGAGGCTCCAAGGCGCCGGTCGGAAGCGCATCGGCGGTTGTCGGCTGTGCGGAAGACGGGGTGAGGCCGAGCGGGGTCGTGGCCACCGACGTATCGGGTGTCGCCTCGTCGGCCAGGGCGACGGCGCAGGCCGCTGCGGTCGCCACTACGAGCGCCGCCAAACTCGCCTTAAGCCTCAGGCCGCTTATCCACATGACTCGCTCGCGCATTCTCGCGCCGGGGCGCAATAGACCCATCCGCGCTTCCCTTGTCCAGCGCCGGGGCCTGACGGGAGTTCGGCTAAATCACGCGGCGGCGTCGCCGAGAAGATCGGTCTCGACGCCGATCTCCTTCATCTTACGGTATAGCGTCGAGCGCCCTATCCCAAGCTTGCGCGCCATTTGCGACATTTGCCCGTGATAATGGTTCAGCGCGAAGCGGATGGCGTCGGCCTCGATCTCTTCGAGCTTACGCACGTCGCCGCTGTCGTCGATCAGCGGCAGCAGGTTGGGATCGCGCTTGTCGAGCGTCGGCGCGGGCGCGAAGGCGACCGAGACCGAGGGGCCCTGCGCCGGGGCGGGCGGAATCCGCACGTCGAAACCTTGCACCTGCGCGGCGATCTGGGGAAATTCCGCCACCGTCAGTTCGTCGCCGTCCGCGAGCACGACAGCGCGAAACACGGCGTTTTCCAACTGGCGGACGTTGCCGGGCCAATCGTAGCTCGACAACAGGGCTTGAGCCTCGTTGGAAATCCCGCGCACGCGCTTGCCTTCCTCCGCCGCGAAGCGCGCGACGAAGCGGCGGGCGAGGTCGGGCACGTCGGCCGCGCGCGCCCTGAGCGGGGGAATGGTGATCGGGAACACGTTGAGGCGATAGAACAAATCCTCGCGGAACTTGCCGCGCTTGACGAGTTCGATCAGGTTCTGGTTCGTCGCCGAAACCAGCCGGAAATCGACCTTGACCGAGCGTTTGGCGCCGACGGGGTCGATCTCGCCCTCCTGCAAGGCGCGCAGCAATTTCACCTGCGCGTCGAGCGGCAATTCGCCGATTTCGTCGAGAAACAGCGTGCCGCCATTGGCTTCGGCGAATTTGCCGGCGTGTTTCTCGGTCGCGCCGGTGAAGGCCCCTTTCTCGTGGCCGAACAGGATCGATTCGACCAGATTTTCCGGCAGCGCGCCACAATTGACGGTCACGAAGGTTTTGCCGCGCCGGTCGGAGCCGCCCTGGATGGCGCGGGCCAGCAATTCCTTGCCCACGCCCGATTCGCCCTCGATCAAGACGGGGATGCCCGATTTCGCCGCGCGCTCGGCCAGCCTCAGCGTGCGCGCCATATTCTCGACCTTGGTGCCGATGTCGCGGAACGTCAGTTCGCCCACGCCGCGGCGCGTCGCGCGACGCAATTCGTCCTCCAGCGCGTCAACCCGCAGCGCATTCTTGATCGAGACCTGCAACCGCTCCGCGCCGACCGGCTTGACCACGAAATCCAGCGCGCCCGCGCGCATCGCGGAAATGACCGCCTCGATCGAGCCATGCGCGGTCTGCACGATCGCCGGCGTCGAGAGCCCGCGCTGGCGCATCCGGCCCAGAACCCCCATGCCGTCGAGATCGGGCATGACGAGATCGAGGATCACGAGATTGATCGACGGGCGGTCGGTCGCCTCCAGCCGCGCCAGCGCCGTCTCGCCGGAGTCCGCCGTCTCGGATTGATAGCCGAAGCGCCGAATCATCGCTTCCAGCAACCGACGCTGCACGGGATCGTCGTCAACAACCAGTATCAGGGCGGCCATGTGGCTTCCAACGCGTCGCGGCGCGCTATGACGCCGCTTCGCCGACAACCTCCGGCGCCAGGGTAAAGGTCATGTTAATGCGGGGCGATTTCCCGCTCCGCCAAAGGGCTTGCGGGAGGCGCGCCAAGCCGCCAAATGTGGCTCTTCGCGCCCGAGCCGCGTCCGCAAGGAGCCTGATTCGCCGATGCCCGCCCGCAACCTTCCCTTATCCTCGCCGTCCGAAGCCGCCGCAGCGGCGCCCGATCTCGGCCCGCTGCCGGAATGGCGGCTGGGGGATCTCTATCCCGCCGTCGATTCTCCCGCCTTCGCCGCCGACCTCGCGCGCGCCGGCGAGGAGGCGAAGGTCTTCGCCGCCGCGCACAAGGGCCGCCTCGCCGGCCTGCTGGCGCAGGGCGGCGCCTCGCTCGCCGTCGTCATCAAGGGATACGAGACGCTGCAAGACCTGATGGGGCGGCTGATGTCGTTCGCCTCGCTGACCTACGCCGGCGACACAATCGACCCGACACGGGCGAAATTCTACGGCGACACGTCGGAAAAAGTGACGGAGATCGCCGGCGAACTGCTGTTCTTCGAATTGGAGATCAGCCGGCTCGACGATGCCGCGCTCGACGCGGCGATGTCGTCGGGGCCGCTCGCCCATTACCGGCCCTGGCTGGAGGACATCCGCAAGGAGAAGCCGCACCAGCTCGCCGACGAGATCGAGCAACTGTTCCTCGAAAAATCCGTCACCGGCGTCGGGGCGTGGAACCGGCTGTTCGACGAAACCGTGGCTTCGTTGCGGTTCGAGATCGACGGCGAGAGCCTGACGCTGGAGCCGACGCTGGCGCGTATGTCCGACCCCGACCCGGCCAAGCGCGAAGCGGCGGCCAAGGCGCTGGCCGCCACTTTCTCCGCGAACCTGCGCGTGTTCACGCTCATCATGAACACGCTGGCCAAGGACAAGGAGATTTCCGACCGCTGGCGGAAATTTTCCGACATCGCCGATTCGCGCCACCTCGCCAATCGCGTCGAACGCGAGACGGTCGAGGCCATGGTGCAGGCGGTGAGCGAGAGTTTTCCGCGCCTCTCGCACCGCTATTACAAGCTGAAGGCGCGCTGGTTCGGCAAAGAGAAGCTCTCGCATTGGGACCGCAACGCGCCGCTGCCGATGGCGGCCAACCGCGCCTTCACCTGGGACCAGGCGCGCGACACGATTCTCAGCGCCTATGCCGGCTTCGCGCCCGAGATGGCCGAGATCGCGCAGCGCTTTTTCGACGGGGGTTGGATCGACGCGCCGGTGCGCCCCGGCAAATCGTCGGGCGCCTTCGCGAATCCCACCACGCCCTCGGCGCATCCTTATGTGCTGGTCAACTACCAGGGCAAGCCGCGCGACGTGATGACGCTCGCGCATGAACTCGGCCACGGCGTGCATCAGGTGCTGGCCGCCCCGAACGGCGCGCTGATGGCCCCGACGCCGCTGACGTTGGCCGAGACCGCCAGCGTGTTTGGCGAGATGCTGACCTTCCGCGCCCTGCTCGCCTCCGCCGCCGACCCCGCCGAGCGCAAGTCGATGCTCGCCTCCAAGGTCGAGGACATGCTCAACACGGTGGTGCGGCAGATCGCCTTTTACAAGTTCGAGCGGCTGATCCACACCGAGCGGCGCAACGGCGAACTCACCTCGGAGCAAATCTCTGCTTTGTGGATGAGCGTGCAGAGCGAGAGCCTCGGGCCAGCGATCGACCTCGGGCCCGGCTACGAGACCTACTGGGCCTATATCGGCCATTTCATCCATGCGCCGTTCTATGTCTATGCCTATGCCTTCGGCGATTGCCTGGTGAATTCGCTCTATGGCGTTTACGAGAGCGCACCCGAGGGTTTCGTCGAGCGTTATTTCGCGCTGTTGTCGGCGGGCGGCTCCAAGCCTTACGGGGAATTGCTGAAGCCGTTCGGCCTCGACGCGCACGATCCGAAATTTTGGTCGATCGGCCTGTCGCTGATCGAGCGGATGATCGTTGAATTGGAGGCGATGGAATAGGCGCCTACCAGAGGCGACCGGGCCAGTCTGGCCGACTTTTGAGATCGTCGAATTGGGCGTCCGCGGAAATCAAGGTCGCGCGCCGCGAAATCGCCGTTGCGGCTATAAGGCGGTCGAACGGGTCGCGATGCGCCCAATCGAGTTGTGCGGCAAGTAAGGCGGTCTGGCCGTCGATGTCGGCGAGGCGAACGCCTTGCTGGCGAGCGGCGTCGTTCAATCGATCGACAAGGGGAAGCACTTCAGGCCACTTACCTAATCGCGCCTTATGGGCGACTTCATAAATCGAGATGACGCAAACGAGGACCGACCGAGAGTTCGCGATCACGTTGCGGATCGGCGCGGAAAGGCGCCGACTGTCGAGATTCGTCCAAATCCAGGCGTGACTGTCCAGCAACACCGCCATCAGGCGTCGCTATCCCAGTGCACAAGCTCCTCCTCGTCCAGTGGATCGAAAAAGTTCGGCGGCGGTGGCGCAACCTTTCCTTTCCACAGATCGAACTTGAAGGTCTTTTGCGAAATCGGAACCAGCTTGGCGACAGGCGTATCGCCTTTTGCGATAATAACATCCTCCCCCGCCTGTGCGGCCTCGATGAGCTTGGAAAGCTGCGTCTTGGCGGCGTGAATAGTGACTTGCATGTCCGCGCCTCTCTTAGCTCACTTAGCTAATAGCAGATTCCAGCTATTTCCGCAACGCCGCCGCCCCCTTGCCGCCCCCTCCCCCCTCGTCTAAATGAGCGCCCTTAAGGACACACCCATGCGCGCCGAAGCCGAATCGCTCGTCTCCAACATCAAGCAGTCGATGGGACTGCTGAGGAGGCATCTTTGACGTCGAATCCTCGACGCGCCGCCTCGCCGAACTAAACGCCAAGTCGGAACGGCCCGATTTCTGGAACGACGCCGAAGCCGCGCAGAAGCTGATGCGCGAACGCACCCAGCTGGAGGACCGGCTCGGCTCGCTTTCCAAGCTCGAACGTGAACTCGATGACGCGACGACGCTGGTCGAACTCGGCGAGGCCGAGGGCGATGAGGCGACCGAGTGCGAGGGTTTGGCGCTTTTGCGCGCGCTCAAGGCGGAGGGCGACCGGCGCCAGCTTGAGGCGCTGCTGTCAGGCGAGGCGGATTCCAACGACAGCTACCTCGAAGTCCATTCCGGCGCCGGCGGCACGGAAAGCAGCGACTGGACGCGGATGCTGCTGCGCATGTACGTACGCTGGGGCGAGCGGCGCGGCTTCGAGGTCGATATCATCGAGGAGACCGCGGGCGACGAGGCCGGCGTCAAATCCGCGACCATCGTCGTCAAGGGCCACAATGCGCACGGCTGGCTGAAGACGGAATCGGGCGTGCATCGGCTGGTGCGTATTTCGCCGTTCGATTCCAACGCGCGCCGCCACACCAGCTTCGCCTCGGTCTGGGTCTATCCCGTGGTGGACGACCGCATCCAGATCGACATCAACGAAAGCGACTGTAAGATCGACACCTACCGGGCCTCGGGCGCCGGCGGTCAGCACGTCAACAAGACGGAATCGGCGGTGCGCATCACCCACTTGCCGAGCGGCATCGTCGTCGCCTGCCAGATGGAGCGCTCGCAGCACAAAAACCGCGCCACCGCCTGGAACATGCTGCGCGCGAGGCTGTACGAGAAGGAAATCGAAAAGCGCGAGGCGGCGATCACCGCCGACGCGGCCTCCAAGACCGAGATCGGCTGGGGCCACCAGATCCGGTCCTATGTGTTGCAGCCCTATCAGATGGTGAAGGACCTGCGCACCGGCCACGTCTCCGGCACGCCGTCGGAAGTGCTCGACGGCGACCTCGACGCCTTCATGGAAGCCTCGCTGGCGCAGAAGCTGAGCGGGCGGACGGTGCAGGTCGAGGATGTGGATTGAGGCGCGCCACCGCAGCCGCCGTCATAGCCGGGCTTGTCCCGGCCATCCACGCCGACCCGCGACAGAGCAGGTCGAGGTTTGTACGATCAACCAGCGCAGACCAATCGGCAGACTTCCATTTGGTTGAACCGCGTGGATGGCCGGGACAAGCCCGG
>JANLPL010000169.1:0-1513 GCA_031367195.1 Bradyrhizobium sp.
AATGGATCTTCCGCCCGAAGTCGAAGAGCTGATTGCTTCCCTGAAGCGCGAGATTGAAGCGCTTCGCGCGGAGAACGCCGAGCTTCGGCGGCGGCTGGGGTTGGACAGCTCCAACAGTTCGAAACCGCCGTCGAGCGACGGGTTGAAGAAGAAGCCGCGCATTCTGGGCAGCCTGCGCACGCGTTCGGGCAAATCGAGCGGCGGTCAAAAGGGCCACCGGGGCGATACGCTTCGCCAGGTCGCCGAGCCCGACCGGATCGTCGAGCGCGCCGCAACGCTGTGCCGCCATTGTTGCGCTGGGCTTGACGCGGGTTCTGTGGTCGGAGCGGAAAGGCGACAGGTGTTCGATCTTCCCGAGCGCATGATCGAGGTGACCGAATACCGCGCTGCGATCCATTGTTGCCCGAACTGTCATGGTGAAACGAGAGCGGTTTTTCCCGAAGGCGTGGTCTCGCCGACCCAATATGGCGAGCGCATCAAGGCGGCGGCGATCTATCTCAACGTCCAGCAACTGATCCCCGAAGATCGCGCGGCGCTTGCGTTGAGCGATCTGTTCGGCGCGCCGCGGATCTGTCCGGCCAGCATCGTCGCCTGGGTGGGAAAGAAGGCGCGCGAACTGGGCCAGGTCTACCAAGCCATTGGTCAGCGCGTCGCCGAGGCCGCAGTTCGCTGCCTGGACGAAACCGGCTATCGGATCGCCGGCAAGCTGCATTGGCTGCACACCACGTCGAGCCTGGCTTTCACCTTCTATCGCGCGGGCGAAAAGCGCGGCGATATCCCGGCGGATTTGCAGGGAGGCGTCGTCGTACACGACCACTTCCTGCCGTATCGCGGAATGGACGGGGTCGATCACGCCTTCTGCAACGCGCATATTTTGCGCGAACTCCAGGCGCTCATCGAATTCGAAAAGGAGCCCTGGGCCGAACTCATGCGCGCCGTGCTGCTGGACGCCAACGTCGCCGTCAACACGGCGCGCGAGGCCGGCGCCTCGGCGCTCCCGCCCGAGACCATCGCGGCTTTCGTCGAGCGCTATTGGGCCGCTGTTCGCCTCGGTCTGGCCTTCCATCGCCAATTGCCCAAGTTGGAGACGAAATCATCCTCGCGCGGGCGCACCAAACAGCGCCCAGGCCACAATCTGCTCGAAAGGCTGAAAACCTTCAAAACCGAAACACTGCGGTTCATGACCGACTTCGACGTGCCCTTCACAAACAACCTGGCTGAGCAGGACCTGCGTATGATGAAGGTCAAAATGAAAATCTCGGGATGCTTCAGAACCCTCAAAGGCGCTCAAATCTTCGCCCAGCTCAGGTCTGTCGTTTCCACAGCCAGAAAGCAGGCCTACAATATCCTCCAAGCACTGGCCGCGCCCTCAACCCAGCTCACGCTCGACCTGATCGCCTAGCCGACGGCTTGGGAGTTACTAAGAAGTTCCGGCTAGGCTATCTGAAGGACACAAAAGGTCGCGACGAGGCGTCGCTCGACGCGGTCGCAAAAGCTATCGATCGTTTCGAGG
>JANLPL010000291.1:0-2282 GCA_031367195.1 Bradyrhizobium sp.
CCTTTTCGCGCGTCAGGAAAAGTCGAGCTTACGGCCTTCAGGCCAGACAATAGTGAGGTCAGGAGCTGCATCCCAACCCTGAATCAGACTTTTGCTGATTCGCGAATCCCGAAAATTTCCTACTTTTAGAATGGCTGTTAAGCGACGCCCGCCTCGCTCGTGGGAAGATCAGCGCGCGGTCGGACAGCGTCTCCAGCACTTTCTTCTGCAACACCATCGCGCGGGCTCGGCTATGCGTCCAAGCCTCCTCAATCGCCCCCTGCAGAAAATCCTTGGCGCGCTGAAAGCGTTGGGTTTTCTCGTAGCGGTCGTCGAGCCCCGCCAGCGCGACGTAATTGGCGATCAGTGTCAGCGTCCAGCCTTCCAGCGCGGCGAATTCGGCAGCGAATGCGGCCGAGATCATCGGCGCGCCGAATCGGGCGACCCGAGATATGTTCGAGCCGGGCCAGCGACGCCTCCAGCCGGTTCAGTTCCGAGCGGGTTTTGCGCAGCTGTTGCAGCCAAGTCGTGCGCCGACCCAACCGGACATCGTGGTCGCTTCGGCGGTCGCGAACAGGCCGGCCTCCGCGGCGATTTCATCAAGCTCCGAATCGGTCGCAACGCCAGCGTCGCGAAGACTCTTCCCGCCCATTTCCGCCGCCACTCCCGGTCGCGCGCCTTGGCCGGGGTTTACGGTCCGCCCGACCGTCTTGCGCGGGCGCGATCGCCGGCCTAAACGGCGGGTCAGGGTGGAGCAGGGGGTCGGCATGGCGCGTAGGATTCTCGTGGCGCAAGGCGGCGGACCTACCGCCGTCATCAATCAGAGCCTAGTCGGCGTGGCGCTCGAAGCGCGCCGTTTCAAGGATATCGCCTGCGTTTACGGCGCCCGCCACGGCGTGCGCGGCATCGTCAACGAGGATCTGATCGATCTCGGCCAGGAGAGCACCGCCAATCTCGAAGCCGTCGCCGCGACGCCCGCCGCCGCGCTCGGCTCGACCCGCGACAAGCCCGACCGCAAATATTGCCAGGAGATCTTCCGGACTTTACGCGCGCAGGAGATCGACACGTTCTTCTATATCGGGGGCAATGATTCCTCCGACACCGTCCGCATCGTCGCCGAGGAGAGCGCGCGCGAGAACTACCCGATCCGCGCCATTCACATCCCCAAGACCATCGACAACGATCTCGTCGGCTTCGATCACACGCCGGGCTTTCCCTCCGCCGCGCGCTTCGTCGCGCAGGCTTTCATGGGCGCCAATCTCGACAATAGCGCGCTGAAAGGCGTCTATTGCGCCGTGGTGATGGGCCGCCATGCCGGCTTCCTCACCGCCGCCAGCGCGTTGGCGCGCAAATTCCCCGACGACGGTCCGCATCTGATCTATTGCCCCGAGCGGGTGTTTTCCATCGACAAGTTCCTGTCCGACGTGAAGGCGACATTCGACCAGCACGGGCGCTGCGTCATCGCCGTGTCGGAAGGCGTCCACGACGCGGTCGGCAAGCCGATCCTGGCGCAACTCTCCGGCGACCTGGAGCAGGACGCGCATGGCAATGTCCAGCTCTCCGGCACCGGCGCGCTGGCGGATCTCCTGTGCGAGGAAGTGAAGAACAAGCTTGGGATCAAGCGCGTGCGCGGCGACACGTTCGGCTATTTGCAACGCTCGTTCGTCGGCTGCGTCTCCGACGTCGATCAACGCGAAGCCCGCGAGGTCGGCGAGAAGGCGGTGCAATATGCGGTGTTCGGCTCCAGCAACGGCTCGGTGGCGATCCGCCGCGTCGGCGATTACGCCGCCGACTATCCGCTGATTCCGCTCGAACGGGTCGCGGGCAAGACGCGGGTGATGGAGGATGAGTTCATCAACGCGGACGCCAATGGCGTCACGCCGGCGTTCCACGATTATCTGCGCCCGCTGATTGGCGCGCCGCTGCCGGAGGTGGCGCGGCTGCGCGGCGCCGGGGTCGCCAAAAGGGCGGGATGAAGGGCAGGGGAATCGGGTGAAGGAATGATACGACGATGAGATGGGCGAGGTAGTCGTCGTCCCAAGCTGCGGCTTTGCGCCTGACACTCATGGAATCTTTTGTTTCAGCCCTTCGCATGAGGTTGTAGGCCATGTGTTTGATCGTGGCCAGATTGGCGGGAGCTCAGCCCTCCCCTCATTTTTGCGGAGGCAAGAATGCAACCGCCGGTTGGCGATCTGATGCGAGGAATCTCGTATGACGAGTCGTGAATTGCGCCTCCGGGTCTCTCGATTGTCGAGAAAGGGGTGGCGCCGCGCGCAATTCGAGGTTTTCCGGCGCCCCCTTCA
>JANLPL010000304.1:0-2240 GCA_031367195.1 Bradyrhizobium sp.
CGCGGCATCCCCGGTTCGATCGGCGGTGCACTGCGCATGAATGCCGGCGCGCACGGCACCGAAACCAAGGATTGCCTCGTCGGCGCCCGCGCGGTCGATCGCCAAGGCACCATCCACGTGCTGACGCTCGCCGACATGGGATTCACATATCGCCACTGCGCCATCCCCGCCGACTGGATCTTCACCGAAGCCACCTATCAGGGCAAACCCGGCGAACCCGCCACCATCCTCGCCCAGATGCAGGAGGTCGCCGACTACCGCGAGGCCAACCAGCCGATCAAAGAACGCACGGGTGGCTCCACATTCAAAAATCCGCCCGGGCACAGCTCGTGGAAGCTGATCGACGCCGCCGGTATGCGCGGCTTCCGCGTGGGCGGCGCTAAAGTGTCAGAGATGCACTGCAATTTTCTCATCAACGATCAAAACGCCAGCGGCGAAGACATCGAACGCCTCGGAGAAACCGTTCGTACCCGCGTCAAAGCCCATTCCGGCATCACACTCGAGTGGGAAATCATCCGACTCGGCCAGCCCTTGCCAGACCGCGCATCAGGCGAGCAGTTGGCAATAAGCTAGCCTTGCTTCTATTCTCCCCGTTC
The DNA here is from genome assembly GCA_031367195.1 of Bradyrhizobium sp. Taxonomy (GTDB): domain Bacteria; phylum Pseudomonadota; class Alphaproteobacteria; order Rhizobiales; family Beijerinckiaceae; genus Roseiarcus. The sequence continues at coordinate 597 of JANLPL010000304.1, forward strand.
ACGGGGAGAAGCGACTGTCTTGGCTGTCAAGCGTTTTGCCATGGTTTTTGATCCCTTACGATGGCGTTCAAGATCGTCAGAAGTTTGCGCGCGGTGGCGATGAGGGCGACCATTTTGGGTTTGCCGGCAGCGACCAGCCGATCGAAGAAGGCTTTCAATATAGGGTTATGCGTCTTGGCGACCATTGCGCCCATGAACAACGCCGTGCGCACTTTGGTCCGTCCGCCGCCGATGAAGCTTCTGCCGCGCCACTGTCCGGATTGGCGTGTGAAGGGGGCGAGGCCAGCGAGCGCTGCGATCTCCTTCCGGTCGAGACGCCCAAGTTCTGGCATGTCGGCGATCAAGGTGGTGCGATGGTCGGTCCGACTCCGGGAACCGATTGCAACAGGTCTTCTTTCTCGCGCCACATCGGCGATCCGCGCACGGCGTCGTCGATGTCGGAGTCGACGCTGTCGAGCTCCTTTTCGAGCGCCTTGCGCAAACGCGCGATGCTTTTTTGGAGGCGTGCGGGCGCCCGTTTCGCCCGCTGGCTTTCGGCCCCGATCATCTCGATGATCTGGCGCCGACGCTGCACAAGATCCGCCAGCAACTGGGTTTCAGCGTCCGGCAGCGCGCGGGCTTGCGGCCGCGTCGTCTCGGCGAAGTGGGCGATTACGCCGGCATCGATGGGGTCGGTCTTGGCCCGTTGGCCCAGGGCTTTTGCGAACGAGCGCACCTGGGTTGGGTTTACGACGGCGACCGGTAGCCCTGCGGCCGCCAACGTGGCGGTGACCACCGTCTCGAAGCCGCCAGTCGCTTCGAGCGCAACAATCAGTGGGCAGAGTGATTGCAGCCGCACAACGAGGGCTTCGAGGCCTTTTGCGTTACGCTCGACAACGAATAGATCTCCACTGGGACGCACGGCAACATCGAGACGATCTTTCGAGACGTCGATACCAACGGTGATGACTTCCATGGCGACCCGTCCTTGCCTAATCGAGCTTCGAGCAGAGCGGCTCCGGCGACTGTTCGGGTTCGAGGAAACGACAGGCGGGGGCTCAAGCTTCTCCACGGTCCTCGAAGACCCAGGTGGCTGCGACCTCCCGCCCGTCACCGCAACTCGATCTCTATCCGAGTCGCGAGAAAGTAAGTTACAAGGTGGGCGAAGCCCGGATGAGGGGCTGCTCCGAATTCCGTGCGGCCCCTAATCCGTCACGTCCATGCGGAGCATGGCTCCGCCATGGCGTGACACCTTCTCCCCGCTCGCGGGGAGACGGGAAGAAAGGCTGAATTGAATTGCCCTGGAGGCAAGACCTTCAGGTACCAAGGACGATTTTGACTTCCTTGGGCGCGGCGAAATCTTCTGGAATGCCGCAAAGACCGATCTTTTGGAACAAGCGACCGAGGGCGGGCGAAGCGGTGATCACCGCGAAGGGGATCGCGACGAGGTAGCCTGCGGTGAGCGGCAAGCTCCACCGGAGCACGGTGGGCGAGATGAGATAGAGCAATCCGCAGACGATCACACCAAAGAGGGTTTGCGGCCATAAATTTTCGACGGCGGTGCGCCACGATATGCCGTAGGCGTCGCGGCTCTGGCCGCCCCAGGTGACGGATTTGCCGAAGGCGAGGCCGACCATGAAGATGGTGGTGCGGATGGTGGAGATG
>JANLPL010000306.1:0-3304 GCA_031367195.1 Bradyrhizobium sp.
CGCCTTTTCGACATCAGCGGCGTCGAGCCCCTGCAAAATATAGCGGATGGCCGTATGCGCCGGCGCCCTTTTCCACTTGATCTTGAAGGCTTTATTCAGCGCTCGCAGATGCGCCTTGAAGTAGGTCTGGATGCCGCGATACGAATTGGCCCCGCTCACGACGGCAAAAATGGAAAACAGCAATAAGTGCGGCAACTTATAGAGCTTGCCCTCGGCGCGGCGCGGGTCTGGGATCGTGGCGAGCAGCGCCAGGAACGGCTCCAAGGATTTCAAGGCGACCTCCCGATTCGGTCGCCTCACACAGATTCAGACTTTTTCGCCCGGCGGAATCGTCCGCTATCACCCGTCGCATCAAGAACTTGGAAGCTGTTGCAGATGGGACTCAGTTGAGAGCGTTGAACAGCCCTGGCTCCGCCCCCAACCGCGCCGTTTCCCAACGCCCGCCCAACATCGCCCCCCACCCTAGACATCCGCCCCCTTCGCGCCCACATGCGCCCCGCCATGCTGCAAGACGCCCTCGACTCGCTCAGCGACATTTTCTCGCCCCCCTTTCGCGGCGTGATGGTGAAATCCGTCGCGCTGACGCTCGGCGTGCTGGCGCTCGCGGGCTTCGGGCTCGACCGGTTCGCGCTGCATTTCGTCACGACTTCGCTGGGCTGGCTCGCCACGGCGATATCGGTGCTGATCGGCTTTGGCGTGCTGGCGGGGCTGGTGCTGCTGGCCGCGCCGACCACCTCGCTGGTGGCGAGCTTCTTCCTCGACGACATCGCCGCCCTCGTCGAGCGCGAGATCGACCCTCACGGCCCCCCCGGCCGCGCCGCGCCGCTGCTGGATGCGACGCTGGCCGCCTTGCGCTTCGCCGCCCTGACGCTGATCGTGATGCTCACGGCGCTGGTTTTGTTCTTCATCCCCGGCTTCGGCTTCGCCGCCTGGTTTTCCGCCAACGCCTATCTCCTCGGGCGCGAATATTTCGAACTCGCGGCGATGCGCTTCCGCCCCGCGACGGACGCGCGCGCGATGCGGCGTTACTACGCGCTCACCGTGTTCCTGAACGGGCTGATCGTGGCCGCCTTCGTCTGCGTGCCGATCCTCAATCTGGCGACGCCCCTGTTCGCCACCGCTTTGATGGCGCGGCTGCACAAGCGGCTCGCGCGTCAGGCGCTGGCGGCCGCCTGAGCGGCCAGCCGTTCTCCCATCAACCGATGCAGCAGGTTGATCCCCTTCAACGGCCGCGCCATCACCTTGAACTCGACGATGCGCCCGCTCGCGTCCCATGTGATGATATCGACGCCGTTGATCTCGATTCCCTCGACTGTGGTCGTAAATTCCAGCACGGCGGAATTGTCGCCCCGCCATTCCCCGACATAGGCGAATTCAGGGCTGAACAACACATCGAACGCGGCGGTGAGGTATTTGAGCGTGATCGCTTTGCCGCGTTGCGGCGCGCGCACCACCGGGGAGCGGAACACGACGTCCTCGGCCAGCAATTCCGCCAGCGCCTCGGCGTCGCGCGTATGCGCAATCTCCCGCCAGCGCGCGATCACATCCATGACGCCCCCCGATTGAGTTTGACGCCCCGCCGCGCGAGCGTTCATAGCTCAACCATCATCGACCTGGAGCCACGGAATGTCCATCACGCAACTCGACGCCGGGGAGCAACTGGCGCCCGCCAACGGCCTAAACCTCTGCTACCAGACTTTTGGCTTGGCCTCCGATCCCGCCCTCGTGCTCGTCATGGGGCTGGGCGCCCAGATGGTGTTGTGGGAGGATAGCTTCTGCCAGAGCCTGGCTGATCGCGGCTTCCACGTCGTGCGCTTCGACAATCGCGACATCGGCAAATCCTCGCGCATCTCCACGCCGCCGCAAGATCTCGCCCGCGTGTTCATGGGGCAGGAGACGCTGCGCGCGCCCTATAATCTGGCCGACATGGCGGCGGACACGGTCGGGCTGATGGACGCGCTCGGCCTGAAACGCGCGCATGTCGTCGGCGCCTCGATGGGCGGCATGATCGCGCAGGAAATGGCGATCCGCCACCCCGAGCGGGTGGCCACGCTGACCTCGATCATGTCCACCACCGGCGAGCGCGGCCTGCCGCCGCCCAAGCCCGAAGTGTGGGCCGCCATGACCGCGCCGCCGCCGCTGACGGTGGAGGCCTTCATCGAGGCCAATGTGCGCGTCGCGCGGCTGTTGCGCGGCTATGCCGACGCCGCCGAGGAGGCCTACGACCAGGCGAGGTCGGCGCGTGCGGCCGCGCGCGGCCTCAATCCCGCCGGGGGCGCGCGGCAGATGGCGGCGATCCTCGCCTCGGGCAGCCGGGCGGAAGCGTTGGGAGGCGTCAAAATCCCGACCCTGGTGATCCACGGCGCCGACGATCCGCTGGTGCCGGTCGAGGGCGGGCGAGCCACGGCGCGCGCCATACCGCACGCAAAACTGCTGGAGTTGGAGAAGATGGGCCACACCCTGCCGCGCGCCGTCTGGCCGCAAATCGTGGACGCGATCGCGACCCACGCCCGCTGATCAATCGCCGAACAATTCGCCCATATCGAACACGATGCCCGGCGGATCGAGCCGCACCGCGCCTTCGTGCAGAATCCGCGTCTCGATCACGCCCGCCCGCCCGCCGCTGTGGTGGATCAGCACGCGCCGATCCGGGTCGATCAGCAGGTAATGGGCAAGGCCGGCCAAGCTGAAATAACCCTCCAGCTTCGCGCCATGGTCGAACGCGGCGGTGGAGGGGGAGAGGACTTCGACGACAATGAGGGGAGTTGTCGTTTCCAGGTTTTTTTCGGGCGTCGGCGGGCAGGTCACAAGCACATCAGGCACAAACGCGCGCCTGTTCGTAATACGAACGGCCAAGCCATCCGCATACACTCCGCAATCCGCGCCCTTGCGGCGTAGCGCGGCCAGTAGCGCCGCGCCTACAAAGGCTTTCACGCGGGAATGATACGCCTGTTCCGCCGCCATCTCGACGACAACGCCGTCGTGCAACTCCCATTTGCCCTCGCGCCCCTCGCCCCATACGAGGAACTCGTCGACGGTCATGCGTTTGGCGGCGACTTCGTTCATGACGGCAAGTCTAGCACAGGATCGCGCCACCGCGAACGTCACCTCCCGCGATACCTTAACGCTTCGATCAGCAGCGTCACCGCCGGCGATTGCTGGCGCCGGCTAGGGAAATAGAGGTGATTGCCTCGAACGAATCGCACCAGTCCGCCAGCACGCGAAGCAACGCCCCGCTGGCGAGATCTCGCTGATGTCTTCGCGGCGCATCCCCAACCCCATTGGTGACATGAAGTCATAGCCC